>CAIKTE010000205.1 GCA_903830285.1 uncultured Chitinophagaceae bacterium | reverse complement strand
TTATGGACCTTAAACAAATCCACGAATTAATCAAGATTGTAAACAAAAGTAACATCGGAGAAATCAGTATTGAGGACAAGGATGGTAAAGTGACCATCAAGCAAAAAGAAGAACAAGTGGTAACCGTAGCTGCTCCCCCTCAGCAAGTATATAATGTAGGCCATCAGCCGCAACAAGCTCAGGCACCTGCACCTGCTGCACCTGTGGCCGCACCTGCAGCAAAAGCTGATAATTTGATCACAGTAAAAAGCCCGATGATCGGTACATTTTATCGTCGCCAATCTCCTGATAAACCACTACTGGTTGATATCGGAGCTTCGATAGAACCAGGTAAAGTACTTTGCATCATTGAAGCAATGAAATTGTTCAATGAAATAGAGGCCGAAGTAAAAGGAACTATCGTGAAAATATTGGTAGAGGATAATAGTCCTGTTGAGTTCGATCAGCCTTTATTTTTGGTAGAACCTGCATAACCCGAAAATGCCGGTAACGAATGTGGCATGAAAATGCTATTGCCCATTTGTACATTCTGTAATTCTAAATTGTATCAATGTTCAAAAAAATATTAATTGCCAACAGGGGTGAAATTGCATTGCGTGTAATAAGAACCTGTAGAGAAATGGGAATCAAAACGGTTGCTGTTTATTCGACCGCAGATAAAGACAGTTTACATGTACGCTTTGCCGATGAAGCTGTTTGTATTGGTAAACCTCCAAGTGCAGATTCTTATTTAAATATTCCGAATATCATGGCCGCCGCTGAAATTACCAATGCCGATGCAGTGCATCCGGGTTATGGTTTTTTAGCAGAAAACGCAAAATTCTCACAGATCTGTGCTGATTACGGAATTAAGTTTATTGGACCTACACCCGCTATGATCAATTCAATGGGTGATAAGGTTACTGCCAAAGAGACCATGATCAAAGCAGGGGTTCCTGTTGTACCGGGCGGGCATGGCTTATTAGAAAGTGTTGAACAGGCAAAATCCATCGCCAAAGAGATCGGTTATCCTGTTATTTTAAAAGCAACTGCAGGTGGCGGAGGAAAAGGGATGCGTTTAGTTTGGGAAGAAAGCCAAATGGAAAATTCCTATAACACCGCAAAGATCGAAGCGGCAGGTTCCTTTAAGAATGACGGAATTTACCTGGAAAAATATGTAGAAGAACCGCATCATATCGAAATTCAGATCGCCGGCGACCAATATGGTAATATCAGTCACTTAAGTGAAAGAGATTGTTCCATTCAACGCCGTCACCAAAAACTGGTAGAAGAATCTCCTTCACCATTTATGACACCCGACCTAAGACAAAGAATGGGTGATGCCGCCAGAAAAGCTGCACAGGCCATCAACTATGAGAGTGTGGGTACCATTGAATTCTTGGTGGATAAGCATCGCGATTTTTATTTCATGGAAATGAATACACGTATCCAAGTTGAACATTGTGTAACGGAAGAAGTGACCAATTTTGATCTGATCAAAGAACAAATATTAATTGCTGCGGGAAGGCATATCAGCGGAAAGGATTACGAACCAAAGATGCATGCTATTGAATGCCGCATCAATGCAGAAGATCCATACAATGACTTTCGTCCATCTCCCGGAAAAATAACAACCTTGCATACACCCGGTGGTCATGGTGTAAGAGTGGATAGCCATGTATATGCCGGCTATGTTATTCCTCCGTACTATGATTCAATGATCGGTAAATTAATTACCGTTGCCCAAACAAGAGAAGAAGCGATCAATACCATGTATCGTGCGCTGAGTGAATATGTAATTGAAGGAGTGAAGACCACGATTCCTTTTCATTTGCAATTAATGCAGAATGAAGATTTCAGGAATGGTCATTTTACCACTAAATTCTTAGAAGGCTTTAAGTTGAAATAAGAGAAGCTTTATACCATAAAAAAATCCTCATCAATTTTATTTTGATGAGGATTTTTTTATGGAGGGGGTTATTTGCTTTTAATTGCCGCCCGGACGTGGACCGCCGCCACCAGGACGTTGCTGTGCCATGGCTTCAATTACTTTTTTAGAAAGATCAGCAGGTAAAGCTTTTTCAAGTCTTTTATTTCTTTCGTCAGTGATCGCTTTCATTTTTGTCATACGCACATCTTGGTCTGTCTCATCTCTTAATGCCATCATTTTAGGTCTCATATCATTGCTGATAGCAATAACAGAATCTACCTGAACATCATTCAGTCCAAGTGCTTTATATCTTTCTTTTTGAGCAGCTAAACGGGCAGCAGGATCCATTTGTTGGCCACCACCTTGCGCCATCACTGTTGTAAATGCGCAGGAAACAAAAAAGGCAATCAGGAACAATACTTTTTTCATAATATTTGTTTTTTTTTGTGATGAAAAAGTACACTGAAAAACGGATATAACTAATATTTTTCGGTAGAAGGTTAATTCTTCTCGGTTTGAGTAAATAAAAAAACCTTGCCGATTATTACACCGGCAAGGTCCTTGGTTTATTTTTCTTTTTCAATTTTATCTCAGGAAAAGAATTTCTCTGTATTTCGGTAAGCTCCAGAAATCGTCATCCACCAGATGTTCCAGCTTATCTACATTGTAACGGATATCATCGAAGAACGCATCTTTTACCTGACTGTTGTACGCAATGGCTTTTGTTCTTGTATCGCTGATCGCATTGGCAATTTTTCTTGCTTCCACCAATCCATGCACTTTATCAAAAATGATCTGAACGTGTTCACTTATTTTAGTGGCGATGGTCAATTGACTTTTGTAAGCAGATTCAGGTAAGCCTGCAACTTTCAAACCATTAATGTTTTCCAATAATGTATTTTGATATTTAACAGCAGCAGGAATAATATGATTCAAGGCAAGATCACCAATGATCCTTGCTTCGATCTGCACTTTCTTGGTATATTTTTCCAATTCTATTTCATGCCTTGCTTCTAATTCAGCATGTGTATAGATATTATTGCTTTCGAATAAATGCTTTGCTTTTTTAGTGATCATCGCATCTAAAGCCAAAGGAGTTGTACGAACATTAGGTAAACCGCGACGTTCAGCTTCATGATGCCACTCATCGCTGTAACCATCACCTTCAAATAATACAGCTTTACTTTCAACAATATATTTTTGAATGATGTGCATGATGGCGATCTCTTTCTTATCACCTTTTTCAATTAATGCATCCACATCTTTCTTGAATCCTTTTAATGTTTCGGCTAAGATGGTATTCAAAACTATCATCGGACTTGCACAATTCGCAGTAGAACCCACTGCACGGAATTCAAATTTATTTCCGGTGAATGCAAATGGAGAAGTTCTGTTTCTATCGGTATTATCCAACAGCAATTCAGGAATGGAACGATGAATATCCAGTTTCAAGATAGCTTCATCCTGTTCGTCAAATTTATCACCTACTCTTGTTTCAATTTCGCCCAACACTTTTGCTAAGTATTGACCCACGAATACAGAGATGATGGCAGGAGGAGCTTCATTAGCGCCTAAACGGTGATCATTACCCGCTGATGCAATAGATGCTCTTAATAGATCGGCATAATCATGAACAGCTTTGATGGTGTTCACGAAGAAAGTAAGGAACATCAAATTGGTCTTTGGAGTTTTGCCCGGAGATAACAGGTTTACACCTGTATCTGTTGCCATGCTCCAGTTATTGTGTTTACCGCTACCGTTGATGCCTGCAAATGGTTTTTCATGCATGAGTACACGTAATTTATGACGACGTGCAACTCTGTCCATGATATCCATCAACAAAGAATTATGATCTACCGCAACACTTACTTCTTCAAAAATAGGAGCAGCTTCAAATTGTGAAGGAGCAACCTCATTATGTCTGGTCTTAAGAGGGATACCTAATTTATAGCATTCTGTTTCGTAATCTCTCATGAAAGCATATACTCTTTCAGGGATAGAACCGAAATAATGATCTTCCAACTGTTGTCCTTTTGCAGGAGATGCACCAAATACGGTACGACCACATTGAACCAGATCGGGACGTGCATTTGCCAATCCTTCATCAATTACAAAATATTCCTGTTCCCATCCTAAAGTAGCTGTTACCTTGGTTACATTCTTATCGAAATAATTAGCAACATCAACCGCTGCATTATTTAATGATTCCAAAGCTTTTAATAAAGGTGCTTTATAATCTAAAGATTCACCTGTATAAGAAATGAAAATGGTAGGGATACATAAGGTTTTACCCTGACCGATCTCGATCACGAATGCAGGAGAGGATGGATCCCATGCAGTATATCCTCTTGCTTCAAAAGTTGCACGCAAACCTCCACTAGGGAAAGAAGATGCATCAGGTTCCTGCTGAATTAAAGCAGCACCGTCAAATTCTTCAATGGCTGTGCCATCGCTTTTTATAGAGAAGAAACTATCATGTTTTTCTGCGGTGGTTCCTGTTAATGGCTGAAACCAGTGTGTAAAATGGGTTACACCTTTACTTTCTGCCCATGCTCTAATGCCATTCGCAATACTTCCGGCAGCTGCTCTGTCAATTTTCTTACCGCCTTTGATACTTCCTGTTAAGCTTTTATAAGCTTCGTCATTTAAATACTCACGGGCAGTCTTTAATGTAAAAACGTTCTCGTTAAAAATACTGGTGATTTTTTTCGCACTTGCCTGATTAATCACATTAGGCTCGTTCGTAAGGTCGCTGATTGCTTGAAATCTTAATGACATAAGTTTTTAAATTTAGGAGTACAAATAAACGTCAAAATCTAAAACAATACAAGTTTGTTTAGCCAATGTTCAAAAAAAGTGATAAAAATCAGCAAAATACAAATATGTAATTTATTTTAATTTAACTTTTTTTGTTCTTTATAAAAAGAAGATCTCAGTTAATTATCCCTAAAATCCCCATTAAGAAATGGTGGATCCCTATTTGAAAAACTTTAAAATTCTTAAATAGGCAAAACAAGACTCAGGTAATACTTTCTTTCCTGTGTTGATATATGCTTTATTGACTTTCTTTCTTGGTGATCCCTGAAGAAAACGGGCTGTTTATAGACTACTGCCGGGCGTTTAATAAAATCTTGCTTGGTCTGATGCTCATTCCTGATCCCTGATCGTTACGCTAACTCTCTCCATAACTTGCAAATAACCGCCTTATCACCTGTTGAATTTAAAAGCGAACCAAAAGAAAAATTATCCTAAAATTTTTCCCAAATAAACCTTCGATGTTGAGTTTATGGGACTTTGATTAATGGAACGTTTTTTTGGGAAAATGGACTTTTTGCAGAATTAATTTTTAGTAAAGATCGATTGATAAAACATGAGTTTCAAAAAAGGAACGATTTTTTGAGACTCATCGGTGAGTTCGAAAACTTATAAATTAATATTGTTGTTTGACAGGAGAATAAATTATCACTGTTTTCTATCCAATTTTATTAAAGAAATAATATCATGAAAAGGGTTCCCTAATCGACCTTTCCATTTCTGACTTACTATAATGATTTGTCTATTACCTTGTAGGATTAATGGAGTACTTTGAATGCCTAATGAATAGTCAAATTTGTTTTCATAACTGGTTTCCCCCATTAGTGCTGAAACAAATTCAACAACTATTTTTAAGCCCAATTCTTCTAATAAATACTTGCCGGTATAAAATTTAGAGTTCTTGCCGAAGAAAACAACAGTAAGAAGTTAAGTGTGATCTGAACATCGCTTAAATAATTAATTAAGCAGCCGACCGTCATTGTTGGCTGCTTTTGTTTTTATCGATGCTACTGTTCAGTCTTTTTAAACGACCGTTTATTTAAACCAAATAATCTCAGGGTACATACATTTTTGTTTCACAAGCCATCTAAATAAGGTGGGTTGTCTATTCGTTGGCTAAGGAGAGTCAATATTTTTCTGTCAACTCGGCACAAAAACCTCAATTATCGATAGATTTTACTAAGAAATATATAAGACTTATACTAGGGTCGTACTAGGCTTATATAAGGCTTATACTAGGCTTAAGCGACAGCTTGTCAGTGGTGGTCTAATAATCTAAATAGAACTTTAGCCCTCCCCACCTATAAATGATATAGTAAAGCACCGGATAAAATAGTTATTTGCAAGTTTTATACATAATGCATTTATGACAAATAATTAGCATTGCCTGCCCATTTCACTTTCTTAACTTCGCGGCATCATGGAAATAACCGTAAAAACCGCGGAGGAACTTCGATTAACCGCAGCCGAATTCGAACTCATCAAACAAAAACTCGGTCGTACACCCAACTTTACTGAGCTCTGTACATTCAGTGCCATGTGGAGTGAACATTGCAGTTATAAGAACTCGATCAAGTGGCTAAAGACATTACCCCGTGATGGTGGAAGAATGCTGGTAGCAGCAGGAGAGGAGAATGCTGGCTTGATGGATATGGGCAATGGCTTTGGGGTGGTTTTTAAAATTGAATCACATAATCATCCTTCCGCGATCGAACCTTTTCAGGGCGCTGCAACGGGTGTTGGCGGTATTCAACGCGATATATTTACCATGGGTGCAAGACCTATCGCATCATTGAACAGCCTTCGTTTCGGAAATATCAACGATAAAAAAACACAACGTTTACTGGCAGGAGTGGTGCATGGTATTGGCCATTATGGCAATTGTTTTGGTGTGCCTACAGTTGGCGGTGAAATTTATTTTGAAGATTGCTATCATACCAATCCATTGGTAAATGCCATGAGTGTGGGTATCATGGATTCTAAAAAAATGATCAGTGCTACCGCAGAAGGAATTGGTAACCCTATATTTTTTGTGGGAAGTGCAACAGGTAAAGATGGTATTGGTGGTGCATCATTTGCATCGGCTAATATTACTGCAGAAAGTACAGAAGAATTACCTGCAGTGCAGGTAGGCGATCCTTTTCAGGAAAAGAAATTATTGGAAGCTTGTTTAGAATTGGCAGAAACAGGAGCAGTGATCGGTATGCAGGATATGGGTGCAGCAGGCATTATTTGTTCCACAGCAGAAATGAGTGCAAAGGGTGGTGTGGGTATGCGCATTGATTTGGATAAAGTTCCTACCCGTCAAAAAAACATGAAAGCATGGGAATTATTGTTGAGTGAAAGTCAGGAAAGAATGTTGATCTGTGTAGAGAGAGGAAAAGAAGATTCTGTTTTAAAAGTATTTGAAAAATGGGATCTGCCCTGCAGTGAAATTGGGGAGGTTACAGATGACGGACTGCTTAATTTTTATATGCATGGAGAATTGGAAGCATCAGTTCCGGCCTATGAATTAGTGTTAGGAGGTGGTGCTCCGCAATACACAAGAGAATATACAGAACCTAAATATTTCGAAAAGATAAAAGCATTTTCAATGAATGATGTGGCTGATGCTACTGATTTAAAAACTTTTGCAGAACAACTCATTCAAATTCCAAATATCGCCAGCAAAAGATGGGTGACCGTTCAGTACGATAGTATGGTAGGCACAGCCAATGCAAGTACTAATGCTCCAAGCGATGCCAGTATTGTTTTGGCGAAAGGAACCGGAAAAGCATTGGCCATTACAACAGACTGTAACAGTAAATATGTTTTTGCAGATCCTTATAAAGGCGGGATGATCGCTGTTGCAGAAGCAGCAAGAAATGTGGTGTGCAGTGGTGCTGAGCCGATAGGTGTTACAAACTGTTTGAATTTTGGTAATCCTTATGATCCGGAAGTGTATTATCAGTTTGTAAAAGCAGTTACAGGAATGGGTGATGCCTGTCGCAAATTCAATACACCTGTTACAGGTGGTAATGTGAGTTTCTATAATCAAAATCCGGATGGACCTGTATATCCAACACCAACCATTGGCATGGTGGGTATATTGGATGATTTTGAAAACAGAATGACATTGGATTTTAAAGAGGAAGGTGATGTGATCGCATTGATCGGTGCACAACAAAATGATATAAGTTCATCAGAATATTTGCATAAGATAAAGAAAGTAGAATATTCTCCTGCACCGCATTTTGAAATTGATGAAGAATATAATGTTCAACAATTTATTTCATCCATCATCAAAGAAAAATTAATACTGTCAGCACATGATATCAGCGAAGGTGGATTAATAGTAACCTTGTTGGAGAAAGGATTTAATCGCGATCTGGGATTTGCTGTGAATGCTGATACAGCAGGTTTCAGAAAAGATGCATACTGGTTTGGTGAAGCACAAAGTAGGGTTGTTGTTACTTGCACAAAGCAGAAGGCTGAAAGCTTAAAGCAGAAGGCTATATCAAATAACATTGCTTTTACTGAGTTAGGTATTGTCACAAAAAAGGAGATAAAACTGAATGGAGAAAATTGGGGAAGCATTTCTGATTGGAAAGAAAAATATGATACTGCAATTGAGAAATTATTAAAATAGAAAATGAATCATCAATCAACAATAATAGTTACAGGCGCTGCCGGATTTATAGGTAGTTGCATGGTTGAATATTTAAACGAAAAAGGTTTTGAGAATTTAATTCTAGTAGATGATTTTGGCGTTGAGCAGAAACGTATCAACTGGGAATCAAAAAAGTTTACTCAGATCGTTGAGCGATATAACTTGTTTGAGTGGTTGCATAAAAATAAACCACAGATAGATTTTGTGATTCATTTGGGTGCAAGAACAGATACCACCGAATTCAATTACGCCATTCATGAAGAATTGAATGTTGAATATTCGCAGGATATCTGGAATTATTGTACAGCTTATAATGTACCGTTGATCTATGCATCATCGGCTGCAACTTATGGTGCAGGTGAGTTTGGTTATGATGATGATCATGAAGTAATAGAAAAATTACAACCGCTGAATCCTTATGGCATCAGTAAGAATGAATTTGATAAATGGGCTTTACAGCAACAAAATCAGCCGCCTTTCTGGGCAGGGTTGAAATTCTTTAATATTTATGGTCCCAATGAATATCATAAAGGCCGTATGGCAAGTGTGATATGGCATTCATTCAATCAGATAAAAAAAGACGGCCTTGTAAAGTTGTTTAAAAGTCACAGACCTGATTTCAAAGACGGAGAACAACTCCGTGATTTTGTGTACGTCAAAGATCTGGTAAAAGTGATCGATTGGATAATGTTGGCAATGGTGGATGGTCAATGGTCCATTGAGAAGAATGGTATTTATAATTTAGGTACCGGAAAAGCCAGAAGTTTCTATGATCTGGCAGCATCAACATTTCGCGGATTGGACCTGCAACCGAATATTGTTTTTATTGATATGCCTGAAGATATTAGAGACAAGTATCAATATTTTACAGAGGCGAATATGAAAAAATTACATGAGGCAGGATATACAAATGAATTCTATTCTTTAGAGGAAGGAGTGGATGATTATGTAAGGAATTATTTACAGGCGGGTAAAATTTGGTAAATTCGAGTAAACTCAAAAGTTATGTTGACTATTGAAAAAAAGAAAAAAGAAATAGTAACGGCTATCGAATCAATGCCTGAAGAACAACTGGATCTTGTGAGTGGGTTGTTAAAAAAAATTGAATTGCTTAAAAAAGATTCAATTGAATATTTGTTTGCCGAAGCTGTTGCCGAATATGGAAACACGCTTAAAAAACTGGCAGAATGATCACAGTTGAAGAAGTATTGGTATTACATGATCTGTCCATTAATTTTTTTGGAGGAAGAATTGGTATTAGAGATATGGATTTACTTAAAAGTGCGGTATCTCGTCCATTCCAAACTTTTGATAATAAGGACGTTTATTTTTCTGTTTTTGAAAAGGCCAATGCATTATTGGAGAGTATTGTAAAGAATCATCCTTTTGTTGATGGAAATAAGCGAACAGGCTTTCTTTCATTGGTTATTTATTTAAAAAGGAACAATATAAAATTGATAGCTTCAGAACTGGAAGCATATGAATTTGTTATTAGAGTCGCATCTTCTGAGATTCAATTTGAAGAAGCCGTGATTTGGCTTGAAAAACATTCAATATTCATTCAATAAATTTCTATGAGCAAGAAAATAGCTATCATCGGCGGCGGTAATTTGGGAACAGCAATTGCAGAAGGATTGATCAGCAGTGGCTTTGTATTGCCGGAGGATATCATCATCACCAAAAGAAATATTGAAACACTTTCTTCATTACAGGAAAAAGGAATTAAAACAAGTAATGATAATAATGAAGCGGTTGATTTCGCTGATTATATCATACTTGCTGTTAAACCTTTTCAATTGAAAGATGTCTTGGAAGGAATCAAACCAAAACTTCAAGTCGACAAACATGTCTTGATCAGTGTAGCAACCGGAGTTTGGATCAAGGACATGCAGGAAATGCTGGATGAACCTTTCGCCATATTTCGCGTTATGCCTAATACGGCGATCGCTATTCAGGAAAGCATGACATGCATCAGTCAGCATCATGCCAATGAATTGCAGATGAAATTTGTGACTGATGTTTTTAATCAGTTAGGAAAGACTGTTTTGATCGAAGAAAAATTAATGGATGCAGCTACAGTTTTGGGAGCTTGCGGTACTGCATATGCAATGCGTTATATTCGTGCCAATATTCAGGGTGGGATTGAGATCGGTTTCAGTGCAAAAGTGGCTTCTTTGATTGCGGCTCAAACAGTAAAAGGAGCAGCTGAGTTATTATTGCAATTGAATACACATCCAGAACAGGAAATTGATAAGGTAACAACGCCTAAAGGTTGCACTATTGCAGGATTGAACGAAATGGAACATCAGGGTTTCAGTTCTTCACTGATCAAGGGTATTGTAACGAGCTATAAAAAAATAGTGAATGATATGTAATTATAGCATTTTATTTGCGTTCTTAGGCAACAGTTTGTTTTAGTATACGTATCATCATAGATAATTGATTTTTCATTTAAAACTGCAGCATTGCGGAAACATTACTTTCTTTTATTCTTATTTTCCTTTTCTCTTTTGAATGTCAGCCAGGCACAGATTGATGCAGTTATTAATGCCTCCATCACAACTGATACGACTATTGCTAGAGTTACACCTGATTATTCTAATGAACGCGATATAAAAGATGTTTTTCGAAGAAAGTCAAAAACTAAAAGCACTTTTCTGGAAAATGAGGATTCGGAAAGCGGAAAACAAAAACATTTTTCTTTTGTTCCTGCAGTGGGATATACGCTGCAAACAGGTTTTGCAGGAATTTTAAGCGCTAATCTTGCCTATTATAACGATAATAAAGCCGATACGAAACTATCGAGTATCTCTACGAGTATCACTTATTCGCAATACAATCAGACCATCGTGCCTGTGCTGGCTGATATCTGGACAAAGAACAATAAATTCAACTTCATTTCAGATAACAGATATATTCAATATCCTTCCGACATTTTCGGGTTGGGTGGTAAGACTGATCCCAATAAAGGTGTTACAATTGATTTTACGGGCTTGAAATTGCATGAAACAATTTTAGCATCTGTTGCAAAAGATTTTTATTTGGGAGCAGGCCTTTATTTTGACGGATTCTGGGATATTAAAGCCCTTGATCCCTTAACCAGAAGAAGGGATTCTATATTTACGAAGGAATTAGGAACAACCGAAAGGGCTGTGGGTATTACATTCAGAGCATTATACGATTCAAGGCTTAACCAAATCAATGCAGAAGATGGGTGGTACTATAATTTGGTCTATCGGGCTAATAGAAAATTCTTGGGAAGTGATTCGAATTGGAATTCTTTGATGATCGATGTGCGTACTTATTTTCATTTTCCAGAACATTCCAAAAATGTATTATCCTTTTGGAATCTGGACTGGATCACTACATCCGGAACACCTCCCTATCTTTTATTACCCAGCACGGGCTGGGACGATCAATATAATTCAGGAAGAGGATATATTCAGGGCCGCTTTCGCGGTAAGAATATGCTTTATTTTGAAAGTGAATACAGATACCGTATTTCGAGGAACGGATTGTTAGGTGGCGTATTATTTGTGAATCTGCAAAATTTTTCCAGTGATATCTCATCTCAGTTTGCTACCATCCTACCGGGATATGGCTTGGGTTTACGACTAAAGTTGAATAAACATTCGGGTGCCAACCTTTGTGTTGATTATGGTTTTGGCAAGAATGGCTCACAGGGATTCTTTGTAAATTTGGGTGAGGTATTCTAAGCAAAGAACTTCTATCGATTTCATTTCACGATTTGACTGCCTATATGGATTGATCAGTGCAATAAAGATGTACTAATATGATCAGTACTCTTAAAGTAATTGTAAATATCGGTACACTTCATTAAAAAGGCTCAGTTCAGGTTAATTTTGAAAGTAACATGCAAAGCTCTATCAGCATAAAAAAACTCTTTTTGATCATCTTATCTTTTGCATTTGCGTTAGATGCTTCTTCGCAGGTAAAAAAGATAAACGGAGTTGTGCGTGATAAACAAAGTGATGAGCCCATCCCTTTCTGTTCTGTCGTTTTTAAAATAAGTGGCAGAGGTGTGTTAACAGATACCGCTGGTCATTTCTCTTTTGAATCGGATAAAGCGGCAGCAAATGACACGTTGCGAATTTCGAGTGTGGGTTATAATATTGTGTTGATTCCGGCATCAGTAATTAAAGACTCTGTTTTTTTTACGGTAAAATTAGAAGTTCAGTCTTTCGCCAATGAGGCTGTAGTAAAAGTAAAATACAATCGTGCATTATGGTTTTGGAAAAGGATCATGAAATATAAAAATATTCATGATCGTACACACTGGAATAATTTTTCTTACGAGATCTATAATAAACTGGAACTCGATCTTGAAAATCTCAACACCAATAAATTATCACAGAATAAATTATTGAAACCGCTCAACTTTGTTTTGAATTATATTGATTCCACTTCCGAAGAGAGACCCTTCCTCCCGGCTTATTTGATAGAGACCTTATCGGATTATTATTATCAGAAGAGCCCCCATAAAGCAAAAGAGATCATTAAAGCCACCAGAACAAACGGTATAGATAATGAAAGTGTGATCAAGCAACTGGGTGGTATGTATCAGAATATTGATGTGTATAGCAATTTTATTCCTGTATTTGATAAACAGTTTATAAGTCCGTTTAATGATAACGGCAGCAATTATTACAATTTTAAATTACTCGATACCCAATATCTCAATAAAAAGAGATTGGTGCATTTACGATTTACACCTAAACATAAAGGGCAGGATGTATTTGAAGGTGATTGCTGGGTAAATGATACAAGTTTTGCCATTCAGAAAATCACATTGCGACCATCTGTTGATGCAAATATTAATTTCATCAGTGGTTTATCACTAATCCAGGAATTTAAATTAGTGAACGACAGTACCTGGTTTTTGTATAAGGATAAATTTGTGGCTGATATATCTCCTGTCGGGACCAAAAAAATATCATTAAAAGGGCGAAAAACTACAACCTATAAAAATGTATTGATCAATGATTCTACAATAACTAAAAAATTAGAAGCAAATAAAAGCGCAGAAGAAGTGGCTGTTTTACAAAATGTCTTGGAGAAACCTGATAGTTTCTGGACAAAGAACCGGCATGAAGAGTTGAGTAAGAGTGAAAAAACGGTCTATTTAGTATTGGATACGCTCGAAAAAAATCCAACATTCATTCATTACAGAAATACGGTCGCTTTTCTTTTTTCTGGAACTAAAGACCTGGGAAATTTCAGGATCGGTCCATGGTATTATTGGTTAAGCGCTAATAAATGGGAAGGAACAAGAATGCGTTTTGATGTTTCTACTAATAAGGATTTTGATAAACATTGGTATTTCAATAACTATATCGCCTATGGATATGGCGATCATAAATTCAAAGGCAAGGCTTCGGTGATGTATGAATTTAACAGGTTGCCCTGGAGTTATATCACATTGTCTTTTAAGAATGATCTGGATAATGGACAGACGTATACAGATCAGTTGGGAACGGATAATATTTTTGCTACCATTTTCCGCAGGCCGAATATCCCCTATAAATTTCAACAGATAGAGGAAAAAAAGCTGGAAATTTTTAAAGAAACAAATAAAGGGATAGCATTTGGCTTTGTTGCAAACAGCCGACAATATACCGCATTGATGAACCTTCCGGGATCTGAATTATATCCGGCAACTTCAGGGAATGCTTTTAATAGTTTTGAAACTTCCTTTCGATTGCGATATGCATATCTGGAAAGAACGATCGCAGAAAATTTTGACCGTACCAGTTTGGGAAGCGATTATCCTATCGTTGATATAAAATTCACGCATGGCTGGCCGGGCATTTTAAACAGCAGTTACAAATACGAAAAAATAGATTTTTCTATTTCCGATTATTTAAAAGTTTCTCCTTATGGGGTTATTTATTATAATTTATTTGTAGGAAAACTTTTTGGAACTGTGCCCTATCCATTTCTACAGATTGCACCAGGTAATGAATTATACTATTATAATAAATATGCTTTCAATTTGATGAATCGTTTTGAATTCATCAATGATCAATATATCGGATTCAATGTTGAACACAATATTGGCGCAGGTTTGTTCAGATTCATACCACTCACACGAAAAATGAAATGGAGACAGTTCTGGAGTGCCAAAGGAATTGCGGGTAATTTAAGCGATGCCAATAAACAATTGAATTTTGTAGGTAATTATCCTTTTAAATCTCTCGATGGGAAAATGTATTGTGAATTAGGTACCGGAGTAGACAATATATTTAAACTTTTCAGGGTAGATCTGGTTTGGCGAGTTGCCCCTACACCTGCTGTCAATGAGCAGGTGAACAAGTTTGCGGTATTTGGCAGTTTCAGACTTAGTTTCTGATATTATTCCTTATTGCAAACGTTTGCAGCTTATTTCATTACTACTTGTAGCAGTTATTTAAAAAACATAGTATTAACTTTGATCGTAAACGCTTGCTCTATGAAACAAATATTTTTAAGCATAAGCATTTGTATGCTTTTTTTTATGTCATGTAAAAACAAAACAACCCAGCAAACTTCATCCGATACAACTCACCAAAAATGGTGGAAAGAAGCGGTTGTTTACCAGATCTATCCTCGCAGTTTTAAAGATAGTGATGGCGATGGTGTTGGCGATCTGAAAGGCATTATTTCTAAATTAGATTATATTAAAAGTTTAGGAATAGATGTTGTTTGGCTAAACCCGATCTTTGGTTCACCTAATGATGATAACGGTTACGACATCAGTGATTACCGAGGCATCATGAAAGAATTTGGGACAATGGCAGATTTTGATGCATTACTGAAAGGGATGCATGAACGAGGAATAAAATTAGTGTTGGACCTTGTTGCCAATCATAGCAGCGACGAACACGAATGGTTCAAACAATCACGCAGTTCAAGAACAAATCCATACAGAGATTATTATCATTGGTGGCCTGCCGAAAAAGGAAAACCTGCACACCGCTGGAGTTTCTTTGATGTGAATGCAGATGCCTGGAAATTCGATTCAACAACCAATGCATATTATCTCCATTATTTTTCACGCAAACAACCTGATCTCAATTGGGAAAACCCCAAAGTGCGAAAAGAGATCTTTGATATGATGAACTTTTGGTTCGATAAAGGGATCGATGGATTCAGAATGGATGTGATTCCATTTATTTCGAAAGACACTACCTTCCCTGAATTGCCGAAAGAATACAATGGTGATATGGTGGCGTATTATGCAAACGGTCCGCACTTACATGATTATTTGAAAGAAATGAACAAGGAAGTTCTTAGCAAACATGATGTAATGAGTGTTGCAGAAGGCGCTGGTGTAACATCTGAAACTGCACACAACTTTGTGGATGAAGACCGCAAGGAATTAAATATGCTGTACCATTTTGAAGGAACAGGATATGGTTATGTTCCGGGTAAATTTAAAGTACCGGAACCCGGCGGATATAAATTAGTTGGTTTCAAAGAAATTTACAGCAAGTGGGACAGCATTTTTGCTGATAAAGGTTGGGGAACTATTTATCTCGGAAATCATGATCAGCCGAGAATGGTTACACGTTGGGGAAATGATGCGCCTGAATTTAGAGAACCATCTTCTAAAATGCTCACCACATTCTTATTGACCATGCGTGCTACACCATATTATTATTTCGGTGATGAATTGGGTATGAGCAATATCAAATTCGATAAGATTGAAGATTATAATGATATTGAAACTAAGAATCACTACATTCTTTTACAAACCCAAAAAGGTGATATAAAAGAGTTCATGGAATCTGCAAAGATCTCTGCACGTGATAACGGACGTACACCATTTCAATGGGATGCTACTGCGAATGCAGGGTTCACTACAGGCAAACCCTGGTTGAAAATAAATCCGAATTATAAAAATGTAAATGTTGCAGCAGAAGTAGGAAATGTAAATTCCTGTTTAAGTTATTTCAAGAATGCTGTTCAATTACGAAAGAATAATAAAGTGTTGGTGTATGGCAAATATGCATTGCTGGATAAAACCAATGAAAAAATATATGCTTACACAAGAGGTGAAGGAGCAGATAAAGTATTAGTAATACTGAATTTCAGTAAAGATAAAATTACATGGGACCTTCCTGCAGAGTTAACTGTAGAAGAGAAACCTCTGTTAAATAACTATCCAACATTTTCTGCAAATGGTCCGATCGCTTTAGAACCCTATCAGGCAATTGTTGTGAAAGTGAAATAAAATTGTTGTTAGGAATCATAAAAAGAGAGCCATCAAATTTTGATGGCTCTCTTTTTATATTATGTTCTATCCTTAGATAGCATTCATAGTAGGTTAATGTGCTTTCAAAAATGCAATGGCTTTTGTATGCGCATCTTCAGTTGCTTCTTTATTGAAAGCAGGATTGGATGGATTGGCAAAACCATGTGCAGCATCATATTTATTTACAGAGATATTTTTTCCTGTAGCTTTCATATTCTGTTCGAAGGCATCCACTACTTCGGGTTTAATGCCCTGGTCTTTATTTCCGAAAAAACCGATCACATCACAATTAATGGTCTTTAATCTTTCCGGATTGGTTTCGGGTCTACCGTAATACATAACACAGCCTGCAGCTTGTTTGCCTGCAAGGATCGTTGCCTGTAAACTCCATCCGCCGCCAAAACACCAGCCTACAGTATAGATCTTTGCCTCTGTTCCTGCATAAGCAATGGAAGCTTTTACGATATTTTCTAATCTTGTTGCAGAAGCACTTCTCATATAAGCCATAGCGCTATCTGGTACTGAAGCAACTTTGCCATCATACATATCTAATGCCAAAACATTTATATCGCCCAGCTCATTATAAAATTTCTCTGCTTCTTTTTTGATATTATCATTCAATCCCCACCATTCCTGGATCACGAATAACCATTTATTGGTCTTCTTTTTTGCTTTGATGAAATAACCCTGTGCATTCATACCATCCGGGGATTTGTAGTTGACTGTACTACCAAGTGGGTTTTCCAGGGTAAAACGGATTGGGTAGGGATGCAATGCTGCGAATCCGGGTTGGTCAGCATCGGCCTGGATCAAGGTCCTGGTTTCGGCATTGAAACAAGCCACATAACATTCGGGTGTTGATGTTTTAGGTTCGGGCCGCTTGAAACTGTAGCTTAAAAGTGCTGCTGTAGCTAAAGCAGCGACGGATAGTAAAATTGTTTTTTTCATTTAAGTTGATTTTCATGGTAAAGATGTACACGTTAAATTAACACTTTTGGCTATTGCTTGTTCGTTCTTCAAACAGTTATTTTTTGATGAATAAAAATTCATGTAGGTTTGTACGACCTCCGAGAGTATCTCGTGATTTGTTTCCATTTCTCTTTAAGGTCAAAAAAAATTACATCTGCAAAATAATATGCAGATGATTGTTTTTGTTGCGTGATGAACAGAAAGTACAAGAGTATCCCGAAGGGATTCCTTTAGAACAACGCAACAACAGCAAAATAACAGCACGAAAGTTCAGTTCAAAGAAAATATTTACTTAACAGATTAACCATTCATTATGGCCAAGTACATTTTTGTTACAGGTGGCGTAACAAGCAGTTTAGGAAAAGGGATCATTGCAGCAAGTTTGGCGAAATTATTGCAGGCAAGAGGTTTCAGGGTAACGATCCAGAAATTCGATCCCTATATCAATGTTGATCCGGGTACATTGAATCCTTATGAGCATGGTGAATGTTATGTAACAGAGGATGGAGCAGAAACTGATCTTGATCTCGGTCACTACGAACGTTTCCTGAGCAGTTATACTTCACAGGCGAACAATGTTACTACCGGAAGAATTTATCAAACAGTTATTAATAAAGAGCGTGCCGGAGATTTTCTGGGAAAAACGGTACAGGTTGTTCCACATATCACTGATGAAATAAAAAGAAGAATGTTGTTGTTGGGAAAAAGCGGCAATTACGATATTGTAATTTCTGAATTAGGTGGTACCGTTGGCGATATTGAAAGTTTACCATTTATTGAAGCGGTTCGTCAGTTGCAATGGGAATTACCCGAAGATGATGTAGTGGTAGTGCATTTAACATTGATTCCTTATTTGCGTGCAGCCAAAGAATTAAAAACAAAACCAACGCAGCATAGCGTAAAAATGATGAGTGAATCTGGCGTGCATCCTGATATTATTGTATGCCGAACAGAAGAACCATTGAACAATGATATTAAACGCAAGATCGCCTTATTCTGTAATGTAAAACAAGAAGCAGTTATTGAAGCAATGGATGCTTCTACAATCTATGAAGTGCCATTGCTGATGTTGCGTGAAAAGTTGGATGTGATCTGCATGAAAAAATTAGGCATCAATGTTTTTCCAGAACCTGATCTGGATAAATGGAAAGGCTTTTTGGACAAATTGAAATATCCAAAAAGTAAAGTGACCATTGGTTTGATCGGAAAATATATCGAACTGCAGGACGCCTATAAATCTATCCTGGAAAGCTTCATTCATGCTGGAGCAATGAATGAAGTAAAAGTGCAGGTTGTGAATGTGCACAGTGAATTTATCACCAAAGAAAATGTGGATGAAAAACTGGAGGGTTTGGATGGATTGTTAGTGGCACCCGGTTTTGGTAATAGAGGTATTGAAGGAAAGATTATTGCTGTTCAATATGCAAGAGAAAAGAAATTGCCTTTCTTTGGAATTTGTCTGGGGATGCAAATGGCTGTGATTGAATTTGCCAGAAATGTGTTGGGATTAAAAGATGCGCATAGTACTGAAATGGATCCAAATACACCTGATCCCGTAATTAATATGATGGAAGAGCAAAAGAAGATCAAGATGATGGGTGGAACCATGCGTTTAGGAGCTTATCCATGCGAGATCAAAGAAGGCTCTTTAGCACATAAAGTTTATAGTGAATTACATATTACGGAAAGGCATCGTCATCGCTTTGAATTTAATAATGATTATTTAGAGCAATTTGAAAACAAAGGAATGATCGCCAGCGGAAAAAATAATGAAACCGGATTAGTGGAAATCATGGAATTGCCCGATCATCCGTTCTTTATCGGTGTACAATATCACCCTGAATTAAAAAGTTCGGTAGAAAGGCCGGCTCCTGTATTCGTAAGCTTTATTGGTGCGGCTAAGATATACAATGAAAAAAAGCATGTATATAAAACTTCTGTATTGCAGGATGCTTTGATTTAAAAATAACCACATAGAAACAATAGTTTCAACAAAAGGGCAGATAGTGTTAACGCTATCTGCCCTTTTCTTTTCTATGTTCCTATGTGTTTGAATATTTTTAATGCT
The DNA here is from genome assembly GCA_903830285.1 of uncultured Chitinophagaceae bacterium. GTDB lineage: Bacteria > Bacteroidota > Bacteroidia > Chitinophagales > Chitinophagaceae > CAIQDX01. The sequence goes on along the minus strand of CAIKTE010000205.1, from coordinate 1,089 downwards.
CTTGTTTTGTAAGCATATCTTTTTTAATTCCGTTCCACATATTATCGAAACTTTGTTCGCTGCTTTCTTTCCAGGTATTCATTTGGGTTTGCATTTTTTCGTTTCTTTCTTTGTGAGAATTAGTAAAGAAATTTCGGATAAAACCTGAATCCTGTTCGAAAGCCAATTGGTTATACAGCTCTTTTAATTGTTGTTCATGAACCATATTTTTCTGTACGATCTCTTTTTCCATTTTTTCACGCAGATGAACCTTCTCATCATAAGTTCCTGCGGGTAAAATGGTCTTGGCCAATACAGGCATTAATTCGATGAGTAATAAAATGAGTACCAATAAATAATATCGGGATTGTAATGCTGAATTGGTTTTAATGAGATTATTCAAGGCTTCGATCCTTGTTAAAAAACCATCATTCAAAAGAGTGCCAAATGTTTGTTGTTCTTTTTGAACGGATGATTCGATAAGATTCAATGAGCTATCGGCAGTTTTAATTTGTGGCAATAATGCAATGTTCATCTGTTGAAATTCGCCATCCAATTTTTGATATTCTTTTTGTTTGGTTTTGGCAATATCTTCTAATCCGATCTTTTTACTGCCCCCGGTTCCGTCAGTTTCTGCTATGAAATTATTTCGGGCAACAGATACTTCTTTGTATTTATCGTCCAATTGTTTTTGAAGGCTGGCTTTATTATTCAACAACTCTTTTTTGGTGATGGCATAAACTGCTTCCTGTTGTTGCAGTTTATCCTTTTTCTTTTGCTCATTGTCTAAAGAGATCTGTAAGTGGATTTCCTTATCAAATAAATACAATAATGCCGGCTGCGCCATGAACATGCCAATGGTTACAGCTAAAACTCCTCGAAATAACAATGGGGCTATTCTGTTTTTATTAAACTTATTAATGCCTTTGATCAAAGCACGGTCGATCGTCAATATAATCCCCCCCATAAAAATGCCCAAGGCAAAGCAGGCATATATATTCGAAACGACGGTACTGAAAAAATAGGTCCAAGCTAATGTTGCAAATAACCAGGTACCCATCACCGTCATGCCGATGATCGAATAACGGTTTCGGTCGATCACACAATCGG
>CAIKTE010000204.1 GCA_903830285.1 uncultured Chitinophagaceae bacterium | reverse complement strand
GCAGTTAAAACACCTTCACGAACACCTAAATCAGGACCAAGAATTTCACTTGCAATTTTAGCTCTAGTAGATTGCTCTGTTGAAGCAACATCTTTAGGAGTTTTAGAAAGTTTAACAACAGGGTATTCACCTCTTGCTTTTTCTTCTCCTGTAAGAACACCATAAGGGTTCATTTCAGATTTAGCAGCACCAACACCAGCAAGAGTGGCTTGTGGTTGCTCAGAAACAATAGCTTCTTCAATCTTAGGAAAACGCTTTTCAAATTGCTTTCCAATTTCTGCTTTTGCACCTTTTACGTTAATGGCTTCTTTAGGCGTAGCAAGAATTCCCATTGTTTCTGGCAATGGGCCAACACCCATGTGTGATCCAGTTACTTTTTCAGGTATTGCGCTAATAAACTCATTAATTGCTTTGCCTGTTTCAGTTTTAGGTTCATAAGTATGTTTTGCAGCAAATTCACTAGCAATTTTTTCACCAATTGGTGCTGGTGCTTGACCAGTTTTAATGGCTTCTGGAACGCTTTGAACAATACCTTTTACATTTCCAGCTAATTGAGTTAATGGGTTAACAATATTAGATGTTATTGCTTCACCAAGACCAACTAAAGGTTCATTTGTTTCTTTTGCTTTGCCCATTGTTTGAGCAAATTTATCCATGTACGATAAAGGCTTTTTAACTTCTTCTGTTTTTGCAGAAGTTTGAGCAGTTGGTTGAGCAGTTGATTCGCCACCTAAAATAGCATTGTATAAAGCATCGTTTGATGCTGGGGGTTCTTTTTTTGCTCCACCCATTACATTATTTACATAAGCAGTTGGGTCTTTTGTAATATGCCCACCATACGCTGCCAATGCACCTTCAACGCTACCTTTTTGTTTAACCAATTGCTCAAGATATGTTTTTGCTGCTTGCCTTGATTCTTTTTCATTAAAAGGATTAAATTCAATTCCTTGTTTATGAAGCATTTGTACAGTTTCAGGTATAAATTGATAAGAACCCATAGCTTTAGATTCTTTATTTAAAGCATATTTATCTTTACCACTTTCAACTCTTTTTAAACTATCAAGAATTTGATCGGTAATAACACCGCCACCAACAGAGCTAGAAGATACAGCTTTTGGCGTTTCTTCCCCAAGAATTGCATTGTATAAGGCATCAGCCATTATAAAGTTCCTGTAGTTTCTAACTTCTGTAAGTTCAGATATTTAGTAGCTAATTCTTTACGCTTTTCTAATGTTAAACCAGATTCTTTAATGTATTTAGCAACTTGAGCAGCACCTTCTTGTGGTGTTTTAGCACGATCAAAAATGTATTTCATTTCAAACACAGAATTATCGTTAGAGTTTTTATTCCACATAGACATAAAATGCTTAACGTTAGCATCGCCAAATTTTTGAGTAAACTCTCTTACGCCATTTGCTTGCATATTTTTATTTTCAAGATTTGCAGCGTTACGTCTTGCAACGTCAATCAATACTTTAGGATCATAAACTACAGAGCCGTTTGCATGGGCAAGTAATTGTTGCCCTGCAACACCTTCAACAGTACCGCCACTTGATTGAATGTCTGCAATTTGAGCTTTAGCTAAATCTTTAGAAAGTTGTTGATATTCAGGAGTACCAATTTTAGCTTTTAATGTACGTTCGGCAGTACCGGCAGGGCCACCAAAAAAAGTATTTTCAGCAAGCATTTCAGCTTGACCTATTAATTTATCGTAGTTTTGTTTGCTTGATGCAAAAGTGCGTTGAGTATTTGTAAGCTCTGTTCTAACTTTTTCACCATATTGGCGATCAGGTTCTTCACTAGGCAATTGCGCTCT
>CAIKTE010000203.1 GCA_903830285.1 uncultured Chitinophagaceae bacterium | reverse complement strand
GAATTGACAGGCGAAGAAATATTAAAAATGATGGAAGAAAACCTTGAACGGACATTTTCCGGAACACCTATGAAACAAATGGGCGGTTATATAAAAAGATGCCTTGGCTTGAATGTAACAATGCGAATTGAAAATCCGAAAAACCATCGCATACAACAAATATTTATTAATAATATGCTATTGCGAAAAAACAAAATTTACAAAACAGCCTTTGTTACAACTCAAGGCGTTCCTGAAAAGTTAGGGAGAAATCGGCAAAACCTAACAGTTAAAGCAGTTGATGCAATGGCAACATATTTGAATAAAAATCCCATCTATTCAGCCACACACCAGAATTCTTTTTATTTAGTTTAGAAAATAAAAAGCAAAGCAATTGACATTCATCATTATGTAAAAGATGCAAATTTTTTACATAATTGTATAACACTTTAAGTAAGTAAAGGTCTAACCTTCATATACTCCAGACTTTAGAAATAAAGCTTTTGGCTGGGTTCAACTAATTCATATACAATGGATGCGAAAAATAATACCAAACAATTCAACACTGATCCTGCCAAAGGATTGGATCAAAGCGAAGTAGAAAGCAACCGTAAAGAGTATGGCTATAATGAAGTTGCAGAAAATAAAAGCAATGTTTTACTTAAATTCCTTTCAAGATTTTGGGGGCTTACTGCATGGATGCTTGAATTGATAATCATCCTTTCGTGGTTTTTACACAGGTATTCCGATGCTTATATAGTTTTAGGTTTATTGTTATTTAATGCCATAGTAGGTTTTGTTCAGGAAAATAATGCTGCAAATGCAGTGGAGGCATTGAGAAAGAAATTGCAGATAAATGTAAAATTATTAAGAGATGGAACTTGGAAAACATTACCGGCACGGGAACTGGTTCCCGGTGATATAATCCGAATCAGGATTGGCGATTTTGTTCCTGCTGATATAAAAATTAGTAATGGAGAAATCAGCATCGACCAATCGGCTCTCACAGGAGAGTCACTCGAAATCGAAAAGAAAACAGAAGAAGTCATTTATTCAGGTTCAATAGTAACAAAAGGCGAGGCAACAGGAATGGTGACCTTAACAGGTGCTAATACTAAATTCGGCAAAACCATCGAACTCGTCAAAATCGCCAAACCAAAATCGCATATCGACGAGATAATTTCTAAAGTGGTAAAATGGCTTTTATTAATAGTTGGAGTTTTATTATTTATTGCGCTCATCGTTGCTTTTTTAAAAGGCATCAATATATTAGGAATATTGCCTTTGCTGTTGGTGTTATTGCTGGGTGCTATTCCCGTTGCGTTAACTGCAATGTTTACCGTTTGTATGGCATTAGGTTCTAAAGAATTGGTTAAGCAAGGTGTTTTGGTCACGCGGTTAAATGCACCTGATGATGCAGCAAGTATGGATATTTTGTATGTTGATAAAACAGGGACATTGACCATAAACAAATTATCCGTAGCAAAATTGCTGGCTGCTAAGGATTATAAAGAAGATGATGTTTTGCTCTTTGGTGCATTGGCATCTCAGGAAGCAAATCATGATTCGATAGATATTGCTTTCATCAATGCGGCAAAAGAAAAAAATATTTTAAACGATTCATTCATTCAAAAATCCTTCATTCCATTCGACCCGCAAAACAGAAAAACTGAAGCCGGTATAAAAAAAGGCAACGCTGAATTTAATGTAATGAAAGGCTCATTCAATGTTATTGCACAAGTATGTGGTTTGGATGAAAAGGCAAAAGCTGAATGGGAAACTAAAGTGAATGAATTTGGAAAAGAAGGCTTCAGGACACTTGCAGTTGCAAAAGCAAACATAAATGACAAGCCTCAATTTGTAGGCTTGGTTGCGCTGCATGATTCGCCAAGAGAAGATTCTAAACAACTCATCAAAGAAATTAAAGATTTAGGAATATCCATAAAAATGCTAACCGGCGATGCACTTCCCATTGCTATTGAAATTGCAAAAGCAGTTGATATAGGCAATACGATAATAAAGGCATCTGAATTAAAAAATGCGGATAAAAATATTGTTGAATTATTGGAAAAGAACAGTGGTGTAGCAGAAGTTTATCCAAAAGATAAATATGATATTGTAAAAGCGTTCCAGGCAAATGGGCATATTGTTGGCATGACAGGAGACGGAGTAAATGATGCCCCTGCATTAAAACAAGCCGAAGTAGGAATTGCAGTAAGCAGTGCTACCGATGTTGCCAAAGGTGCAGCCAGTATTGTTTTGACACAGGAAGGATTGGTGAACATACTGGGTCCCATTAAAGTTGGAAGAATGATGTTTGAACGCATCAATACATGGATATTAAATAAAATTGCAAGAACTATTTTAAAAACCTGTTTTGTTGTTGTTGCTTTCCTCGTACTTGGAAAATTTGTGATGACCGCTACAGCTTTATTGATAATGATTTTCATGACCGATTTCGTTAAAATTGCTTTATCAACAGACAATGTAAAATGGTCGCAAAGCCCTGCAAAATGGAATATCAATGGGTTAGCTAAAATTGGAATAGTGATAGGACTGCTCATGACTATCGAAGCATTTGGGCTTTTATGTTGACGAAATCGATGCTGAAAATGTGATCACACATGGTGGAGTAGGAAAGGGCACACAAACTATTGTATTCATGTTACCGAAATCAAAAAAAGGCTTGCTGATATTCACCAATAGCGGGAATGGAGGCGATGCTTATATACCTGTTATTCAGAAATATTTAGGGAAAAGTGGCCGGGAGATTATTGATGTGGAAACAAAATAACCTGGCTCATCAAAAAACAGTAGGCCTTGTAACATTGATGAAAGTAAAATGAGTTTAATTATATGAAAAAGCAAGGGTTATTTTTTTATAATTAAATGCTACATTATCATATGAAAAGAAGAACGTTGATAAAAGGGATGGCAGCAGGTATATCATCTTTATACCTGTCAAATGTATTTGCTCATCCATTCCTTTCATCCCGGAATAAAGCGCTCGGACCTTTCCAGCCCAATTGGGATTCGCTTATGCAGTACAAAGTACCTGAATGGTTCCGTGACGTTAAGTTTGGTATCTGGGCGCATTGGGGACCGCAATGTCAGCCGGAACGTGGTGATTGGTATGCCCGTGGAATGTACCAGGAGGGTAGTGACCAATATAAATTTCATTGTGAAAAATTTGGACATCCATCCAAATTTGGTTTTAAGGAAATAATCAACGAGTGGAAAGCAGAAAACTGGAATCCGGAAGAACTGGTTGCTTTGTACAAAAAAGCAGGGGCTAAATACTTAGTAGCACTGGCAAATTACCACGATAATTTTGACTTATATGATAGTAAACACCAGGAATGGAATGCTACTCGTATTGGCCCAAAAAAAGATCTGATCGGCGGTTGGGCGAAAGCAGCCAAAAACAATCAGTTGCCATTTGGGGTGAGTATTCATGCTGCTCATGCCTGGAGCTGGTATGAAACAGCGCAAAGAGCTGACAAAAATGGAGTATATGCAGGCATCCCTTATGATGGTAAACTTACCCTTGCTGATGGTAAAGATGCCTGGTGGAAAGGTTATGATCCTCAGGAGCTTTATGCACAGAATCATCCCCTGAGTATTAACAGCCTGGATAATGGGACGATCCATCAACAATGGAATTGGGGCAATGGCGTTACAGCACCTTCACATGAATACTGCGAAAAATTTTATAAACGTACAATTGATTTGATTGACAAATACGAACCTGAGCTAATGTATTTTGATGATACAGCTTTACCGCTATGGCCGGTCAGCGATGCGGGATTGCGTATTGCAGCGCATTTCTATAATAGCAGTATTAAAAAACACGGTAGTCTTCAGGCAGTGATCAATGGTAAAATACTGGATGCACAACAGCGAAATTGTATGGTTTGGGATATTGAGCGCGGGCAAAGCAATCAGATTGAAACATTCCCATGGCAGACCGATACTTGTATAGGTGGATGGCATTATGACCGTAGGTTGTTTGATAATAATCGGTATAAATCCGCAAAAACAGTGATCCATACATTGGCAGATGTGGTAAGTAAGAATGGGAACCTATTGCTGAATGTACCGGTACGTGGTGATGGAACGATAGACGAAAAAGAACGTAAGGTTGTTGAAGAAATAGCAGTCTGGATGCAGATTAATGGAGAAGGTATTTATGGTACACGACCTTGGACTATATATGGGGAAGGGCCTGCAATAGAATCAGCTGCACCACTTAGTGCTCAGGGATTTAATGAAGGGAAAGGTAAACCGTTTGGATCTGAAGATATGAGGTTTACCACTAAGGGGAAAATTCTGTATGCCATCGTCTTCGGCTGGCCCAAAGAAAACAAAACTCTAATTAAAACGATAGCATTGAATAATTCCCAAAAAGTATCAAGAGTAAGTTTATTGGGATATCATGAAGCATTGAATTTTCAGCAAACCAAGGGCGGCCTTCAAGTGATAATGCCAGATCAAGCCGGCTTTCAAAATGCTTTTGTACTTAAAATTGATGATGCTATTGCATAAATTATTAGTACAGTAAATCCTGCGTATAAAGTGGAAATATCATAGTCTCATAAAACCACCCTTTTATGAAACTCATATTAATCCCAAATGGTAATTGAGTTAACCATTGCAAAACGCAACAAAATCAGCCCATAATTGGTTAGATTCTACTAATTTCTTCGCTACAATGATAATCAATCACTTACGATATTTTCGTAGGTGATTTTTTCTTTTGCGTCACTTTCGTGCGTCACTTTTTCTCCGAATATTTTGATT
>CAIKTE010000202.1 GCA_903830285.1 uncultured Chitinophagaceae bacterium | reverse complement strand
TCTTTTAGCACATATAGTAATTTCAAGCGCTTGAAAACTCTTTTGTTATTACCCCTGTTTATCAGTAAACTTTGTTAAGATTATTTTTCATTGTTAAGCATATAATTGCTGGAAATATTTTCAGCTTCAATGGTGAAAAATATGTTTTATGAAAAATAACACCCGATTCGATGATCTTCAAGTAACAGAATTCTCTCTCAGTGGTTGCAAATTTTATTCTTTAACAAAAAAAATATGTTTTAATATTTCGATCTTGTGGTTATTGATGAGCGGATGCATGCCGGCAAGTTATTACGCCAGTATCTCTGTAGGCCAGGGACAAAAGCAAGAAACAGAAGGAAGATTCGATAGCGCTGTTTTGTCTTATTCTTATGCCATTAAAAAAGACCCAAATAATGCCATGGCATATCAAGATCGGGCATTGGTATATAGCAAACTGAATAAGACAAATGAAGCTATGGCTGATATTGATAAAGCCATAGAATTGGAACATAAGAATTGGAATTTTTATTATACAAGAGCAACTTTCTTTGAAAAACAGGAAATGTATAATCAAGCTATAACTGATTATACGACTTATGTTACTAAGGCTGATAAAAAAGCGTCAACAACTAACAATACAGTAAAAGGAGTAGCGGCAAGTCAGCCTGCAACGCCATATTATCTTGGCTATTGGGGCAGAGGTAAATGTTATTTGTACACAAAAAAAAGAAGTGAAGCAATAGAGGATTTTTCTCAATCAATAAAGTATAATCCTGCAGATATTAATCTATACAGTTGGAGAGCGGACTGTTATTTTCAAGAAAAAAATTATTCTTCTGCAATGAAAGATTATGAAGTGTTTGTAGAAAAAAATCCCAAGAATTACAAACAGCAATTTGCATTGGGAATCAGTTATGTTAATGTGGGAGCAAAAGATAAAGCAACTTCACTGTATCTGAAATTTGCAGAGTATGATCCTTCTATAAAAACATTTTTCCCTGATGATTATAAACTTGAGTTTTACAATACCGAACTCAGACATCAACGGACACACCAATTTTTAGATGAAGCCAATTTAAATTTCGAGGAAGCGCAATCAGCTCCATCAAGAATTCTTGTAGATATCAAGCTTACAGTTGCTTTCGAAAAATTAAGACAAGCTTGGGGATATGCTTTAAATATTACAGCTGAAGACAAATCCTTGCTTGATTCTATTATTTCAAAAATGTATGAGATCTATCCTAAACTGCCGGTAAAACCAAATGTACCTGAATATGTAAGGAAGTTTGCGGTTCAGGCAAACAGCAGTGTTGAAGAAAAAAATTATGATGCTGCCATAGAGAAATATCAATTGGCATTAGGCATTACACCATATTATCCATTTGCGCGTTTCAATTTAGCAATGCTTTATTCTACAGTTCGTCAGTACAAAAAAGCAATTGATCAGATGAATATATATATGAAATTGGTTCCTGATGCTCCTGATGCAAGGGCGGCGCAGGATAAGATCTATGAATGGGAGAACAAAGTGAAGGATTAATTTTTTGATACTGATTTTTTTGATTCAGTGATCTTTAAATTAATTTTTATGAAAGTCATTTCAATTATAGCATTCGATTTGTTTTTTGTATTTGCAATTAATTGTATTTTTTATGCCAATGTTGCTGCACAACCAATACCTAATTGTGTATGTGCTTCCTGTGGTGCTCAATGTGGTACCGAACATAAATCTACATGTCCATATGCACCTAAGGTATCCTCTTCCTCAAAACCGATAGCAATTACCCCTGCTAATAATATGAACATGATGATAGCGGGGACACTAATGCAAGGTTTGTTGAATGGTTTATTCAATTCCGACCAAAAGTCGCAGCAGGAAAAACTCAAACAACAACAGCTTGCAGCACAACAATTGCAAATAAAATTGGCACAAGAAAAAGCCGAAAAAGAAAAACAACAGCATATCAAAGATTCAATTGATATGGCGATGTACTTGAAATTAATGAAGTCGTATAAACAATTAGACGGCTCTCAAAATTTGGGCATCAAAAAAATGGATGATGCAAATCTTGCTTTTAAATCTTTGGATAATATAACGGATGAGGACCTGGAACAGCAAAAGCTCAATTCGTTGAATGCTGAATGGTTGAGCATGCAAAAACAATTAATAGCAGACAGACAGGAAAATAAATGGAGTAAGGGTATCTTGAATACGTTACAGAATAACGCGCCTCCTTTACCATACAAAAAATTCGATGAGCTTGAGTCAGGAGATGTGATACTCTTAGCACCTAATGAGTGGAAAGGTGATGTTGTTAAATATGGTACTCAGCTTACCGATCTTTCGCGAACCTCTGATGCTTCACATACAGTTACTTATTTGAAAGAAGTGAATGGCAAAAAAATATTTTTAGATAATATGCCGGGAGAAGGGCCGAAAATAAAAAATGAGGATCAAATCCATAGAGAATATGACAGCCGTGATGCAAGTGTTGCAAAATCAGCTATCAACGGAGTGGCGCAACCTCTGAAACCCGCAGAAGCACAGCAACTTTATGAGAAAGCTTTACAGCTTGCAAAAAATGAACTCGACACCGAAAAAGGGAAAGCTTATACCGTATTTGGTCAAACCAATTATGGATTAGGTAAAGATAATTTAGTTTGTTCCGGAGCAAGCTGGGAACTGTTGAAAGCAACCGGTAGAGAGCTGCCATTAACAAGGTCATGGGTGATAAATGCTACTGGTGTTGATTTTAGTCCGGCAGATTTTTATAACAATACACAATATTTCCTTGTTACACCACTCAGTATGTCAAGATGATTTTCTGATGATTATTTGATCTTCAGTTGAAATGTGCGACGCAACGATGTTAGATAGCGTTAATAAAGCCTGTAAAAAAAATCAATATTCAAAATGCAGCGAGAACATGATCATTCTCGTTTGAATCTTATCGAACACGCTTGAATATTTTACTGTAGGGTCTCTTTGTAAAAGATCGGTCAATCCGTTGCTGAACTTTAATTCGGGTGATAAAGTAAAATAAGGGAAGAAGAAATTGAATCCGATACCTCCCTCAATTCCAAAATCATGCGCTTTGAACTTTATATCGGTACCGGTATTTGCATCACTTGCATTGCTGGCAAAATGAATATCGTATTTTATCCCTCCCAATAAATAGACCCTGAAATTATCAATCCTGTCTGAGTTGAATTTAAAATGCCAGGGAAAGCTAACGATCATGGCAGGTAAAACCTTTGTTTGATTAACAGGCTCGCCGGGTGCCGGATTGCTTAATGTATATGTAAAATAACGGGAACTGCCGATGATGACTTGCGGATTAAAACATATTTGCCAATGATCACTTAACCTTCCGGTTGCCAGTAATCCGATTGAAACACCACCACTGCTGCCGGGTAATGCAACCAATACACTGTCGTCCTGTAAAAATTTATATGATTTTGTGGCTTTTAACCAGGAAGAATTATAGCCGAATGTGGCACCAAAATAATAAGGCACGTCATCGTGTTCGGAACGATATATTTCTGTTTGGGCAAAACAGTTTCTGCCTGCAAATAAAACAAATACAAGAATAATTATTCTGTTGTACAATAAATGATGTTTATGCAGCAATGTGAAAATTTGCTTTTAGGTTCTTAAATAAGATCAACGTGTAGAAACAAAGAATAGTTAGACTATTTATTTGATGAATTAGGTTCCGAATGAAGTTGCAATATAATGCAGTTTAACCTTTAAAATTTCTTAAAATATTATTAGCCTATTCTGTGAAATGCCAATTATTGGTTGATTTGAATGTTTAAAACGAAATGGCTGCATAGATGAGTATATTTACTGCAGTTTATAAAGTTCTTATGTTTTGAGTTTCCCGAAAAAATATTACAGCATCTTTTTTCTCATCAGCGGATGCTTTTTGGAAACAAATATTGCAAGAGCCTCGGATATATTTAGGATTGAAAAAGACACTTTAAATGCATCTGCACGGCAACTGGCAATAGCATTCATACAAAAGACCGATACCTTGGCGAGAAGTTCTTTCTGGCCCAATATAAAGCCAGCAACCTTCCTCGAAAATATAAAGCTAAATATTAATAAACCTTTGAGTATTTACGAAGGTGTAAGCACCAATTTTTGCGGTTATGCGGCATTGTCATATATACTCCTGCATGATGATCCATTAGTCTATGCAAAGTTTATGCTGGAATTGTACGAACATGGGGAAGCAATAATGGGTAAAGTTACTTTTCGTCCTTCGCCAGAAATTAAACAAGCAGCAGGATCAATGAAATTTAAAGGGAAACTGGATATAAGACCTGCCGATCAAATGTGGTTCTTGTCTCTAGCCGATCATTTCAAAGGATATTTAAATCTGTTTGATAAACACTATGATGCAGGGGATGAAGATAAGTTATGGGCATCGGTCAACTATGCCAAATTCAACCGGATGTTGAGAGAATTATTTGATGAAAAAATGGATGCAGTTGGTTCTGACCTGATTCATCCTGCAATAAGCGATTTGTATGAGTATATCAGCAGTAAGATGAAAACAGGCACAATGGTGCTCTATATTAACAATACTTTCCTTTATAAAAAAACTCATTCGGCTTTAAAATTAGCAGTGCCAACACACTATATCATACTGCAAAATATTTCGAAAGCTGATGATACAATCACAATGATTTATTGGGATTATGGAGGAAGATCACTTCGACAACTGACACCCAGATTCCTGAAAAGGATCACATATGGGATTACTCATTGCACTAAAAAAATGAATGATGTGCAAGAGTAAATTATATCTGATATTATTTACTGCTATTATATTTTGTGCCTGTAACTCTACACAAAAGATCAACACAAAATACTATGAGGAAAATGAAAAAGAGTTGAATAATATTGAACAGTCTTTTAAAACATTATACACACAAAAGCCATTCTCTATTGAGTTTACAGATCGATCCTTTGATTTTGTTTCCATCGAGATCATGACTGATTCGATCAAATATATTTATGAATTTGGCATCGACGAAACCAGGTTGAAAGATACTTTGCTGAAGTATACGTTGAATGAAAAAGGCATTAGAGATATTATCACTAAAATGCGCTCAATTCATTGTACATGGATCAATAACCTGGATTATTATGTAGATGAACAAAAGAGCTCACTCATCTTTATTTCTATGCGACCGGTGGGTTTAAGTAAGCCGTTCACCAATAAAAAGTATTATATACTCACTTATTTTTCACAACCACAATATTTCAACAGTGAAGGAAAACTATTGGTAAAAAAACAAAGGAATAAGATCAGGAAAATAAATGGAGAAATTTTCTGGCGCATTAATGATAAAGTATGCTACACCATTTCAGCCCGATTCAGATGACCCTATCATTTGCTTCCGCAATAAATACTGCAAATACCCAATGTGAGGGATTTTAAATAAGTGTCTGTGAATCCTGCATCTTTCATGATGGTTAAAAATGTTTCGCCTTCAGCAAAAGCCTGAACACTATCGTTCAAGTATTGATAGGCATTATCATTTTTTGAAAATGCTTTCCCAAATGAGGGCGCAATATGATTCATGTATAGGTTATAGAATATTTTAAACACTGTTTGTTTAGGTTTTGAAAATTCAAGTACTACTAATTTTCCGCCCGGTCTTAATACTCGATGCATTTCTTTTAATCCCATTTCTAAATTTTCGAAATTTCTCACCCCAAATGCAACCGTGATGGCATCAAAACTATTGTCTTCAAAACTAATATTCTCACTATCACCTTTCAATAATTCGATACTGTTTGTTAATCCGAGCTTTTCAATTTTTTGCCTGCCTAATTCCAGCATTCCTTCACTGATATCTATACCGATGATCTTTTCTGGGTGTAACATTTTAAAGGTCATTAACGCCACATCAGCAGTACCTGTGGCCACATCCAATACTTTTTTGGGTTGGATCGTTTTTATTTGATTGATGGCTTTTTTACGCCAGCCCACATCGATACCTGCACTCAAAAAGCGGTTTAAAAAATCATAACGAAATGCAATACTATCAAACATTTCAGCCACCTGTTGTTTTTTATTCAGGCTGCTGCCTTTATCTGGTACCACCTTATCATGGGCAAATTCTGTCATAGGCCGCGAAGATATTTTTTATTGTATCAAATTCAACTAATTATAATAATTGTTTTTGACCGAAAGATGGTTTATAAGGGTTAAACGTAGTGGTGATTTATGTTTTATCAATTTTAACCCTTTAAATCCCATCAATCCTTCAAAATCCCTGTTCTGATTATTTACATCATTAAAAATTTCCCAATTCACCCAGTTCAGTGTCGTTCAATCCTCTCAACTTTGTACATTCACCATTCTAAAATAATTTACGTTCATGCAAACAGCGCCCGATATTCAAGAATTGAACCAACGCATCCAATATACTTCTCAGTTTGTGGATCGTTTAAGAAATGAGTTGGCTAAAGTAATCATCGGTCAACATTATATGGTCGACAGATTATTGATCGGCTTATTAAGTAACGGACATGTGTTGCTGGAGGGTGTGCCCGGCCTGGCAAAAACATTGACCATCAAATCTCTTGCACAGGCAGTGGATGGCAAATTCAGTAGAATACAATTCACGCCCGACCTACTTCCCGCTGATGTGATCGGTACCATGATCTATAATCAATCCAAAAATGAATTTGTTGTACGCCGGGGCCCCATCTTCGCCAATTTTATTTTAGCAGATGAAATTAACCGTGCCCCTGCAAAAGTGCAAAGCGCTTTGCTCGAAGCAATGCAGGAGAAACAAGTTACTATCAGCGAACACACGTATAAATTAGAAGAGCCATTTTTAGTTTTGGCTACTCAAAACCCTTTGGAACAGGAAGGAACCTATCCTTTGCCTGAAGCACAGGTAGACCGTTTCATGTTGAAGGTAGTTGTGGGCTATCCCGATAAAAACGAAGAAAAATTAATCATTCGTCAGCAAGCGCAGGGATTTATTTCAGCAACGGTTTCAAAAGTTGTTACAACAAAAGAAATTTTAGAAAGCAGGGACCTGGTTCGTCAAGTGTACATGGACGAGAAGATCGAGCAGTACATTATTGATATTGTTTTTGCAACACGTTATCCTGACCAATATGGATTGGATAGAATGAAGAATATGATCAGTTATGGCGGCTCACCAAGAGCAAGTATCAATCTGGCTTTGGCATCAAAGACGCATGCTTTCATGAACAAAAGAGGGTATGTTATTCCTGATGATATTAAAGCTATAGCGAAAGACGTATTGCGTCATCGAATCGGTTTGACCTATGAAGCTGAAGCAGAAAATGTGACAACTGAGATATTGATCGATGATATTCTCCGTACAATTCAGGTACCATAATGACTGCAGCAGAAATAATAAAAAAAGTACGTGAGCTTCAGATAAAAAGTAAGAGGCTGACCAACCATTTGTTCACCGGTGAATATCATACCGCGTTCAAAGGGCAGGGGATGGCTTTTAAAGAAGTAAAAGAATACAGTGCAGGTGATGATATTCGGTTTATTGACTGGAATGTAAGTGCACGCATGAACGGCACTTACAGTAAAGTGTTCGAGGAAGAAAGAGAGTTGAGTGTTTTTTTATTAGTGGATGCAAGCGCCAGTAATTTATTCGGTACACAATCGCAAAGCAAGAAAGATCTTATTACAGAAATATGTGCTGTTCTTTCATTCAGTGCATTAAGCAATAATGATAAAACAGGTTTGATATTCTTTACTGATACGGTTGAAAAATATATTCCTTCTTCAAAAGGACGTGAGCATGTATTATATATGGTTCGTGAATTATTGACATTTGAAGCAAAAGCCAAGCAAACCAATATTGTAAAGGCTTTACAGTTCTTAAATAATATCACAAGACACAAGAGCATTGTTTTTGTATTGAGTGATTTTGCAGATGAGGGTTATCATGAAGCTTTGCGCATAGCAGCAAAAAAGCACGATGTGATCGGTATACAAGTGTTTGATAAAAATGACCATACACTTCCTGATATCGGATTAGTTCAGGTACAGGATCCTGAAACAGGAAAGAATATTTGGTTAGACACAAGTGATGCAATTACAAAATACAATTACCAGATGCAATTTGTAAAAATTCAGAATGATGCTAAAAATGTTTTCAGAACTGCCGGAGCCGATCTGCTGCAAATAGCCACGGGTGATGATTACGTAAAAACACTGCAACAATTTTTTATTAAAAGAGCATGAGGAATATGAGTCAAAAGCCAAGAGTCAGGAGTCAGAAGTCAAGGTCTGATGGAGTTTTTGTCATCCGTCATCTTTCATCTTTTTTTCGAAGTCGGATCTTAGTTTTTAGTTTTTTAGTTTTTAGTTTTTTTTCTTCTTTGAATTTATTTTCACAAAAAATATCCGCTACTGTTGACAGGGATAAAATATTAATTGGTGAGCAGATCGAATTAAAAGTATTGGTGACTGACATTGATAAATCCAATGCAGATGTCTCTCATTGGTTTGATCTGCCTGACTCCTTTAATCATATGGAGATCGTTAAAAGATTCCCGATTGATACTATCTCAGCAGAGGGAACAACGAATTATTCACAAAAAATAATACTTACTTCATTCGATTCAGGAGTCTGGCAGATACCTGCCATCACTGTTTCTTTTGCAGAAAAAATAAGCATCAATGCGTTACCCATCTCCATTTCAGTATTGCCGGTTGATGTTTCTAATTTAAAAGAGTATCACGATTTTAAAGAGATCATTGAAGTAAAACCGGAAACGGATTGGTTATTCCTCGGCTCAATTGCAGCATCAGTGATTGTTTTGGGAATCATTATGTTTTTAGTAATAAGATATTTTAGAAGACGAAAATTAAAGCCTAAACAAGTTTCGAAAATATTCGGCATCAAAGAAGTATTACAGCAATTAGATGATTTGGAAACGAAGGGGTTGATAGAAAAACAGCAGCACAAATTATTTTTTACGGAACTCATTACTATTTGCAAAAATTTTTCAGATGAGCAATTGAATATTTATTCTGCCAATAAAACAACAGATGAATACATGCTGATGCTGAAAAATAAAGTAGGCAATGAGCCGGCGCAGATCAGATATTTTCAAATATTGCGATTGGCAGACGCAGTAAAGTTCGCAAAATTCATTCCGCCAAATAATGAATGTACAGATGCCGTCTTTGATGCCAAAACATTTGTTCAAACTATTTATCATTTTCAATTTTCCAAAAAAGACTGATGCTGAGTAACTGGTTACAACATACAAGTTTTGCTTATCCCTGGTTATTACCACTACTATTGCTGGTGCCATACATGATCTATTGGTATGTGAAGAGTTTGCAGCAACAAACAGCCTCTTTTAAAATCACCACCACTTATTTTTTACAGCATATCACTAATTGGAAAACAAACTTGCGTCATCTGCCTTTTGCATTGCGATGCATTGGGGTTTCCTTATTGATCATAGCTTTAGCAAGACCACAACAAAAGTTTACTGAACAACAAACTGATGGTGAGGGAATTGATATTGTATTGTGTTTCGATATTAGTGGTAGTATGACGGAGCAGGACTTTTCTCCCAATCGGCTGGAAGCCTCAAAAGCTGTTGCAGCAGAGTTTGTGCGCAATCGTCCCGGTGACAGGATCGGTATAGTTATTTTCAGTAGTCAGAGTTTTACATTGTGTCCGATAACAACGGATCATAACACTGTACTCGCTCAGATCAATAATATTGAGAATGGATATTTGCCAGAAGATGGCACCGCTATCGGCTCAGGTTTGGCAACAAGTGTTGACAGATTAAAGAGCAGTACCTCAAAAAGTAAAGTGATCATATTACTAACAGATGGTGTTGATTTTGGTGGCTTTATCCCGCCTGATAAGGCCAAAGAAATGGCTAAGCTCTACGGCATAAAAGTGTACACCATTGGTGTAGGAAGTGAAAAAGAAATGGATGTGCAAATGCAGTCTCAGTTTGGTACTACTACGCAAAAAAGGAAAATGGAATTCAATGAAGAATTGCTGAAAGAACTCGCTACAGAAACAGGTGGACAATATTTTCACGCAACGGATAATGCTGCTTTGAAAAAAATATACGACAGTATTAATCTGTTGGAAAAAAACAAAGTTGAAATATCTACTTATAACCGTTACACCGAAGAGTTCTTCCCTTTTTTATTGGCAGGATTGATTTGCATTGTTGTTGAAATGATGCTTCGATTTACTTTGTTTAAAAAATTCCCTTAATTTTTTGTAGTGACTTTTGAATTTCAAAGTGAATGATTGTTGCGCTGCACTCTTGTACTTAAGAAAGTTATGATGTATTAGCTTAGAGATGTGAGTCTTTGCTCTAAGCTCATGACTCGTTGCTCATAGCACTCAAAGGACACATGATCAATTCTTTAGCAGAAAAAATTGAGACACCGAAGAGGCCATTTGTACTTGAGCTTTTAACAACAATCCTCTTATCTTCGTAAGGCAATGAATGGACTTGTATATAAATCTACCGGCAGTTGGTATGTAGTGAAAGCCAATGATGGCAGGCTTTTCAATGCCCGTATTAAAGGTGTGCTGAAGATCGATGGCATTACTTCTACGAACCCTATTGCTGTTGGTGATGAAGTGGAAATGGAACTGGAGAATGAGTTGGAGAATACTGCTACCATTTCAGAAATATTAGATAGAAGAAATTATGTGGCAAGAGTTAGTCCGCATAATAAACACCATCATCATATTGTTGCATCCAATTTAGACCAGAGTATTTTATTTGCCACATTGAAAGATCCTAAAACATCTCAAGGATTCATTGATCGTTTTTTAGTGGCTTGTGAGATGTATCATGTGCCAGCTATCATCGTTTTTAATAAAGCAGATATTTATAAAAAGAAAGAAAATGAAAAGTTTGAATTGCTCAAATCTATTTATGAAGCAGTCGGTTACAAAGTAGTACTGGCAAGTGTTATACAGCATCAGGGCATGGAAGAAGTAAAAGAGTTATTGAAAGACAAAACGACATTACTGAGCGGGCATAGCGGTGTGGGAAAATCAACTTTGATCAATAATATTTTTCCGGAATTGGATTTAAAGATCCTTGAAGTAAGTGGTTGGAGCGGCAAAGGAATGCACAGCACCACATTTGCTGAAATGTTCGATCTTCCCTTTGGAGGTAAGATCATTGATACGCCCGGTATCAGAGAACTGGGTTTGGTTGATCTGAAGAAAGAGGAGCTAAGTGGTTATTTTCCTGAGATGAGAAAGTTGGTAAATGATTGTCAATTCAATAATTGCAAACATTATAATGAACCCGGTTGTGCCGTGAAAGCAGCGGTAAATGCAGGAACTATTTCGGAAGAACGTTATATCAGTTATCTTACTATTATGGAAACAATGGAAGAAAATAGTTGGAGTTAGTCTTTGGTATTTACAGCCTCTTTTACGATAGGTTTATTATTACTTTTCAATTCTTTTTTTGCCAATTCATACTCTTTTTTCTCTTTGGCTGTCTTTGGTGTATATCCATCCTGTTGATACATCAATATTTTTTCTGCACCCAAATTTTTAGCGGATGGAGGGCAGCCGTTTTGACTGGTCTTCTTGAATATACCACAGGAACTAAAGACCAAAGAAGCTATTATAACGGTACCCGTTTTTTTCATGTATATGATTTAAGTAAGATTACAATATAATCTTATTTTATGGTGCATCATTATGTTCTTCAAACCAGGTAGAATATTTAAGATAATTATTAGCGATACGGTCAATTTCTCCGTGTACAGTATCTAGTGGCATTTCTTTAACCTTTTTTGCAGGGATACCCGCATAAATACTTCCGGATTCAATGATGGTGCCTTCCAACACAACAGAGCCGGCTGCCACTATCGAGTTGCTGAATACCTCGCACCGATCCATCACAATAGAACCCATACCGATCAAAACATTATCATGAATGGTACATCCGTGTACCAAAGCATTATGTCCGATAGATACATTGTTGCCAATATTGGTAGGATTCTTTTCAAAAGTGCAATGAATCACAGCCCCGTCCTGTACATTCACTTTATTGCCGATTTTTATATAGTTCACATCGCCTCTGATAACTGCATTGAACCAGATACTGCAATGTTCGCCCATCACTACATCACCTACAATGGTTGCATTGGGAGCTACAAAACATTTTTCACCAAACTGAGGATGTTTACCAAGAACTGTAAGTATAGTTGCCATAAAAAGACGAAGTTCGAATTTCGAATTTCGAACATTAAATCGAGCAATAGAAATAAATGAGTGGAATTTCTAACAGACAACTTTTTTTGAGCCATGTTGCACAAACATCGCCGGCACCAATTGGAATCGAAATGGTGAAGGCTGATGGTATTTATTTGTATGATGTAAACGGTAAAAAATACATTGATGCTATTTCAGGGTTTAGTGTTGCTAATATCGGGCATAGTCACCCTAAAGTTGTTGAAGCAGTTCAAATGCAAGCCGCACAGTATATGCATTTGATCGTTTATGGAGAATTTATTGAGCAACCGCAAGTGATTTATGCCAAACTATTGACAGATCACCTTCCCTCTTCTCTCAATTCTGTTTATTTCACAAACAGTGGAACTGAAGCAACAGAAGGAGCGATGAAACTTGCAAAGAGAGTTACAAATCGAACAAAGATCATTTCATTCAACAGATCTTATCATGGCAGTACACAAGGCGCATTAAGTGTGATGGGAGATGAGTATTGGCGAAATGCTTTTCGTCCCCTATTGCCCGATGTGCATCATTTCGATTATGGTAGCAATGAAGCCATTGAATTTATTGATAAAAATACCTGTTGTGTAATTGCTGAAACTGTGCAGGCAGAGGCCGGAATTAATAAGCCCTCAAAAGAATGGTTACAAGCCATCAGAAAAAAATGTGATGATAATTGTGTTCTGTTGATATTGGATGAAATTCAGGCAGGTTTTGGCAGAACGGGTAGTTTATGGGCATTTGAGCAGTTTGATATTGTTCCCGATATTTTATTATTAGGTAAAGCATTAGGTGGCGGAATGCCGCTCGGCGCCTTTGTTGCCGATAAAAAATTAATGGACTGTTTAACCCATGATCCTGTGCTTGGCCACATCACCACATTTGGCGGGCATCCGGTTTCCTGTGCGGCAGGTAAAGCGGCTTTGGAGGTTCTATTGGAAGAAAATTGTATTGCATCTGTAAAAGCGAAAGAGCAGTTCTTATTGCAGCAGATCCATCACTCTACAATAAAAGCGATACGGTCGGCAGGATTATGGATGGCGATCGAATTTGATTCATTTGAAACCAATCATGCCGTAATTCGGCAATGTATCGCCAAAGGATTGATCACAGATTGGTTTTTATTTGCCCCTAATTGCATGCGGATTGCCCCTCCTTTGATTACGAAAGAAAATGAATTAGCTGATATTTGCCGAATAATAGCTGAAAGTCTTGCTGTACTCGATTTGGGAACGTAATATTGTTAAAGCATTAAAAATCAATCAAAATATTATTTTGACGAAAATTTAATTATTTTCGCCATATCCAATCTAATTAGCAATGAAAGTATCAACTATTACTTTTCCGAGTGTTTTTGAATCAGCATTTGGCAATACAGAAAACTCTTCAAGGGATTTATTAAACGGGTTAAAGATCAAGAATGAAAGCATCTGGTATTTGGCAGGTAATCTTGCTAAAAGAGGAGGCATCAATCCGAATAAAGTAGTGAATGCTTCTCCTCAGGAAGAAGATTATGAAGTGTTGTTTAAAGCGGCATTGATCACCGTTGCAGAAACCATTCAGCAACCTATGTTTGTTACAGTTGGTTTTCCTTTTTCTACATATAATGTTTATAAAGAAGCTGCCGAACGTTTCTTGGCTAGAAAGAACTTTTTAGTGGAATATGATACACAAACCTTTCATAACAGAGGTGCGGTTAAAAAAGCATTATTTGATATTGAAAGATTTGACGTGATCCCTGAAATCGTGGGTGGTATCATTGGTTTGAAAAAAGTATTAGGCCCTCAGCAACCAAAGAGTTTTATAGCGATCAGTCTTGGATTCGGAACCATTGAAGGTGCAATGGCAACTGCGGATGGATTGGTACAGCGTACTGTATTCAGTTCTCATGGATTACGTTATGCGATCAATAACCTGACAAGGGAATTGAATAAAAAATATTATCTGGAAATGAAGAACGAACATCAGTTGGATGATGCATTCGTAAAAGGCTTCATCTTCATCAACAGGAAAAATATCGATCTCAAACAATTACGTAAAGAGATCTTGCACCAGTATTATAAAGAGATCATCTCTCCATTATTCAAGAGATATTTTACAGATTCTGATTTTGAAAATTGTGAAAAGATCTATTTATTAGGAGGAGGAGCATTTTACACTGAACTGCAGGAAGCATTCCAGGAAGAATTTAAAGATGTGATGCCGGTTGAAATTGCACCTGATGCTGATAAATTGGCAAGCATTGGTTATTTATATAATTCACTCAGAATTTCTGATGAAAAATTTGAAAGCGCAATTGGTATTGACTTAGGTAATGCAACTACCATTGTATCTACCTTCGAGAATGAAAAAAGATAAATTCATTAATTATCATTTGATGTGTTTAAGTTAAACCAACTTATTGGAAACAAGCCCCACGACAGTTTTCTCTTACCAAAGGGCATTTTGATACAAGGCGATATTGAATCTAAAATACCGGGACGCATTGATGGAAATGTGGCCGGTAATATCAATGTCGAATCTAAACTCGTGATTGGGGAAGAAGCCGTGATCAATGGAGATATCACTGCAGTACATTTAATCGTATATGGCCGTGTGGAAGGAAATATAGAATGTAAGACCAAAGCGGTTATATGTAATAATGCAGTGATCAAAGGCGGTATTATAGCAACCACACTGGAAATTGAAGAAGGAGCTGTTATTGAAGGCTCAATGACCAAGAATCGGTATAAACCATTGGAAGAAAAGCCAAGGATATCGGGCATGGAGAAAACACCGCAACCTAAAAAAAATACAGCATCCAATAATGCTATTCCTGCGATTGAAGTTAGAAAATCGATTTCTTCAGAACCACCGTCTACAGATGGCTGGTTTTAAATTTTAAATACAGGGCACTTCCATTCTGCAAAAACGACTGTATAATTTTTCGTACTGAGGAATGATATGTTGAATATCAAAGCTGCAGGCATGTTCAAATGCAGCTTGTTTCATTTGTTCTAATCTTTCATTATCCTTTAAAATGTCGATGGCATCACGGCTCATTGCTGCAATATCCCCTACGTTCGCCATGAATCCTGTCTTTCCCTGAATAACTATTTCAGGTAAACCACCTGCATTACTGCTGATCACCACTACTCTTGCAGCCATAGCTTCCAGTGCCGCCAAACCAAAACTTTCATATTCGCTTGGCAATAAAAATAGATCACTTACTGCCAGTATTTCTTCCATCTGTTCCTGCTTACCCACAAAACGTATATCATCGATCACTCCTAATTCCCTGGCTAATTCTTCAGTGGCAGGCCTTTCAGGTCCATCACCAACCATTAATAATTTAGCGGGCATTGCTTTTCTAACTTCGGCAAATATTTTCACTACATCATCCACACGTTTTACTTTCCTGAAATTGGATGCATGTACCAATATTTTCTCACCCTCCGGAGCTATTACTTTTTTAAATGCATCAAAGGGTTTTTTATTGAAACGTGATACATCCACAAAATTGGTGATTACTTCTATTTCTTTGATGATCGGAAAACTTCTGTAGGTTTCTTCCCTTAAATTCTGTGATACAGCGGTAATTGCATCGCTTTCATTAATGGAGAAAGTTACAACAGGTTCGTATGTCTTATCCTTGCCTACTAAAGTGATATCTGTACCATGTAATGTTGTGATCACTGGAATATTTCTTCCGTTCTTGCTTTTTACAATTTGCTTGGCCATATATGCGGCAGATGCATGAGGAATGGCATAATGCACATGCAGTAGATCCAGATCATGATTGATGATCACATCGACCATCGTACTTGCCAAAGCCACTTCATATGGCGGATAATCGAATAATGGATAAGTGGGCACCCGCACTTCGTGATAAAAGATATTTGTATTAAAAACATTCAATCTTACCGGTTGCTGGTATGTAATAAAATGCACCTGATGCCCTTCATCAGCTAATGCTTTACCCAATTCTGTAGCCAAAACACCGCTACCGCCAAAAGTTGGATAGCAAACAATTCCAATACGCATAGTTCTTTTTTTTAGTTCATGGCATATGGTTCATAGTTAATGGGAAAGCCATGACCTATGAACTTTATGCTATATGCTAGTCAACAACGAAGTAACAACTATTTCTTCATTCGGTTCATCCATTCATCATTAGTTAATAATCAACATCAATATTTTTATATCTTTATTTCTATGAAAAAATTATTATTCCTGCTGGCTGCATTACCCATCATTGCAACGGCACAGAACAATGAAGATTCTGCCTTCATTAAAAGATTATCTGATGATATATTAGCTAATGGAAAAGCCTATGATCTTTTGTACCAGCTTACCAAGAATGTTGGAGGAAGATTGGCGGGCTCACCTCAATTTGCTCAAGCAGTAAAATGGGGCAAAGCCACAATGGATGGTATCGGCGCAGATAAAGTATATCTGCAGGAATGTATGATACCACATTGGGTTCGGGGAAAGGGCGATAAAGTAACTATTACCGGTATTAATAATAGACCGGTCAATATCGCTCTTGATGCATTGGCACTCGGAAATTCATTAGGCAATGGTAAAACAGTAACTGCCGATGTGATTGCAGTGAAAGATTTTGCCGAGCTCGAAAAAAGAAAAGATGAGATAAAAGGGAAGATCGTTTTTTATAATTATCCCTTCAATCCAACTTATGTTGTTCCGGGAAGGGCTTATGGAGAAAGTGGTATCTACCGTCATAGCGGTGCAAGTCGTGCTGCAAAATACGGGGCAGTTGCTGTTGTTATTCGTTCCTTAACAGAAGCAACAGATAATAATCCGCATACAGGCGCTATGCAATATGATAGTGTTTATGCAAAAATTCCCGCCGCAGCATTAGGATTAAAAGATGCCGATAGATTATGGAAAGAAACACAATCATCTGTTGTAAAACTTTCTGTGACCATGCATGGAAAACAGTTGTCGGATACTATTGGTTATAATGTGATCGCTGAATTAAAAGGATCAACATTTCCGGATGAATTCATTACAGTGGGAGGACATTTAGATAGTTGGGATGTAAATGAAGGAGCACATGACGATGGTGCAGGAGTAGTGCATACCATTGAAGTTTTGCGCGCTTTACAAGCCGCAGGCTATCATCCAAAACACAGCATTCGTTTTGTATTATTTGCCAATGAAGAAAATGGATTACGTGGCGGTTCAAAATATGCTGAAGTTGCCAAAGGAAAAAATGAGAAGCACATTTTCGCGTTAGAAAGTGATGAAGGCGGATTTACTCCCCGTGGCTTTGGCTTTGGTGTTAGTCCCGCACAATATCAAAAAGTATTGACATGGCAAAGCTTGCTGAAACCCTATGGTGGCGGCGATTTTGCAAATGGTGGCGGTGGTGCTGATATTGGTCCTTTGGCAAGAACCTTTAAGACCCCTGTTGCCGGATTAACTCCCGATAACCAGCGATATTTTGATATCCACCATGCAAGAAGCGACGTTTTTGAAAATGTAAATAAAAGGGAATTATTGTTGGGCGCTGTAAATATGGCGGCATTGATTTACCTTGTAGACAAATACGGTTTGTAATATGAATTGGAAAAAAATATCCCGAATAATTGTATTGATCCTCGTGTTATCACTCGCAGGATTTATTTACTGGAAATTTTATTTTGTATTTGCCACAGGAACAAAAGCAGGTGTATTAAATACATTCCAGAAAAAAGGGTTTGTCTTAAAAACATATGAAGGCAAGTTAATTCAAAGCGGTTTTCAGGCAAATGTGCAGAGTAATGAATTTGAATTCAGTGTGACCGAAGAAAAGGTTGCGAAAGTATTATTGGAAAATTCAGGAAGAGAAGTACAATTGCATTACAGTCGCTACCTTGGATCATTACCTTGGAGAGGTATGCAATCTTATATTGTAGATAGTGTATATGAAGTTCGAGGAGTGAATGGAGAAAGCATCATCAAGCCAAAATAAGAACTCGTTTCCTAAATATTGAATAGAAGCCTTGCTCTGCAAGGCTTTTTTTGTTCATTTTCATTATAAATATTTTAACAATTTAGCTTAAAATAAATCTGAACCTTGCACACTTTTTAACGTTATACAATTTTCTAATTCATTACAATGAAGATTAACCCTTATAAAAAATATTATTTATTGCCAATCATGGCTTTTTTATTGAGCAATTATACTGCCATAGCTCAGACGAAATATACGATCAGCGGAACTGTTAAGGACAGCAAAACAGGAGAGGTTTTAATTGGTGCTTCTGTAAAAACTGATAGCCTCAGCAGTGCTGGCTCAGTAAGCAATGCCTATGGTTTTTATGCTGTTTCAGTTGCCAGGGGGACCTATAAATTAACAGTAAACTATGTAGGATATAAACTGTTTACAACGCAATTGGATATTCAATCAAACACCGCATTTGATATTATATTAACACCTCAATCTGTTACATTGAATGATGTAACCGTTGTGAGTAAAAGGAAGAATGACAATATTACTAAACCTCAGATGGGTGCAGAGAAATTGAATATGACAGAGATTGATCAGCTTCCTGTTTTATTGGGCGAGAGAGATGTGCTAAAGTCAATTCAATTGTTACCGGGAATTAAATCTGCAGGAGAAGGGAACAGCGGTTTTTTTGTACGGGGAGGCGGTAGTGAACAGAATCTAATTCTTTTAGATGAAGCACCCGTGTACAACCCTTCTCACTTACTTGGCTTCTTCTCCACTTTTAATTCTGATGCCATCAAAGACGTTACTCTGTTCAAAGGAACAATGCCTGCACAATACGGCGGAAGACTTTCATCGGTGGAAGACATAAAAATGAAAGATGGTAATAATAAAGATTTCGATGTAAGCGGCGGCATTGGTACCATTTCATCCAGAATAAATATTGAAGGGCCGATCGTAAAAGATAAAAGCTCATTTATTGTAAGTGCTAGAAGAACTTATGCTGATATGTTTTTAAAACTTTCGCACGACACTACCATTAAAAGCAATAAAATTTATTTCTATGATCTGAATGCGAAAGCTAATTATATTCTTGGCAAAAAAGATAGATTGTATCTATCAGGTTATTTTGGAAGAGATGTATTGGGTTTTGGTCAAACCTTTAATACTGATTGGGGGAATACAACCGGTACTTTAAGATGGAATCATATTGTTAATAGCCGATTGTTCTCTAACACTTCTTTTATTTACAGCAATTTTCAATACAATATTGCTATCAAATCTGGTCAGGATAATTTATATATCAATTCACATGTTGAAGATCTTAACCTAAAACAAGATTTCGATCTGTTCATGAATAACAACAGCAAATTAAAGTTTGGCGTGAATGTTATTCATCATTCGGTAGCTCCTGGAAAAGTAAGTTCAGATAACCCGGGATTTAAAAGCAATTATTATCAAAACAAAAACTCCTGGGAATCTGCAGCCTATGTTTCGCATGAAGTGGCCGCCAGCAGTAAACTTAATTTGATCTATGGATTAAGGCTATCAAATTTGATAGTTATCGGTCCGGGTAATTTTTATCAATATGATTCAGCAGGAAACACTTTGGATACATTAAAATACAATAACGGACAAACCGTTGCTTCTTATTGGAACTTAGAACCACGCGCATCTGCAAGTTATGTTTTGAGTAAAGAACAATCTTTAAAAGCATCATACACCAGAAATGTCCAGAATCTTCATTTGATCAGTAATTCAACCAGCGGTTCACCAACTGATCTATGGTTGCCCAGCAGTAATAATATTAAACCTGAAATTGCCGATCAGCTTTCATTTGGATATTTCAGGAATTTGAAAGATAATGAATACGAATTTTCAGCAGAAGTATATTATAAATGGATGCAAAACCAAATCGATTACAAAAGCGGAGCACAGTTAAGAGCTAATGATAATGTTGAAAGTCAATTATTATTTGGAGGAACAGGAAGAGCTTATGGTTTGGAGTTATTGATGAGAAAAAAAGTCGGGAAATTAACCGGATGGATAGGATATACTTTATCAAGAACGGAGAAGAAATTTGCAGAGATCAATAACGGATCTTATTATCCAGCAAAGCAAGACAGAACGCATGATATCTCAGTGGTAGGCATTTATAAATTGAACGAAAGATGGACATTCTCAGGCACCTGGATCTATTATACCGGAAGTGCAGTAACATTTCCATCCGGTAAATACAAAGTAAACAATCAAACCGTATTCCTGTACACAGAACGTAACGGTTACAGAATGCCTGCCTATCATCGTTTAGACATTGCAGCAACGATTGACAGTAAGAAAAATAAAACACGCAAATACCAAAGCAGTTGGACTTTTGGTTTGTACAATGCTTATGGAAGAGAGAATGCGTATATGATCGAATTTAAAGATGATCCGAATGATCCAACGAAAACAGTGGCTGAGCAAACAACTCTTTTCAAATTTGTGCCAAGTGTGACTTGGAATTTTAAATTTTAATTATAAAAGCAGTAACAATGAACAAATATTTTCTTTTGATCTCTTTATCAATCACTCTTTTCGCTTGTAAGAAGATCATTAATGTTGATCTGAATAACGCTCCGCCACAATTGGTGATAGAAGGCTTGGTAAATGATGTAAACCCTGCAACAATTACTATTTCGAAGTCTGTAATATTCAGCAGCAGCAATACTTTTCCATCAGTTTCAGGCGCTTTTGTAACAATCAAGGATAATGTCGGTAATACTTACACACTTTCAGAATCTTCTTCTGTTCCCGGAACCTATACAACATCAGCAATCATTGGAAAGTCTGGCAGAACTTATACCCTGAATGTAAATGTGAACGGCGCAATTTATACTGCAATAAGTAGCATGCCTGCTTTGGTGAATCTGGATACTATACTGCCTGATCAAATAGCTTTTGGCAGCAAAATTTTAAAAGTTGTTACACCTATTTTTACTGATCCCCCCGGACTGGGAAATTATTATCAATTAGTAGAAAAAGTAAATAGCCGTTTACTTAAAAATGTAAATGCGTGGAATGATAATGTGAACGATGGCGGAACCAATACAAGAAGATTGATCTATTCTGATGATGTTGATTCACTTAACATTAAAAAGGGTGATACGGTTACTGTAGAAATGCGTTGCATCGATAAAAATATATTTAATTACATGTATGCTTTGGCCGATTTAAGTAGTAGCCAAACAACTCCATCAAATCCGGTAAGTAATATAAGTAATGGTGCATTGGGTTATTTCAGTGCACATACCAGCCGACAGAAAAAAATTGTGATGCCCTAAATTTATTTATTAAGCTGGCAGTTGATTGTAAATTGATGCATCGTTGCGTCGCACACTTGTACGGAATATCTGTGAGGAACTTTTTCGCCTTAGAGAAGTGAGTCATAACTGTTCGAAACAGGAAGTTTCCCACTACAAAAAGCCTCATTGTATGTTTACAAGGCTTCAATGTTGATTAAAAATGCTTCTCAGACGGGTGTCAAAACTTCTTCGACGGGTGTCAAAGATTCAATGTTGACTAAAAATACTTCTCCAACAACAGTCAAAGCTTCCCCGACAGGTGTCAAAGCTTCAAAGTTGATTGAAAATGCTTCTTTGTCGGGTGTCAAAGCCTCTCAGATAGGTGTCAAAGCAGCTTTGTTGTACGAAAATGCTTTGTTGACTGCTGTCAAAATAAGAAATTCAATTAGAGAAGAATCACTGAAATTAGTCTCCTAAATATTGATTATCAATTAATTACTAAAGCACTATACGGGTTTGGAAATGCGGGTGTTCAGTACAGTTCTGAATGCAAAGCTGTGCGAATCATTCACCAGATGATTCGAAGGCAACTACTGTTTAATAGTTGTTCGAAAGCTTGCAGCAAAAAAAAAGAGATACATTTTTTAGGCAGCAACCAGCTTATTCACGCTCCTGTACACAAAAGAATTACAAATATGCCTGCGTGCGAATCTTGCCTGTGAGGGGGCATTTACAAATTTTATATAAACAGCTTTGGGAACACCGAAATATTCGTAACTGCATCCATCAGAGAAATCGATACTTAATTTTTCGTTTTTGTATTCAAACTCTTCAATACCTGCAAGATTAATGGTTTGGCTGTATTGTTCTGCAGTTGCAGCAAGGGTTTCGGGGGCAATACTTACCAAAAGATGGTAGGCTTCAATAATTGTTTTGCTTTTTGTTTCGGCAACAGTTCTTGCTTCATGATCATCCTGAAACTTATCAGGGTGCCAGTCTTTCATCATATTTCTGTAAACAGATTTCAGTTCACTTAATGCAGCGTCTTTTGTTACGCCCAACAGCTTTCTATGCGCCTCAATTTTTTTCATAATGGCGGCGAAGATAGTAGTTTGAAAACAAAACGGATTGTTAACCTGCGTGAAGTAGAAAAATGGCCAATCTTTTATGGATATCGGGAATGGATTGTTTCCACTCTTTGACGGTCTTTGTAATGATGGTTTCTGATGCTGCAGTAATATCTACAGCGATGCAAAGTCTTGTTTCTTCCCTGCAGGATTGCAGCAATTCTTTGATGAGAGGATTATTGCGATAAGGTGTTTCAATGAATATCTGGGTACAGTTTTTTTTATGAGAATCGGCCTCTAATTGCTTAATAGTATTTTTTCTTTCTGTATTATCGATCGGCAAATAACCAAGAAACTGAAAACCTTGTCCGTTCATGCCGCTGGCCATTAAAGCGAGAAGAATTGAACTTGGCCCCACCAAAGGTTTCACTATTGCTTTAATTTGTTGAGCAGCATCCACTAAGATTTGTCCCGGATCGGCAACACCCGGACAACCGGCTTCGCTGATGATCCCGATATTTTTCCCCTGTTTCAATAATTGAATGAATTGTTGTTTTACCTCCTGTTCAGCTTTATGAATTGTGAACCATTGGTAATCATCGATCACCATTTCTTTCCATAATTTTTTTAAAAAGCGGCGTGCTGTTTTTTCATTCTCAGTAAAAAATATCTGACAATCTTTAACAGCATCCAGAATATAAGTCGGAATGGTTTCCAATGCATCTTCATGCAAAACTGTTGGGATCAAATAAACTTTACCGAAACTCATTGCACTAAAATAATCAATTTGAAGAGGAACTCTGCTTTAAACCATGAATACTTAAAGTAGCAGCTACAACTGCATAAGCAGGAGCCAGGACCCAGCCAACAATGGGTAGCCAATGCATAGTGTAAAAAACCATTCCATTGCCGATTGCCAATCCTTTATGATGGGTAATGTATACAATACTTTCTGCCGCCGATTTGTTATGCCGTTCCATACTGTAATCAAGCATTGAAAAACCGTAATAATAACATTCGATAAGCAATGCTAGAATTGGTGTTACCATTCCGGCAACAGGAATGGCGGATGCAAATAAAATGGCAAGGCAATACACCGTCTGCCACAAACTGTTCCTTCCGGCTATACTGATACCACGGATAATATCTTTCGACAATTGTACAAAACTGAATGGAAAATCTTTTCCTTCAATGATGGCTTCTGTTTTTTCGCTGAGATAAGCAAATACAGGAGAGCCTACAATGAGAAATAAATATTTGAAAAGCGAAAAATAAAACAGCATCATCACCATCCACAACATCAAACTTCCTAATGTAAAGAAAAATCCGAGCCAACCGCTATCGATACTGTCTAACCATTTTTTTAAACCTGTTTTTAAACTCAGCCATTCAATGAAATTATTCGCTGTATGACCGAAGTAATACATGCAGATCATAAAAAGTATACTATAGAGAATGCCGGGTATCAATATCCATTTCCACAACTTATGTTTTTTAATAAATTGGTGTGCCTGAAAATAAGATTGTATAGCTATTATAATTTCTTTAAGCAAAGGTTTTTATATTTAGGAACACGAAAATAGCTGTTTCATAACGGAAATCATCATGCAAAGAAACGTTAAACAAAATTGGCAAAAATTATCGATCAATTTTTATACAAGAAAAAATGTTGTGACCATTGCCAAAGATCTATTGGGAAAGCTTTTGATCACAAAATTTGAAGGAATACTTACTGCCGGAAGAATCGTTGAAACAGAAGCTTATAATGGTGCAACAGATAAAGCTTCGCATGCATTCGGCAACAGAAGAACTCAAAGAACTGAAGTGATGTTTGCCACAGGCGGTACGAGTTACGTTTATTTATGTTACGGTATGCACCACTTATTTAATGTGGTTACAAATATGGCTGAAATTCCACATGCTGTTTTGATCCGAGCCGTTGAGCCGGTTATCGGAGTTGAAACAATGTTAATGAGAACAAAAAAAGATAAACTTGATTTTACAATAACAAAAGGTCCGGGCAATGTTTCAAAAGCATTGGGAATCACTACACAACAAACGGGAGTCAGTTTATTGAATGATGAATTGTTTATTGCGGATGATGGATATATTGTAAATAAGAATCGCATACTTGCAACACCCAGGATCGGGGTTATTTATGCAGAAGAAGATGCATTACTGCCTTATCGTTTTATTATAAAAGGGAATCCTTTTGTGAGTGGAAAGAAAAGTTTGACAAAATAATTATTTCATGGTAGCATAAACACCATAATGTTTCAGAGTCGTTATTTTCAATTGATTGTTTTCTACACTTACTTTTTTGTACTCACGAAATTTTTGTTCTTTGTCTTTGAATCCGGCAATACAGGAAAATTTTTCTTTGCCGGGTAGCAATTCAACAACGGGCTGTATATGCAGATCAGGTATTATTAAGGTATCCACAGCTTCTAATTCTTCGAACTTTATTTTCATCACAAATCGAAAAGTCTTTGATGTTTCATATACTCTAACCGAGAATGCCCAATCTTTATTTAATGCATCACCTGCATTTTGAGTGAAATTTGCAACAGGCTTAGAACTCACAACAGTTCTGAGTTCCGGGATAGTGTCATTGCTGATAACGGTAATTTCCTTCTCTGTTGATTCCTGATTGTTACAGGATAAAATTGTGACTGTAATAAAAAGTATGCTCAGTTTTTTCATAAATACAGATTACTAAAACTTAGGGCAATTCAATGGTTTTGTATCAGCGGATTTATTTATATAAATGAGAGAGATCTCAAATCCTCCCTGTCCTTGCGTTGCTGTTTTTAAGGCTGATGTATTGATATCATAAGTAGCTCCCAAACGCATACCTGCAAATTCCAAACCGATATAGGGTATGATCGCGTCATTTAAACGGATCCAGCTACCTACATAAACACTGGCAGGTTGTTCAGAGCCATTGTTGGCAACAAGCTGAAAAGCTCCACCCAAAACTGTTTCGGTTGATCCCCCTTGAAAACTTTGCAAAGCGCTTAAATGCAAAGTATTGTTTTCTCCAATGGGAAAATAGGTACCGGCATGTATAGTTGCTCGTGAGGGCAAAGCAAAATACCCGCCTGTAAATTGTTGTTTGGGCCTTGTGATATGGTATAAACTCAAACCGAAATAAAAATTGTTTCTGTCTGTGCTACTTCCATTGTATAGAATACCGGCATTCAGATCAACATAATTTGATTTCAAAGTTGAATTATTGAATATCTCATTAGTAATACCGGTAAATCCATTGCTGGTTAACTGATCTTCAAATTTCAAGTCAGCTGTATTGATGAGCATATTGGCATAAGTAAGTTGAAAACCTGCACTTATTTGATGATATCCTTCTTCATCCAATCCTTTATGATAAGCAGTTGAAATGGTGGCATAATTGAAATTAACGGCACCTGCTGCACTATTATCATTGTATGCCATAAACCCTACTCCCCATGCATCATTGGAAGGTATACGGTCTTTCAGAATATGAAAATCAACTGACGCGGTTGCAGTGGTAAAGGCATTATTGATCGTAGGCCATTGATTGCGGTAATCGCCAGCAACGCGGTAATTACCGTCAAATTTCCCCGTAAATGCAGGATTTAAAGTGAGTGGTGAGGAAAAGAATTGAGAAAAATGCGGATCCTGTGCTGAGGCTTTACCCAACATAAGCAGCATACAGTAAATCAGTGCAATTCTTTTCATCAGTGAGTTTAAGACTCCTAAAATAAACGAAATGCTGTAAGAAGAAATGATTAAAATGCTTTTTAACAAATTTGAGCCTGCATTTATGCCTGCATCTTGCTACCGAAAGCCAGGTCACCAGCATCACCTAATCCTGGAACAATATATCCTTTTGCAGTTAATTCATCATCAATATCACCACACCAGATCTTGGTATTTATTCCGCATTCCCTCAGCACATATTCGATACCCACGGTACAGGCAATCGCTACTACCACATGAATTTCGGCAGGTACATTTTCTTCTTTCAGGTATTGAATGGTCTTTACCACAGAAGCACCTGTTGCCAGCATCGGATCACTGATGATGACCACCCTATTATTTAAAGAGGGACAACTCATATATTCCAAACTGATCTCAAAACTCCCATCATGATGATGTTTGCGGTAAGCAGAAATAAATGCATTATCAGCTTTATCAAAATAATTCAGCATGCCGGCATGTAAGGGTAATCCGGCTCGTAAAATAGTTGCCAGAACGGGTTGTTGCTCTAAGACCTTACTATTATGTATACCCAATGGGGTTTGTGTTTCCACTTCGGTCCATGACAGTTGTTTACTTATTTCATAGGCTGCCACTTCACCAATGCGCTCTAAATTGCGGCGAAAACGCAAGCGGTCATTCTGAATATTCACATCTCTTATTTCAGCAATCCAATTACTTACTAAACTGTGCTGGTCACTTAAATTAACGATCATTGTAAGGGTTTTGAGTTGACGGATTTTGCCTGAAAAGTAACACAAATCGGCAAATTGCGTTCAAAAATACAATTTGTTGTACTGTAACTTTCTCTTTGCTTATTTTTTTTGGTATCTGCAGTTGTTTTTCATGGACTATTCTTAGGTTCCTAATCATCCTGAGAATGATTCGCACACTTTTCGATTAAAAAAGATATGAGCTTTTAACAGCAGGTTCTTGCCAGAAAAAGTATTACAGTAAGTTAACAAAAAATAACGCCGCAACTCAAAGAGCTTGTTTATTTTTATTCAAAATAATGTTATGCGGATAGTTGTTCTTTTTTTGATAATTGCAACAGGATTATTTGCCTGCAAGAACAAAGACAAAAGATTTGATGATCATTCTTATCAGGAAACAAAGATCAGTCTGGCAGAAAAAGAAAGAAGCAGCCCTAAACAATTTTTGCAATTAAGCGGAGATGATCACCGCAATTTTTTTGGCAAAACAGTATATAAGGGTGTGATCAAAAATACGGCCACTGTTGCGGCGTATACTGAACTGCGGATTAAATTATTATATTTTAAAAATGCTGTTCAGGTAGCAAATCATGAAGAATTATTTGAAAATACGATAGCGCCCAATGATGATTTCAGTTTCAAGGCCAGATATAAAACACCCAAGGGAACAGATAGTGTTGCCGCATATATCATGAGTGCAAAAGCTGTAAAATAGATCAGGTTTCAAAATAATAATGGTTATGATTGCTGCATTTGGGATTGAATGCAGCTTTGCAAAACGGGCATTGATAATTGCTTTCTAAATATTGCATAATGGTCATTTCGCTGTAACAATTACCGCATAAAACGGCTTTGGTATCAAATTCTTTTTTTGCCCAGACCTCTGATGAATGTCCTGCTTCTTCTTCATGACAATGAATACAAGAGTAATAATCATTACAGCATTTCATCTTAATAGCAATGATATCTATTGCTGAATGGTAATGAACACAACGAGTTTGTTCATCTATCGTTTTGCCTCTGATGATCATTTATTTTTATTTATGTGTTTACACAAAAGAAAAAGTATCACCATCAAACAATCCCATATCACTCAATTTTAAATGTGGTATCACTAAGAGTGCCATAAAGCTTAATGTCATGAAAGGTGCAACCAATGTGCTTTTCAACTCCTGTTTTACCATTTTATCAATAGCTGTGTAAGCACCTGCTACTTTATAACCATCATCTGCACTCATCAACCCTGCAACGGGTAAGCCCAATACTTTTTCATTGTTGATGCTAACTGCACTTACGCCGCCTTTTTGTTGTATCACTAGATTAATAGCTCTGGTCAAACTCAGGTCATCAACACCAACGGCAACGATATTATGACTATCGTGAGCTACAGAAGATGCGATGGCACCCTCTTGCAACCCAAAATTTTTGATGAATGTCTTTGCAATGGGCGCATTGAAATAACGATTCACCACCACCATTTTTAACAGGTCTTTTTCAGTATTGGAATATATACATCCATCTTCTACATTAAAATCTGTGATCGGATAAATTAATTTATTCGTGATGAGCTGGCCTTCCAATGCTTCGATCACATGCACTTGTTCAATATTTTCCTGTTCATGATGTCCCCAACGCTGTAAAGAAAATTGTATCTGATCTTTTGTGATCTCAGCACAATGAAAATTATTAATTGCTATTACCGGAACAGACTGAATAAATGACTTTCCATTTTCGGCAACCAGTTCCCCATTAATATATGTTTGCTTGATCTTAAAGTTGATGAGATCTTCAGCCACAATAAAATCTGCATCATCGCCTTCACGTAACAAACCGATATCTAATTTGTAATGCAGTACCGGATTGATACAGGCGGCTTGTAATATTTTAAAAATATCAATCCCTTTTGCAACGGCTCTTGAGCAGAGTTGATTGATATGGCCCACAGCTAAACTATCAGGATGCTTATCGTCACTGCAAAACATCATGTTCTCATAATGTTCGTGCATTAAATTAATTAATGCTTCAAAATTCTTAGCGGCACTTCCTTCACGAATTAAAATCTTCATGCCGTATTTTAACTTATCCAATGCTTCGGCATCAGTAAAACATTCGTGGTCGGTAGAAATTCCGGCTTCAATATATTTTTTTGCATCTTCTCCTCGCAAACCCGGTGCATGGCCATCAACTGGTTTATTTAGTTCATGAGCATATTTTATTTTCTTCAGCACTTCATCATCCTTGAATAAAACGCCGGGAAAATTCATCATCTCACTCAAATATTTGATCTCATCTTTTTCCAATAATTTTTTTACTGCATCGCTTTTCAATGCGGCACCAGCAG
Organism: uncultured Chitinophagaceae bacterium; assembly: GCA_903830285.1. Lineage (GTDB taxonomy): Bacteria > Bacteroidota > Bacteroidia > Chitinophagales > Chitinophagaceae > CAIQDX01. The sequence goes on along the minus strand of CAIKTE010000202.1, from coordinate 2,778 downwards.
TTTCAAAAATGGTGGCAGGTACACAACTCGGCGCACCGAAATTAAATTTGAAGTTTACTTTTTTACCATTCTCGATCATGAACTCTACACCTTCCAATCCACATACATTCGCTATTTCATGCGGATCATTCACACTTCCTACACTGCCATGAACAACAGCCAATCTTGCAAATTCACTTGGGACGAGCATGCTGCTTTCAACATGTACATGACTGTCTACAAAACCAGGTAGAATATAGTTGAATAGTGAATTCGTTGAATGGTTGATTCGCGTGATAGATTTTATTTTCCCGTTTTCTACTATTATTTCTGCTGGATAAATTTCTTTTTTCCAAACATCTACCAAATTGCCTTCTGTCTTGAATGAACTTGCCATATATTTTTATTTCAGAATGAGAAAATTGAAATCTTAACTTTGTTATTTAATGTAATAATATGAAACAAAAGCTTGTCATACTGTTTGCATTTTTTGCACTGTTCTCAAATGCACAAACGAATGTAAAAAATAAAATCGCTTATCAAGGCGGAACGCTCACATATCAGCAATATGCACCTAATATTTTTAAACTTAGTTTTCAACCGAAAGATTATACAAGAAATGAAAATTATACCGATGCTGTTGTTTTAAAACCCTTGTCAAGTATAACGATCGCATTAAAGGTGAAAGGAGATACGGTTAATGTTGGGAACCTTAAATTGATAGGCACAACAGAAGTCAATGAATATCGTGGTTTTTCCTTTTTATTGAATCAACAAGAGATGATATTTGGAGGTGGCGAGCGCGCATTGCCATTAAATCGCAGAGGATACCGGCTTAACCTTTACAATAATCCATGGTATGGCTATGGAGAAGGCGCAGATAATTTAAATTTTTCAGTTCCTTTCTTTACATCCTCAAATGGTTATGGATTGTTTTTTGATAATCCTTCCAAAGGATACGCGGATATTGGAAAAACATCACCCAATATTTTTGAAGCAGGGTTTATGAGTGGCGAAATCAATGTTTTTGTGATACTTGGAAAAGATTACAAGGAGATATTGACTTCTTATCAAAAATTAACAGGCACTCAGCCTTTACCTCCACGATGGGCATTAGGGAATTTTATGAGCCGTTTCGGTTACAGCAGTGAAGCACAGGTAAAAGAGATTGCTGCGAAAATGAAAGCTGAGAAAATTCCTTTCGATGCCATCATCTTCGACCTTTTCTGGTTTGGCGATAGCATCAAAGGAACATTGGGTAATCTGGATTGGGTAAATCAAACTAAATGGCCTCACCCACAAGAAATGATCGCTGATTTTAAAAAGCAAAATATCAATACGATCCTTATAACAGAGCCATTTTTTATAGAGAACACCAAAATGTTCAATGCTTCTCAAAAATATTTGGCAACAGATAGTGTTGGCAAGCCTTATATCATTCCTGACTTTTATTTCGGATTAGGCGGTTTACTTGATATTTTCAGAAAAGATGCGCAGCAATGGATATGGAACGAGCATTATAAAAAGCAGATCAGCAATGGTGTTGCTGGTTGGTGGACCGATCTGGGTGAACCCGAAAAACATCCAGTTGCTATGATGCATAACTTAAAAGATGAGGGTGTAAAAAGATCATTGAAAGCAGATGAAGTTCATAATATTTACGGGCATTACTGGAATAAAAACATGTATGAACAATATGCAAAGGATTATCCAAATGCAAGGTTATTTCATCTGAATCGTTCTGGATTTTCAGGAAGTCAGCGTTACAGTATTTTCCCATGGAGTGGCGATGTAGGACGTAACTGGAGCGGGTTTCGTGCACAATTACCTGTAATGTTGGGCATGAGCATGAGCGGTATCCCTTATACGCATGCAGATGCCGGTGGTTTTGGAGGTGGGGATGGGGATAAGGAATTATATGTCCGCTGGTTACAGTTTGCAACTTTTACTCCGATATTCCGCCCACATGGAACAGCCTTATATGAGATCGATCCAAATGCATTCAGTTTTCCGAGCGAACCTGCATTGATGGATGAACCATACAAACAGGCAGTAAAGCAAACCATCAAGCGCAGATATCAGATGCTGCCATATAATTATACATTAAGCTATCGTCAGGCAAAATACGGAGAGCCTTTAGTAAGACCATTGTATTATCAATTTGCCAATGATTCTGACGCTGTAAAAACTGAAGACGAATTTATGTGGGGTGATGAAATTCTTGTAGCCCCTGTATTGCAAAAAAATGCTGCAGTTAGGAAAGTTTATTTGCCTAAAGAAAAATGGTACGATCCAACCGACAATAAATTATACAAAGGCGGTCAATGGATCGATTATGAATTGAACTTATTCAAGATGCCTTACTTCATTAAAGAAGGAAGCTTTATGCCGATGTATCAGGGCGAGGGGAATACTAAAGAAATTGTAAATAGTAAAATGTTGGTATTGTTCGTTCCTTCAAAAAATAAATCATCGTACGAATTGTATGAAGATGATGGGGAATCAAAAAATGCGATCGCACAAAAACAATTTGCACTAACTAATTTTATCTCATCGGGATTGGTGAATGATGAGATTTCTATCATCATCAATAGCAATAATGGGAACTATAAAAATAAGACTGCACAAAAGGAATTCGATCTGTTGATCCCTTTTGATAAGAAACCAACTGCAGTAACACTAAACGGAAAAGCATTTGATATTGATAAAGATAATCCGGATGGCAATGTTTATTTAACAGGCGAGAATCATCTGCTGGTGATCAAAACTGTTTATACCGGAACACCGATCCTGGTTCAG
>CAIKTE010000201.1 GCA_903830285.1 uncultured Chitinophagaceae bacterium | reverse complement strand
TAGTGAAAGAACTCGTAAGATTATGTGGTGGAAATACCGAAAAGCTTAATGAATTTTTATTGTGTAACACCTCATAATTATCTTTCGAACAGCTGTGGTGTTTTTCACCAACAATTAATCCGAAACAATATGGAACAATATTATCTCGCCGCGCCTCTGCGTACGCCGCGAGAAAGATCTTTACATTCTTTGAGTCGAACCTCCTCTCATTAATGCAATAAAGGAAAGATCTTCAGTTTACAAGACAACTTGGCAAAGAAATCGGAGACAAAGCACAAAATAACCTAAATAATATAAGAAGTATATAAGCCTTATACTAGGCTTATGTATGGCTTATACTAGGCTTAAGCGACAAAATGACAACTAATACTTATACAGATAAAACTTTAATAACTTTTGCCCCTATCGGGGCTGCTTCGATTAACCAAATGCTGGCTTAAAGAAGAGTGTTTGATAGATTTTGAGGCAAAATGGTAAAACAAGGCAAAATTTTAGTGAAATGGGCTGTCGGAAACTAAAAAATAGCCGTTTATATGGTCCAGGCAACAGTGGCAATGCTCAATTTAGCCCCCGGAATTTTTAAAATAGGGGCACCGCAGGCTTCTAAAGTGGCACCTGTTGTGATCACATCATCTACCAATAAAACATGTTTTCCTTCCAGTATTTTAGTATCTGTTATCGCAAAAACATTTTGCATATTCTGCCATCGATGAACACGATCTTGCTGTGTTTGTGTCTCAGTGAATAATGTTCGGATCACCACATTTTTTAAAACAGGTTTTCGCCAAATCGATGCAATGCCTTCGCAAATGATCATGGCCTGATTATATCCGCGTTTCTTTTCTTTTTTCGGATTCAATGGAAGCGGAACAATAACATCTACATCTGTAAACCTTTGTGATTCCTGTAATTGATATCCCAATTGCTTACCCAAATAAAATCCAACCTCTTTATTGTTACGATATTTTAATTCTATCATTAAATGTTGCAATAAAGAATCTTTTGTAAAATAATAAACGGCAGCTGCACTTACAATATTCAGCCTTCCGTAAAATATTTTTTCAACGGGATTGTCTGATGTGTTACAGAAATTAGTCTCCGGTAATTCGAACAAACATTTTGTACAAAGGATGGCATCATCATGCAATACATCTGTTCCGCATCCTTCACAATTGTGCGGATATAATAAATGCGAGAAGTCTTTTAAATAGGATATCAGTTTTTGGATCACCTTACAAGGTAAAAAAATATCTTATATAATAAAATCATTAAAGAATATTTCTTTGCTGTCAACTTTAATTGTTCAAAGGATTAACTGTCGCCTTCGATTATTAAAGAGTAAGAAATGCACTCTTGTACTTTTGAACAATGAGTAAACACTCACATATAGAGACTAAAAGCTCAAGGCTTTCTTAAAATAAATACTGGTAGACTTCCTGCACCTGACTTAAAGCGATCACTTCAATTTTATAACTTTTCAGGTCAACACTTTTCTTATTGTATTTGCTAAGAATGATCTTTTCGAATCCTAATTTTTCTGCTTCAGCAATACGTTGTTCAATTCGGTTGACGGCTCTTATTTCTCCATTCAATCCTACTTCTCCTGCAAAACAAATTTGATGAGGTAATGGTATGTCTTCATACGAAGAAAGCAATGCACAAATAACAGCAAGATCGATGGAAGGGTCTTCTACTTTTAATCCGCCGGCGATATTAATGAACACATCTTTAGTGCCGAATAACAGCCCGCCTCGTTTTTCCAATACTGCTAATAACAATTGCAGTCGCCTCAGGTCAAACCCGCTCACAGTGCGCTGTGGCGTGCCATATACAGATTGTGTTACTAATGCCTGTACTTCGATCAACAGAGGTCGCATGCCTTCTAATGTTGCAGCGATGGCGCTACCGCTTAATTGGCCTTCACGTTGTGCGATCAATATTTCTGATGGATTCGAAACCACTTTCATTCCTTCACCTGTCATTTCATAAATGCCCAATTCTGCAGTACTGCCAAAACGATTTTTTAATGTTCTTAAAATGCGATAGGCATAATGCTGATCACCTTCAAATTGAAGAACAGTATCTACCATATGTTCTAAGATCTTCGGACCTGCAATGCTTCCGTCCTTAGTGATATGCCCTATCAAAAAAACTGGTGTATTGGTTTCTTTTGCAAATCGTTGAAATTCTGCCGCACATTCTCTTATTTGTGAAACACTACCTGCACTGCTGTCAATTAGATTAGATTGAAGTGTTTGAATAGAATCAACAATGACCAGTTGAGGTTTTAATTTTTTTATCTCCGAAAAAATAGTTTGTGTGGATGTTTCAGTCAGTAAATAGAAATTGTCATTATTTGCTTTCACCCTGTCGGCGCGCATTTTAATTTGCTGCTCACTTTCTTCCCCACTGATATATAGAACGATCAGTTCATTCATCATTAAACCATGTTGTAAGAACAAAGTGCTTTTTCCGATACCAGGTTCGCCGGCAACCAAAACAATACTTCCCGGAACGATCCCTCCTCCAAGCACTCGATTTAATTCAGCATCTTTTGTAACAATCCTTTCTTCTTCTGTTGCAATAACATTATTCAATGCGATCGCTTTCGATGTTTTTTTATCATCGCTGTACGCTTTCCAACTTTGTTCTTTGTTATTGCCTTTGTCCAGAACTTCTTCAATAAAAGTATTCCATGAATTGCAGGAAGGACATTTACCCAGCCATTTGGCACTTTCATATCCGCAGTTGCTGCAAAAAAAAGCTGTCTTGATTTTACTCATAGCATAAAGATAATTGCGAAAAGGGGAAGATTAATTTTTATGAAAATGCTACAAGAAACCTCTGTGTGTTTTTTAATATTTTTTGCGAGAGAGAAATAATGAAGCACGATTTTTTTATCTCGGGTCAGAAGCGAATAAAGTTGGTGAAACTATAATCATAAAGGGTTTTATGGCTAAATCTTAAAAAGGCAAAAGGGCTAACATTGCTGTTAACCCTCTTACTTACTAACCCATTAAATTCTTCCACTAAATTACAATAATGGGGCACATGGCAAAATTATTTTTTATCGCTGTTGATAAATTAATATTTACGATGAATGTCGTATATCCTGTCTTATTTGGAGTAATACCATTGATAATCAATGCTTTTAGCGTAAAATGACAATTAGATGATATTGGGCTAATCTTGTTTTGTAATTGTCGAAAATTAAGATATTATATTTATAATACATGTAGTACATTGACGGAAGATATTACTGTTGTTATTTGTCTAATTGTCCAAAATCTTGAATTTTCTTTAAAGAATACTGCCCTTTGGAGGATAATTTAAATTTTTCAAGGAAACGCTTCCTTTTTCATCAGCATGTAAATATTCGGAGGGTTTTGAGCCAAATAAGCTAGCTGCTGCAAAATCGTATTTGAAGGATCAGATCCCAAGTTGCAGACAATAAAGCTGCTTTTTTACGAAATAGGCGGGAAAAGCAGATTTTTGGCATTCAGCCACATATAAACTAGTCATATGGGCAAAAATGATATGGAAGGCCGTATGGGTCTAACAGAAGCATTTCCTTGGTTTCGGTAATGGTTTCTTTAGCTGTTTGCGCTTTTGCAGTATCGATACAAAGAATTGATCTGTACATTAAAAAACCCATTCAACTATGAATGGGTTTTAATGTATTTCAAAATTTTATTTCTTCTTCGTGATGATCGTAAAAATGAAATTCGATCAAATGATAATTGGTATTGGCTTTCACTTTCAAACTTATCTTATACTTCCGTTTCCATTTTTTGGCAATGGAATTAAACCATCCTTTGGTTAGATGCGAATAAACGATCGGATGTACGTGCAGTGTTAAACTCTTATGCGAATGCGTAATTAAATAGTGCAGGCGCTTTTCAATTTCATCTTCCAGTAAAAGTGTAGCAGAGACCTTGCCGGTACCACCACATGATGGACAAAGTTCAGTTGTTGTAATGTTTACTTCGGGACGCATTCTTTGCCTGGTGATCTGCATCAACCCAAATTTAGAAATAGGAAGTACAGCATGTTTTGCACGGTCTGTCTTCATAAATACTTCCATCGAATCCTGCAATCTGCGCTTGTTATCAGGCAATTTCATGTCGATGAAATCGATGACAATGATGCCACCTATATCCCTCAAACGTAATTGCCTGGCTATTTCTTCAGCTGCTTCTAAATTCGTTTGTAGTGCATTTTCTTCCTGATTATTACTTACACTCTTATAGCCGCTGTTTACGTCAACTACATGCAGCGCTTCCGTGTGTTCTATGATCAGATAAGCGCCACTTGGTAAGTTCACGGTTTTACCGAAAGAACTTTTTACCTGTTTAGTGATCCCGAAATGATCGAATAAAGGAGCGCCATTATTATAATAAGAAATGATCTCAGCCTTATCCGGTGCAATACGTTGAATATAACTTTTGGTATCGTTATAAATATTTTTGTCGTTAACTACTATGCGATTAAAATCTTCGCTCAGCAGATCACGAAGGATACTAGTTGTCTTATCCTGTTCGCTTAATATTTTAGCAGGAGCTTGGGCCCCTTTCAGGTTTTCCTGGATGCCTTTCCATGTTTCAATTAATGTCAGCAGATCCTGATGCAATTCAGAGGTGCTCTTTCCTTCAGCAGCGGTTCTTACAATTACCCCAAAATTCTTAGGACGAATAGCTTCTACTATTTTATGCAGTCTTTTTCTTTCTTCTGAAGAATGTATTTTCTTGGATACTGCAACGATCTCATTGAATGGAGTAACTACTACGAATCTGCCCGGTAAACTCAGTTCACAACTTAATCTCGGTCCTTTTGCAGCAATAGGTTCTTTCAATATCTGAACTAATACATTGGGCTTACCATTGAGTACTTCATTGATCTTACCAGTCTTTACAATCTCGGGTTCGATCTGAAATTTGGCAAAATCAAAGCCATTCTCATTCTGATCGTTCATAGCCTGTTGGGTGAACTTCAAAATGGAGCGGGCATAGGGCGAAAGGTCGGTGTAATGCAGGAAAGCATCTTTCTCAAACCCAACGTCTATAAAAGCAGCGTTGAGTCCGGGAATAAGCTTTTTGACCTTACCCAGGTATAGATCGCCCACGGCAAAGTTGGCATCTGCTTTTTCGTTATGCAGTTCTACCAATTTCTTATCTTCCAATAAAGCAATTTCAACGCCGGAAGGGGCTGCGTTAATGATTAATTCTTTGTTCACAAAATTTGCAACTTTTAAAATGCATGAACACATTTCCGGTCATTTTGTTGACCGAAAAATTTCCATTGTCACCTGATAGTATTTGCCCGATTAGAAAAAAGGAAGGTTAAGGTAAAGTTGCAGCTCAGAGATAGGTATGGCAAATACAGTTAAGTGTATAAAGAAGCCTCAGCAAGAACTGAGACTTCTTTATATTGTAAAAATCGTAAAGAACTATTTGTTCTTTTTCTTATGACGATTCTTTCTTAAACGTTTTTTACGTTTGTGCGTAGCAATTTTATGACGTTTTCTTTTCTTACCACAAGGCATACTCGGTCAATTTTTAATTAGTTAATAAAATTATTTCAGTTCGTTAATACGCTTATCTATTTGCTTTTTGATCTCTTCGCTGCTGATCAGCTTCTTTCCGGTCTCGTACCATTTTATAGCATTCACTTTATCGCTTTTCAGCTCATAACACTCGGCTATCTGAAAAATTGCTTCCAGATTATTGGGTTGTTTCTGTAAAATGACTGAAAAATGTTCAATCGCCTTATCAAATTGGCCGCTTTTCTTCCCACCCAAACCCAAAATCATCTGCCCGTAAAGGTTATTTGGGTTCTTTTGAACAACTTCTCTTACCGCTAAAATACCTTGCATGGGGTTGTCGGAAATATTGCCCAACATATAACATGCACCGATGCCAATTTTGGTAGAATCGTTATCAGGATTGATTTTCGTAGCCCTATCTAAAAGATCTTTTGCATTTGTCGCCAGCCATTTTTGCATGGCTGGATCACCTTCTATCAACAGGTTATCTATGAATAGTTGGGCGGCAAAAGTGAGGCTTTTTTCCGAATTTTCCAACTTAGAAGCTTCTCCGGTATAATAAGCGTAAGGTTCGAATATTTTTACGCTGTCTTTCCAGAACCGTGCTAACTGGTGAAAGACATGCAATTTCTGTTCATTTATATTGCCTCTGATCACAGCATTCTCCAACCCGGCCAAACGTTGATTTTGATCAGATGTAACTCTTTGCTTGGCTTTTGCTAAAATATCACTGAATTGAATATCGGTATTCTGTGCTGCCTGAGCAGGTATAGAACCTGCAGGCGAATCTTTTTTAGGGGTATTGGTTTGACCGAAGAAATATAAAAGGGCTACCAAGACTATTCCACTGATGAGGAGAACTAACTGCTGACGTTTCACTTAATAAGAATTTGTGCAAAGTTACTCAGACTGATGCTTGCTTTTCACTTCTTGCATAAATTCCTTTGCAGGCTTAAAAGCGGGAATGAAATGTTCGGGTATTTCCACGGCAATATTTCTCTTGATATTCCTGCCGATCTTTGCAGCACGCTTTTTTGTAATAAAGCTGCCAAAGCCACGAATATAAATGTTTTGACCATTGGCAAGGCTTTCTTTCACTTCCTTGAACATGGTCTCCAATGTTACAAGCACATCTACTTTTGGTATGCCGGTTTTATCAGAGATATTATTGATAAGATCTGATTTTCTCATATCTTTTGTTTATTGATTTTCATTTATTAGAGTATTAAAATAAGACAAATTTTCTTGTATTTGCAAGTAAAATAGTCAAAATATTTAACCCTTTTATCATGAATGAGTAAAATAATTTTAAATATATAAAAGTAACACCTACAAATCTTCATAAAAATTCTAATTGTTTTATTGCATTTTTGCTGAAATGCAGAAACCAAAGTTTACTCCTTTATTAATGCGATGGCATAAAGAAACCAATCGTAGGGAAATGCCCTGGAAAGGGGAGAAAGACCCTTATAAAATATGGTTGAGTGAGGTGATCCTGCAACAAACCCGTGTTGAACAGGGCTGGAATTATTATGAACGCTTTATCACAAAATATCCAACAGTTCAGCAATTAGCCAAAGCCAAAGATGAAGAAGTATTTAAATTATGGGAAGGATTGGGTTATTATAACCGCTGCAAAAATTTATTATCTACAGCAAGATATATTGCGAATGACTTGAAAGGGGAATTTCCACAAACCTATGATGAGATGATCTCATTAAAAGGAATTGGTCCTTACACTGCTGCTGCCATTTCTTCTTTTGCATTTAATCTACCTTTTGCAGTGGTGGACGGAAATGTGTTTCGTGTTTTATCTCGTGTATTTGGAATTGCAACGGCAACAGACAGCACTGCAGGCAAGAAAGAATTTACACAATTAGCAGATAATGTTTTAGACAGAAAAGAACCGGGCGCCTATAATCAGGCGATCATGGATTTTGGTGCAACGGTTTGTAAACCATTTGCAGCACTATGCAGTACATGCAATCTTCAAAAGATTTGTATTGCTTATCAGGAAGGAAAAGTAGATCAACTGCCTTTTAAAGAGAAGGTCTTACAAAAAAAACATCGCTGGTTCTATTATTTTTTAATGGAACATGCTGATAAAGTATTAGTGCATAAAAGGATCAGTAAAGATATTTGGGAGAATTTATTTGAATTTTATTTATTGGAATCTCCAGAACAGATTAAATGGAACAATGCATCTGTGCAGCAATGGCTGAAAGAACAGTTTGCATTGAAAGATGCAGTTGAAATAAATATATCCCCAGTTTCTTCGCAGCAGTTAACTCATCAACAGATCAAAGGACAGTTTATAAAATTGAAATTGAAAAAGATCCCGAAATCACTAGAGCATTATCAATGGCAGCCAATAAAAAAGTTAAGTGCATTGGCATTCCCCAAATTCATTAATCAATATCTATCTCAGAAAACAGTTTGATTTTTTATTTCACATGACAAGAAGTTTATTCAAGTTCCCAAGATCCATGCAAGAATCAATTATCTTTTTCAGGTTGATTGTTGTTGATCAATCCTTCGATGAATGAAGTGATCACCGAAACAATGATGCTGAACAGTAAAGCAGAGAACCAGCCATCCACTTTAAAGCCGGGAACAATATCTGCCGCCCATTTAATGATGAGTATATTGATGACCAACAGAAACAATCCCAATGTAAAAATGGTGATAGGTATTGTGAGAATAACTAAGAATGGTTTCACGAAATTGTTTAGTAATCCCAATACTGCAGCTACTAAAATAGCAGTGAGGGTACTATCGATATGTACACCCGAAAAAGGAATGCTGCAGCTAAAACGCCAACTGCAGTGATCAATGTTTTTGCCAGAAATTGTATCATAACATCAATTATATAACTACAAGTTCGTAAAACTCTTCTGGGTTCAAGTATTTTTTTGCTAACACCTGTAATTCTTCGGCGGTAACAGTTTTAATACTGTTGATACTGTGATAAAAATAATCTTCTGTCAGGCCATTTAAAACATAACTCTTCCATCTGGAGATGATCTGGAAAGGGCCATCTAGATCTCCCAATAATCCTCCGATCATATAATTCCGAACCAGATCCAATTCTTCTTCATCAACCTGTTCGTTACGAAGAGTTTCCATTTCTTTATAGGTTTCAGCAATGGTTGCTGCTGCAACATCACGCCCTGCCTCGGTACTTACCAGCCATGCCGTATCGTGAATATGATTCTGAATATGAGAAGAAATACCGTAAGTATAACCTTTGTCTTCACGAATATTACTCATCAACCTGCTGCCAAAGAATCCTCCAAAAATATTATTGAGCACATGCACTTTAGGATAGTCTTCGTGATGACGATCGGGGAAAGGTCTTGCTATTCTGATCGCAGCCTGCACACCATTGCTGTCGTTGATGATATTGTATTTTTTTGTTTCGGCAGGAAATTGCTTGAAACTAACTTCCTTCAATGCATGCTGATTCAGCGGCATTGCACCAAATACTTTATTTAATTGCTCCTGAATAGTAGCCGGTAATTTTCCTGCTACAAAAAGGGCGCATTTTCCCTGAATATAATATTGCTGAAAGAATTGAACGAGTTCTTCTCTATGCAGCTGATCATAATCTAATGTGGAAGTATATTTTCCGTAAGGATGATCGAATCCGAATACATATTCATCGATCAATCTGTTGGCAACAAAATCGCATTTCTTTAAATTAACTTCCAGTCTTTGTTTTTGATTTTGTTTATAGATGGCCAGTTCTTCTTCGGGAAAAACAGATTCAGTCAATATCTCTGCCATCACGGGAAGCAATGCAGGCAGGTGTTTGCTGAGTGTATGCAATGTAAATGTGGCCGTTTCATTGTAGCAATGTCTGTTCAGGTAAGAACCATAGAATTCAAAATGATCATTCAAAGCGAATGCTGATTTGTTTTTTGTTCCGTTCTTCAGCATGAAATTGGTAGTAGCCGCTACAATATTTTTTTCTTCATACCAATTGCCTGCATAAAAAACAAATTCTATCATGATCAGTTCTTCTGCACCTGCATCTATCGCATACACAGGAACGCCATTGTCTAAATTGAAACGGGTACATGGTTTCAGTTGCAGATCAAATTCAACTGCATCTAATATTTTAGGAGACTTTTTTCTGTCAATCATAATTAATTCTTGCTATAATAATGGATCGTGTTACTGTTATTCTCGTCAAATAATTCTTTGCTGTAATTAAGTATGTCTACTGATGTTATTGCATTATAGCGTTCCAATTCTGAGTTCATTAAAGTGGCATCGCCGAGTAATTCATAAAATGCCAGACTATTGGCCCGGTTCATCACACTCATGTCTTCGAATGCAATTACACTTTCAGTTTTATTCTTTACTTTCTGCAACTCTGTATCACCAACCGTTTCAGTTTTAATTTTCTCTATTTCCTCATTCACCGCTTTTTCTGCATCGGCCATGCTAACACCTTTCACTAATTTTCCTTCTATGGTCAATAAACCATTTTCAACTGTACCATAGTGATAGCAATCCAGATTGCTGAATAATTGTTTTTCTTTTACCAGTGATTGATACATGCGCGAAGAAGCACCGCCACCCAATATTTCGCCTATCAGATCTGCGATATAATATTCTTTATCCAATCTGCCGCCCATATGCCAAGTTTTGATGAATGCGTCCAAAGGAACGTCTGCTCTTATTTCCAATAATCCCGGTTTTTCCTGTTTAGGTTCCTGCGGTAAATGGCGATCATACTTTTCTCCTGATGGTATATCGCCAAACCATTTTTCAATCAAAATTTTTACTTCTTCTGTTTTTACTTTTCCCGCAACAACGATGATGGCATTGATCGGGCAATAATGTTTGAAGAAGAATTTCTTTACATCATCGATCTGTACATTCTCCACATGACTTAATTCTTTACCAATGGTCATCCATTTATATGGATGAACTTTATAGGCCAGTGCACGCATCTTGTGCCAAATATCTCCGTAAGGTTTATTGATATAATGCTCTTTGAATTCTTCGCAAACAACTTTGCGTTGCACTTCCAGGCTTTTCTCACTGAAGGCTAAACTAAGCATGCGATCACTTTCTAACCAGAAAGCAGTTTCAATATTTTCGGCAGGTAACTGACAATAATAATTGGTTAGATCGTTGGTGGTGTAAGCATTGTTTTCTCCGCCCGCGCGTTGCAATGGCTCGTCATAATCGGGAATATTGACACTGCCGCCAAACATCAAATGTTCGAATAAATGTGCAAAGCCTGTCTTTTCCGGATTCTCATCTCTTGAACCCACATCATACATCACATTCAATACTGCCATTGGTGTAGAATGATCTTCATGTACCAGAACCCTTAATCCGTTTGCTAAAACAAATCTGTTGAATTGAATCATAATTTTATTAAAAATGGAAGCTGCAAAGTAGCAACAAAAAAGTTTATTGAATCTTTTGTATGAAGATTAATTAAGCAGTACCGACTTATTTAGCAATATTTTTTATGTTCAGGTAAAGCACCACCGGCTGATTATCTCTCAGTACCAGCACTTTTACTTTGGCCCCTGCATTTTGTAAAGCGGTTTTATATGCCTGAATATTTCTGGTAAAATTATTGTCCAAAGCAAACACAATATCATTGGGCTTAAATCCTGCTTTGTCGCCAGGAGAACCGGGAATGATATCAATTACTTTTATATCGCCATCTACCAGATAGATCCCCAATCCTGTATAGGAATAATCGAATGGATCATTAAAATGAGTATTGAATTTTAAATGAATGACCTGTTCGGGATAATTGATGATCAAATTAAACCTGCGCAAGAGATCATTGCCGATCAATCCACCTAAAAGCGGGTAGGAAGTGGCATTGAACTCATCATTAAAAATATAAACGGGCACTTTTTTAAATCGATAAGGACCAAAATGAATTTCTTTTACAATAGTGGTATTCATGGTCTTTTTGCCACCGATACCTTCGGCCTGTGTTGCATAAATTTTTCTTTTTTTGCTGATGAAAGCACTATCATCCACAAAATCCTGTGATAATAAAAAACAAAGTCCTGCACCTGTATCAAAAATAAACTTACCGTCAACCGATTTTTCGTCTTTTACAGTTGCACCGTAATAAGGCAATGCGTTAAAGCCGGGACGCATTAAAAAACCGCCTTTAGGATATTTATACATGCCGGGGCTATAGACTTCGATCATCAATTTATCATAATCAACCTTTACAATGAATTTCCTTAAAAAGGTAAAGCCGATAATGCCGTCTATCCTAACACCATATACACTGGTCAGCAGATCGTAATTGTTGATATGAAAGTCGAGATCATCAACCTTTAAACCGGGAAGCACTAAACTGTGCTTATAAGTGAAATCAACCGTTTTCATACCACCGATACCCCGAATGGTCCTGTCACTTTTTACCCTGACGAGTTTAAACTCTTCCACAGTAGAAGAATCCAAAGAAATACCTCCGCTTCCTGTATCCAATACAAAATTCAAAGAGTCCTTGATATTATCCAGCTGCGCTTTGAGAATGATGATACCACCGGTTATTTGTACAAATGGGAATTTTGTAATGAATTTAGCCTGAGCCGAAACAAACTCTTCCTGTGCCGAAACATTACTGCTTAGCAGCAATAGTATGACCGTTAAACAGGCAATCGTATGTTTTATCATACAACTCAAATTGAAGTGAAAACAATTGGATCAATGACTGAATACATTAAAATTACATCCTATTCCAGCATGGACAAAACATAAATGAAATTTGATGCATGATTTATATCAATGGTAAAATAGGCCGCTTAACGGTGCCAAAAGATGCAGATCAATGTTGCACAACTGAACCCTTGCAACCCTACCTTTGTTCCCTAATAAAATAGCTTATGCAGTTAGCCGATCTATATCAAAGGGCATTGAATTTTGAATTTTTAAGCATGGAAGAAGGAATGTTCCTTTTTAATAATGCTCCTCTTACAGAACTGATGTTTGTGGCTGATGAACTTCGTAAGAAACAAGTGCCCCATGGAAAAGTGACCTGGCAAATAGACAGGAATGTAAACACCACTAATGTATGTATCGCCAATTGTAAATTCTGTAATTTCTATCGTATTCCGGGTCATGGGGAAGCGTATATCACCGACATGCCAACTTATCGTCAAAAGATCAGTGAAACATTGCAATGGGGAGGCGATCAGTTATTATTGCAGGGTGGTCATCATCCTGAACTGGGGCTCGATTTTTATGTAAAGACCTTCAAACAGATCAAAGAAGAATTTCCAACTATCAAATTGCATACACTCGGGCCGCCTGAAGTGGCGCATATCACCAAATTAGAAAAGTCAACACACAGAGAAGTATTGACCGCTTTGAAAGAAGCGGGTATGGATTCATTGCCGGGTGCAGGTGCAGAGATCCTGGTAGACCGTGTAAGACGGTTGATTTCAAAAGGAAAATGCGGGGCTGATGAATGGCTGGCCATCATGCATGAAGCGCATAAATTAGATATTACTACTTCTGCCACTATGATGTTCGGGCATGTGGAAACATTGGAAGAACGATTTATTCATTTAATTAGAATAAGGGAAGTGCAGGCTAAGAAACCTGCTCATGCAAAAGGCTTCCTTGCCTTTATCGCCTGGACCTTTCAGGACGTGGATACCTTGCTCGCAAAGATCCGCGGTGTACATAATCTAACTACCCCGGATGAATATATTCGCATGGTTGCCATCAGCAGGATCATGTTACCAAATATTAAGAATATTCAGGCGAGTTGGTTAACGGTTGGTAAGCAAACTGCACAAATTACACTACACGGTGGAGCCAATGATTTTGGTAGTATCATGCTCGAAGAGAATGTGGTAAGTGCCGCAGGGGCACCGCATCGCTTTACTTATAAAAGTATTCAGGATGCTATCAAAGAAGCCGGTTTCGAGCCTCAATTGCGCAATCAGCAATACGAGTGGAGAGACATTCCTGCAAGCATTCAGGAACAGGTGATCGATTATTAAAATGAAGGCCCAATTTTAACGAAAATTTTTATGCTTTTCGGAAGGTTTATTCTTGCTTGCCCGGCCGGTTTATACAACCTATTTTGGAGCAGGCAACTTCCTGTATGATTATTACCTTCTTCGGAGTAAGTCCGTTAATTGACGGACTTACTCCGAAGCAAATACGAAGAAGGTACGAATCGAAGATGAATCAGAAGAGAATGTCTTATACTGAAAAAACTTTACACAGGGGAAGGATGATACTAATATTACTTTACAGCGTATCACAATAGTAGCGATTTAGCTTTACAGTAATTTT
>CAIKTE010000200.1 GCA_903830285.1 uncultured Chitinophagaceae bacterium | reverse complement strand
TGCCAATAACCAAATGTTCTCTTTATTAACATAGTCGTTAATATTAAGTTTACGGATGAAAGCTTCAGCACAATTACCAATAAAACCTACTGAATAACCTGATAGCGGTTTACAATAGTTTCATGCGTAAACTGTTTAGAAACTCATTATTTCTTTGTGATTTGTTTGTTATCCATGAACAAACAAGTGGTTGGATAGGACAGGTTGGATTAATTAAAATTCTTCAACATTCCCGAAATGCTTTTCATACCGGAACAGTATGAAGCATTAGAATAATTAGGACCTTACTACTAAACACCTCCATTATATACAATCAATCGTATTATGAATTTAGCATTATTATTCTTACCAACAACATATGCAAGGGGAATTAATCTGTTTTTAAGCAGAGTCGCCCTGCTTTTAAGTTTTATTAAAGAAGCATGATTGATCATGGCTTTCAGCAAGGTTCTCATTGCAGAAAATGGAATTACAGTTGAAAGCAGTGTAGATTTAAAGTTGCAACATAAACGCAACACAGGTTAAGTAAAATATAATCGATTTTCAGCATTTTTTAAGGTGAGCAGACTATATAATAGAATAAATTTATAAACTAATTTCTTGCTTTTAGAGAAAACTGAATGGAAATAGATTTGCCGGCCAAACTAATTATATAACTAATTTCCTTTTTAGTTGACCCGGCTTTTATAAGATTAGGCGCTGATCTCTCTCTTCCCGAATATCCTGTCTAAACCCACAAAATCCTGTGCTATGACCCAGATTCCTGTGGTAAAACTTTGCTAAGTCCATCAGCAAAATGACTGATTGTAAACTGAATAGGCGATTCGGTTCAACAGTGCATTTGCATCCTATTTGAAAATCCCGTTTTCACATACTGCGGTTAAGTCGGCACATATTATTTATTAATAGTATGAAATATTGCTATCACTTATTTGCATTATGACAATAATGATAAATCTTGGTCGTTTTAGCTATTGCTGAGGGATGGGTCTCTTTTACAGCATATCAAAGAGTGATCTATTTTCTTTCTGCGGAGTTGATGGGGTCAATAAATTTAGACGAATGGGAACAATTCAGAACAAAGCAAAGTCCTGTATTTCTTGTCTGCTGCTATGTTTATTATATGCAGCTACTGCAAAGGGTCAATTCATGACCACAGATTTCGGCGTGTCCTTATGCGGACCAGAATTTGGTGTAGAGAACCTTCCCGGAAAATTAAATATCAATTATGTTTATCCAACAACAGATGAAATAAAATATTTTGCTCAAAAGGGGATACGCGTCATACAATTACCCATACGCTGGGAGAGGGTACAGAAAGTAATAGGCGGTCCACTCGATCCCGTTGAAATAAAAGAAATAAAATCATTTCTGGATAACTGCAATAATGAGGGGATCAGTGTGATCATTAACATGCATAATTTCGGCAGGTATATCAGCGGCAATAAAGAATTCATTATCGGAAGTCCGCAGTTACCGCTTATCTATTTCAAAGATGTATGGCAAAAGATCGCACAGGAATTAAAAGAAAAAAGAAATATTTATGCCTACGATATCATGAACGAACCGCATGATATGTGGTATCATTCCTGGGCTAAGGTCGCACAATGGGGTATTGACGGGATCAGACAAAGTGATGGCAATAACCCCATCATGGTAGAAGGAGATCATTATAGTAATGCAGAATCATGGTTGCGGTATAATAATGACCTGAAATATCTCAAAGACCCTTCTTCACGCATCATATTCAATGCACATTGTTATTTTGATTTCGATAATTCAGGTAAGTACAGCAGGGATTATGATCACAATAATGTAAATGCCTATAGCGGTATTAGTAAAGTAAGACCTTTTGTGGATTGGTTAACTCAGAATAATCTGTATGGATTTATTGGAGAATTCGGTGTACCTAAAACAGACAGGCGTTGGTTAGTGGTGCTGGAGAATTTCCTGAAGTATCTGGATAAGAATAATATCAGCGGTTCTTATTGGGCTGCAGGCCCATGGTGGAAAAACTATTCTCTTTCTATAGAACCCGTAGAAGGAAAAGATCAACCTCAAATGACCGTATATGCAAAGTATTTTGCTAAATATAAATACGGGAATAACAGTACTGCTGTTGTAAAGAGTAATTCTAATTACTTTCTTTCGATGAAATGATGTTGCATCATTGCTAATATTGAATCAATACAAATGCTGAACGATGCTGTCTTCCAGTCCAAAGGACTCCTGCGTCTCCAATGGAGTTCTTCGAACGGGAAGACAATAAAACCCAGCTGCAGGAAGGTTATGCCAAGCAGTTGTACAAAACCAAGGCAGATTCCATTCTCGCTACAAGCGAGATCGGGATGACAACCATTTCAACTCGCTCATATATATAATCATGGCATGTTATTTGTAAGTATTTATATATGTTTTGCAGGAAAGCAGGCATATTATTACCTTGTATCTAATTCATAATTTAGCCTAAACCGATTGTTATGAAAAAACTCAGCACCATTCTCGCAGTAATACTACTAACGTTTATAGTTAGTCAACTGAATGCTCAAGTGACTAAGAAAGAAAAAGCTGCAGTGTTGAGCAAACAGATCAATGATTTGGTAAATGAGAGAATGCATTTTGTATTTAAGGGTAAAACAAGCGGCTGGTCCTTTGAAACCCCTTGAAGATCTGATAGATAAACAGATCGTTCTGCAAACCCTGCATATCAGCGACCGTACCCTCCAAAACTGGCGAAGTACAGGTAAACTCCCCTTTTACAAAGTGGGCGGCAAGATCTTTTATAAGCAAAGCGAAATAGAGCAGATGCTCGAAGCTTCCCGTACCCATCTATTACCTGCTAAAAAATAGGAGAAAAACCCCTGATCCTGCTATTCTGAAAAAATATTTGCGAATCCGAATGGTTGCATATATATTTGCAACCGAATGGTTTCACACATAGAACATACAATATGAGAAGAGATATATTTCAGGCAATAGCCGACCCTACCAGGCGGGCAATTATTTGCCTTATTGCATTACAGACAATGACACCAAACGCCATTGCCGACAATTTCAACACTTCGAGACAATCGATCTCTAAACACTTGCGCATACTTACAGAATGCGAACTGATACAACAGAAAAAAGAGGGCAGAGAAATTTACTACTCACTCGAAATTGAAAAAATGAAAGAGATCGACAAATGGATAGACCAATTCAGGAAAATTTGGGAAACCCGATTCGATCAATTGGACAAAGTATTAGCATCCATTAAAAATCAAAAAAAATGAACAAGGATCTGCTATTCGATTGTAACGTTCACAAAGCAGCAAAAAAATAAAATCATTAAAAACCTAAAAACTAAAAATCATGGCAACCATCA
This sequence comes from uncultured Chitinophagaceae bacterium, assembly GCA_903830285.1. GTDB lineage: Bacteria > Bacteroidota > Bacteroidia > Chitinophagales > Chitinophagaceae > CAIQDX01. The sequence continues at coordinate 1,099 of CAIKTE010000200.1, read as the reverse complement.
ATCCTCACATTAACTTCAATGGAAATGCAGAAGAAGCATTCAATTTTTACAAGTCAGTATTTGGCGGAGAGTTTGAAACGATCAAACGTTTCAAAGAGCTTGCAAGTCCCGAATTCCCGATAGCTGAGAAAGAAGAAAATAAGATCATGCATATTGCTTTGCCTATTGGTAAAGGAAGTAGGTTGATGGCAAATGATGTTCCGGAGATCATGGGAAAAACAAATGAAAATGAGAACAGAAGCAAAATTGTGATCAATGCAGAAACTAAAGAAGACGCAGTCAAATTATTTAACGGGCTTTCAGCAGGAGGGGAGGTAGAATGTCCTATTGGTGATAGTCCTTGGGGTGGTTCTTATTTTGGTTGCTTTAGAGACAAATACGGTATTGAATGGATCGTGGAATTTGACCCAAAATATACGGGATAGAATTAACCGAATAAAAACCGGTAAGGCCCGGAAGCAGTTTGGCAAAACGGCGGCTTCAGTGCTGAATGCAAGATCATGAATTTTTAACCCCTGTTGGTGATTTAGCCAACAGGGGTTTTCTTTTGTGTGGATATGATCTTGCTCTCGCTCTTCCTGCTTAAAACAACAGCACCGGAATAGTGGGGGAAAAACCCCGGTTTCTTTTGGTCTTGCTTTGGTATTGCTTTGGTCTTGTATTGCCCATGTTTTGCTCAAGCAAAAGCAGACCAAAAGGAAACCAAAAGAAGACAAGAAGAAGAGAAGAACAAGACCAAAACAAGAGGCGAAGGAGACTGCTCTGAAATTACTTATTCAAAGATGGCTTTGAGGTTTTGACCTTTCTCTAACCTTACTTCAAATACATCCCCTGTTTTCTTTACCCCGGTTATATTCCATCTGGGTATTATAGAATTAAAATTATCTTTTACTCTAATTGTACCTGCTTTTGTTGCAGTGATATTGAATTCAATAATTCTATTAGCTTTTCGTGTAGCTGAAACAATATATCCTCCCTCTGCTCTTAACTGAGAGAAAGAAACATCAGACCATTTTGAAGGTATTGCAGGAAATAAACGGATAATACCGCTATTTAGTTTACCCGGCTCATTACTCCAACTTTGTAACAGCATTTCCTG
>CAIKTE010000199.1 GCA_903830285.1 uncultured Chitinophagaceae bacterium | reverse complement strand
ATCTGATCGCAGCAGTTGGGGATGTTCCATGGATCGAACATTCTATTTCCGATACTTCTGCAGGTGTTTTATATGGCAACAGAACTGCTCGTGATACTGTTGCAGCTAATATCTTGAATAATTTGATATGGGCAGAAAGCCATATTAAAGTGGCAGGCGACGGAACCAATACCATCAATCAAAACTGTGTGCAGTTCTTAATTGTACGTTTTGGTTTATTTGAAGGTACCTGGAGAAAATACCATGGGTTAAGTGATGCCACAACATATTTGACTGCGGCTTCTACTTATGCGCAAAAATTGCTGCCAAAGTTCACTACTGTATTGAGCAGTTATGATGATGTATATAATTCAACTGATCTTACGAATAAAGCTGGTATCATCTTATTTAAGCAATACAATTATACTGTCTTAAATAATCCGATGCTTACCCGTTATACTGCCAGTACATCATGGGGTAATGATGTGCCTAAAGGAGCTGTTGAAAGTTTTCTCTGTACAGATGGTAAACCTATTTCAACCAGTGCCAATTATCTCGGGGATGATAGTATGTATGCCAGTTTTAAAAACAGAGACAGAAGATTGTATTTTATTGTAACTCCTCCATACAGTGTTAAATTTATCAGTCCAAGTGTAACAGCACAATCAGGAAATTCAGATAATCTCTGGACCTATGATCCAATACCTTCACATGCAGCATTTGTGCATATGATGAACGATAGTATTCCGGGAAATATCAATAAAAGATTACCATTTCTCTCTCAAACAGCAGATATGAAATCTGGGGTTGTAATAGTGAATACACCACATTTTTCTTCCTATAATGCAGCTTTGAGCAATTTGCCAGCTAATTCAATTTCTGTTACACAGGCAGTAAGTAAGCTGGGTTATTTCTATTGGAAATATTACAACAGGATACCAATGGATAATGCAGCATCTTATGGAGGCATTCAGAACTGCCCATTATTCAGAATTGAAGAAGCCATGTTGAATTATGCGGAAGCAGCATTCGAATTAGGCATATTTACACAATCTATTGCTGATGCAACCATTAATAAATTAAGACCAAGAGCCAATCTGCCTAATATGGTGGTGGCAAATATTACCGCAGCATTTGATTTAAAAAGAGACCCTTCAGTTGATCCTGTATTATGGGAGATCAGAAGGGAGCGCAGGGTTGAATTATTTGGTGATGGGTACAGATTCAATGATATCAAGAGATGGATGAAAGGATCATATTTGAACGATTATGCATTAGGAGTAAAGATCGATAAGGCCAATTATCCTAACTATTCAAACTTTAATATCAGTAATGCCAATATCATTATTGATGGAGGTAGTACAAAAGGATATGTCAAGAATTTGCCTGTACCTGTGGGCTGGTTAGATAAATATTATTTAGAACCTGTTCCATTACAGGAAATAGCCATCAATCCGGCATTGAAACAAAATCCGGGATGGTAGTTATTGAAACTTATTTTAATTCGGTTGTTTAGTGTTAGAGTGATCTTCAATCCGGTGGTGAATCATTTCATCACCGGGTAAGATTACATCCGAGGCAGGTAAAATAATAATCGTTGTAGCAAATCCAATTTTTATCAGTTACTAAGCAACCGGGTTAAAATTTTAAGAGAATACAGCTTTATAAATATATTATAGCCTGGTATTCTCTTTTTTATGGGTTCAACTTATTGCGCTCTATCAATTTGTACAGAAGTAAATTTAGAATTGAATGTTTGAGTGAATGCGATTATTATATCGGAGAATAATGTATAGATCATGCAAATAAAGAATGTTATCATCTTGGTTTTTGTTTTTCTCTTTTATTCTGTTGTGATACATGCACAACAGAGGAAGGGGGATCGGCCGAATATCATTTATATCATGGCGGATGATCATACTTCACAGGCATGGGGCATTTATGGCGGTATATTAAAAGATTATATAAAAAATCCAAACATTAAAAAACTTGCCGAAGAAGGTGCTGTTTTAAATAATGCTTTTTGTACGAATTCAATCTGTGTTCCAAGCCGTGCTACGATCATGACCGGGCAATACAGTAACAGGAATGCTGTTTTTACTTTAGGTGATGCCTTGAGCCCTGACAGTATGAACATCGCCAAAGTATTGCAGCAAAATGGTTATCAGACTGCATTGATCGGTAAGTGGCATTTGAAAAAGAGGCCATCCGGATTTGACCATTTTATGGTGAT
>CAIKTE010000198.1 GCA_903830285.1 uncultured Chitinophagaceae bacterium | reverse complement strand
CTTTTGATTCGTCAGAAATTTTCTTTCCTAATTTATTTGCATTACCAATTCTAGCAATTGACATTTTTCTTTTAGATTCTTCAGTATGTGGAAAAGAATAACCAGAACGACCTTCTCCACCGTTGGTCATATTGATTAATTTAATCCCACGTTTCTTATAAGCGTCAATACATTCCATCTCAGCTAAAAACGCTAATTCTTCATCCATCCCATCTTTTAATATTTCTGGGACAAAACCGTGTTTAGCTACATAAAACTTCCAATGTCTGCCACGTTTATTTTTATCGCAAAAGCGCTTATCTTTACCTTTACCAACGTAAAAGATTTGATTTGTATCTGTAGCTCTATGTTGATAAATATAATACATAATTAGTCATTAAACGCTAAAAATTAGCGAAAAAAGCCTCCTGATAATATCCACCCGGCATCCTTTTGCCTTCCAACCAAAAGTGAGTCTGCATAGGTAGAAACAATTGCTGGATTCATGTTTGTCCTCTTTACTGTTGACTTTCCTTGTGCGGCAAACTTCATAATCATCTGAATCTGTGTTGGACTAGCCTTTCCATACATAGGCATTAGCCTTTCTGCCAAACACCACCTGAGAGCCATGTTGTAGCCCTGTGGTAGATTGATGTTATCAAATTGTGTGGTAAATCTTTGAAAAAGTTGATCTACAAAGATGTGCATTTCACCTTGGGAGGGGTTCGGCCACAGGTACACATTCCCCAAAGTTTCTGTGGGTTCATAGTACACAGCCTTTGGCCACGGCCCATTTAATGTCTTTAACCCAATCATCTGATATTGTTCAACATTCAAAACAGAGACTGGGTAATCTAATCCACCATTTGTTATTGGTTGACCATTAGAATAAGTATTAATCCTCACAAAAGCAGAATTAAACCTCAAAGGTCTTTGGTAGTAAGAATTAATGGTTTCACTTGATATAGGACTTGAATAAGTCTTATTTAACAAATAAGTGCCTGCCTCATTTACATTATTCCCTGCCCCTGTGAGCATTTGAACAATTGTTGTCCCTGATGTAATGCTAGTTCCACTAAGAGTTTGACCAAGAGAAATACCACCAGACTGGATAGAAGTAATAGTGAGAACATTACCAGTAATGCTTCCAGTGAAGATAGCACCAATCTGACCACCTGGGCCAATGGTGTACTGAGTCTGTCCAGAAACAACAGGAAATATGATTTCATTTTTGTAAAACACCATCATGTCTTCATTAGACCACTGATCTAACATATCTTGTAACATATCAAAAGCATCTTGTGATGCTTCAGCAGTTGGAGTTTCACCAGCCTCTAAAGCACCAATGTCTTTTAATGCTCTGCTAATTATGTCATTGGGTGTAGTCATTTTATTTTTTAAGTTATGCTACTGTTGTAGCGCCAGAATAATCAGGCAAAGATAACAAATGTGAATATGTCTGAGCTAATATATCAATATTTGCTGTATATGGAAAAGTTACATTTAAACTTTGTACGTTATTACCAGCAACTTGATTTTTTATTGATATTTGCGACCAAACAGTTGTGCCATCAGTAGATGCTTGTGAAACTTGTATATAAGCATTTGGAAAAGTTGTTGCAGTTCCAAAATTGTTGTTAAGAGTTAAAGATTTTGTGAGTGCCATGATTTTTTCCTTATGCGTTAGGGTTAGCGACCATTCCGTAAATAGTCATTGTGTTATAAAACTGTGTTCCAACATTAAGGGATTGTCCAGCATTGTTTGTGTAAACAACAAAATTAATTGTGTCACCTGCCACCATTTCTGGAAACATTGCAGTAATAGATCCTTCAGTTTGTAAAACATTTTGAAATGTTGTTGCATTAGTTATTGATCTTGACGAACTATTTAAAACAAAATAAGCACTTGCTCCCGCGGTTATAGAGCCTGTCATAGTGTAATTTGCGGTAACCATAACAGATTGCAACCCACCAGTTGGGACGGTAAATTTACCTGTTGATGTACTGTAAGCACTATTTAAAGGAAATGGTTGCCCATTAATACCTGTGTTTATAGTATCAAATAATACTGCAGTATTAATTGCAGTAAAAGCATTAGCCATGTGAACTTGAGCTAATGTTTGAAATGGCATTTCTGGAGGATAACCAGCAAATGACACAACATTCGGCCCATAGTAAGGTAGATTAGCTAAAAAATCATTAAAATTAATCTGAGCAACAGTTAAAGCACCTTGTATTACTGGTTGAGTGCTAATAGGATCATCAAAATAAATTCTATTACTGTTTATTATTAAACGACCATTGTAATAATTGTTTGTATAAAAATACGAATGAGCTAATGAGCCTGTTATTTGAGAAACATAAACATCAATTCTTGAATTAGTAATTATTTGATTACCAATATTCAGCGCTTGATTTGAAGTTGAACCATTCCAAACTTGTAATACAGGTCTTGGACATTCAATATCTGCTTCAGTAACTGTTAAATATCCTGTGAAATATGAACCAGAATACATACTTTGATTTATATAAAACATGGGGTAAGTGTTTGATGCTGAACCATTAAATTCGCACATGTTAAAATAACCACGTCCACCATAAATTTTTACAGTAGTAACATCATAAGAACCAGTAGTCCAAACAGAATTTTCACCACCAACAAATAAACAATTTGTGAATATCCCAACGCTAAATAAACCCCATATTTCTACACCTCTACAACATCCGTTTGTATAAATTTTGCTATAAAAAGTTTCTGAAAGAGATACCTGATTAAATGTGTTGCTTGCTTGACCAATCAACAAACCAACAAAACCAAATCTAAGATTTATGTTTTCAATTCTGTTAAATCCTGAATTTACATTTAGTAAACAATAAATATTAGGATTCAATTGACCATCAAGGAATAGTTGTCCTGTTATAGTTGTAAATTGAGCGGCTTGATTAATATTTAAAAGACTAGATAAAGTACCACTACTTGGGGCTTTTAATGTTGCATTATTAAAATAAATAGTTGTATGTGCTTGAGTAACATTTATTGTAGAAGTAACATAATAAACACCATTAGGAAAATAAATTCCCCCACCAAGTGCCAATGCTGAATTTATATAGCTAGAAACATCTGTTGTGGATGAACCAGCAACAATTGCAGATTGAAGACTAACAGGAATAAAATCAAAAACACTTACTAAATCTTGCAATCTTCCTTGAACTGTTCTTGTAATAGCTCCAGATTGTCCTTCGTTATAACCGATTAAAGATGAGCCATTTGAAGCTGAAAAAATACTAAAATCATTTATTCCTGGAATATTATCCCAAGACCCTATTTGTGTGGCTCCTGCGGTTTGAAGAATAAATTTATATGTGTTACTAGGTGTTAACCATATTTCATTTGGAACACGACCACTAGAATCTAAAACAATAGGATTTGGATTTGCAATGCTTCCGCTATTAGATGTATAGGTTGCAATTGGTGTAGTTGTACCAGCAGAATAAGTGTAAAGTAACCCACCTGCTAATGGAACACCATTATTGTCAAAAAATTGAGCACCAGCACCAGCAAAACAAGATAATATTACCGACATAAAAGCCCTTTAGTTTATTGCATCCAATTGTTCTTGTGTTGGTTGCGTATATGTTATGTTTTCCCAAGATTTGATGTAATCACCCTTACCATCTGAATCATTTTGTAATTGAATTGTTCCAATATTAGGAGAAAAATCCAAATATGTTAACTGAGGATAAATCTGAATTATTTTTTCAAATAAAGTTTTCATTTTTTAACTTGAAATTAGAGTTGCTGAAAAAATACAATTATTTGTTCCTGTATTCCATGAGTTTTACTGTTTCTTCGGATTCAGCTTCGGATACAGTTTTCCATGGAAAAG
>CAIKTE010000197.1 GCA_903830285.1 uncultured Chitinophagaceae bacterium | reverse complement strand
TTGCTGCATTTTATCTTACAAATTTCAACGACAATAATAAGTGGTTCAAGGTTACCGGATATTTCCTCTTATCGATATCTATAATTATCCCATACTACTTGTTTAAGAAACAAAAGGATAATAGTTAGAATTTTTGATTTTATACAAATTTAAAACACCTCAATCATGGTACTCTATAGCACATACTTTTTAAGTTTTCTGATCCCTGTATTTTGTTTAGGTCTTTGCGTTTATGGTATCATGCAGCTTATTAAGCTTTTAAGAGAAGTACGCATCATCAATTCTATGATGCTAAAGACCCTGCTTAAAATTTGCGAAAAAGAAGGAATTGAAATTGATATTATTAAGATTCAAAAGGAAGTTGAAGACAGCCTTTAACCACAATGAACACAAAGGTCACAATGAGAACTTAGTGACACTTGTGTTTCTTTCTTTGTGTTCATTATGGTTCAGAAAAATTAAGTACAAAGCCTGTAAACAAGTAATTGCATATTCAAGCAACTTTTTTATACCTTACAACGTATTCAAATCAAAAATCTAACACTATGCTACGTCGCAACTTTATACGCAATGCAGGATTGTCTGCCGGATTATTGGCTTTAGCACCAAAAGACCTGATCGCAGCTATATTTCAAGTACCCGCTTATAAAATAACCATGCTCCGCGGTAATATTGGCATTTTTACGGAGAAAGGCGGCACCATTTTATTCTATTTGTCTGATGAAGGGATCGTTGTAGTGGATTCTGAATTCCCAGATCAAGCTAATCATCTGATCGATGATCTTAAAAAGAGAAACAGCAATCCGTTTAAACTACTCATCAATACCCATCATCACGGCGATCATACAGGAGGTAATATTGCTTTTAAAGGATTGGCGGAACATGTAGTGGGACATGAAAATTGTCTGGCCAATTATAAAAGAGTGGCAGCCGAACAAAAATCAGAAGAAAAACAATTATTTCAGGATATTACTTTTTCAGATACCTGGAAACATAAGATCGGTAAAGAAAAGATCAAAGCTTATTATTTCGGCCCTGCCCATACCAATGGCGATGCATTGATCCATTTTCAAAATGCGAATATTGTTCATATAGGCGATCTGATGTTTAACAGGATGTATCCGGTAGTTGATAAAAAAGCAGGAGCTTCATTTCAAAGCTGGGTAAAAGTATTAGACAAAGCACAGGAAACATTTTCTGACGATACCATTTTTGTATTTGGTCACGGCAGTAACAATGCGGTAGTGGGTTCTAAAGATGACCTGAAAGGAATGCAGAATTATATCAATCAATTATTTCAACTGGTAGGCGATAATATTAAAGCAGGCAAAACAAAAGATGAGATAGCCCTTATCACCATTATTCCCAATGTTGGTGAATGGAAAGATGATCTAAAGCGTATCAAATCAAATCTGGAAGCAGCTTATGATGAGTTGACTACTTAACTTTTAACTTATTCGCTTCGCGAATTTATATTGCCACAGAAGCACGGAGTTGCACGGAAAATATTCTCTGAATTCTGTGTATCTGTGTCAAAGATTATTTAACCGCTAATAATTTTTCCAGCACATAATATACAGCCGGGCAAAAAGTAGAATTCTTTAAAGTGATCAATGGTCGCTTTAAAAGAACGTCTTCATCGGTATAAGGAAACCTGGCACAGTCACTGGGGCGATGATCATAGATGCCGCAATAATTATCTGCATCCAGAAAAGGACAGGGTGATGTTTTGGTCACATAATCGCCTTCCTTATCCAGGTCAAGGTATTTTTCAATAAAATCTCCTTCCTTCATTCCCACATATTTGCTGATGCGTTTGATATCAGGCGTCTTAAAACGCGGCGAATATCCTTTACAGCAATTGGCACAATGCAGGCAATTGATCTTTGTAAAAGCTTCTTCATGAAAGTCGGGTAACTGTTTCAACACTTTATTCTTATCAGCACGTTGCAGCAATTGTTTGTACTGCTTCTCATGCTCTTTGCTTCGTTTTTCCCAGTTATCCAGTTTTACTTCAGACATATTAAAAAAGATGAATTAATTCAAAATTGCGGTACTTGCCTTTTCTTTGCAAACAAATCAAAGATAATCGAAACGAATGGATGACATCAGAGAACAATGGCTGCTACTAATCTCCACTCCTTTTTATATAACTATTATCGGTCTGGAATTGTTGCTCACACATTTACAGCATCGCAAGACCTATTCATTAAAAGATACGATCGCCAATGTATACCTGATGCTGCTGAACGGCGCCATCGACCTTGCTTTTCGTGTGATCGTTTATTTGTATATCCTACAATTCTTTTATGTGCATGCTTTCTTCAACTGGAAAATAAACATTGTTTACTGGATCGTTTTGGTTGTTGCTGAAGACTTTGTGTATTACTGGTTGCATCGGTTTGATCATGAGATCCGTTTTTTCTGGGCGGCGCATGTTACGCATCACAGTTCTGAAAAATTTAATTTCTCTGTTGGTTTCCGATCATCTGTCTTTCAGCCCCTGTATCGGTTTGTTTATTTTATTCCTATCGCCTGGGCCGGATTTAAACCTTTGGATATTGCACTGGTATATTCAGCCACACAGATCTGGGGCATATTTGTGCATACCGAACTCATCCATAAAATGGGATTTTTGGAATATATTTTTGTAACTCCTTCGCATCACCGGGTGCATCATGGCAGTAATCCTAAATATCTGGATAAGAACATGGGCATGTTCCTGATCCTTTGGGATAAATTATTCGGAACCTTTCAACCCGAATTGCCTGCAGAAAAATACCAGCCCATCAAATACGGCCTGACCAAGAATCTCGAAAATCCGAATGCCATAAACATCATCTTTCATGAATGGAATCAGATCGTAAAGGATGTTTTTCAAAAGAACATCAGCTTTAAACAAAGGATGCTCTATTTGTTTGGTCCTCCGGGTTACAGCCATGATGGTTCCAGGTCAACCAGTGATGAGATGAGAAAAGCTGAAAATAAGATCAATCTTTGATTTTAATATTTTTGCTTTTTAAGCTGTGAGCTTCGAGCAATGGCTCACAGCTCGTACCTCAAAGCTCAGGACTGTTCTTCATTTGAAAATGGATAAATAATTAAATCACATCCTTTCCCCATTAAGAACAATCTTCCATTTATCCTGTTCTTGTATCGTAAATTTGCGCTTTCTTAAAAATGGTCAAACTATAGCTATGAATCTATTCGAACATCAAAACACAGAATTTCAGAGAAGACATATTGGACCGAATGAAGCCGAAACTGCAGCAATGCTTGCAACAATTGGCGTAAAAACGATCGAAGAATTAGTGAGCAAGACCATTCCTGCTTCTATTCGTCTGGAAAATGAATTGAATTTACCTGCTGCCATCAGCGAATTTGAATACCTGCAGGAAATTAAACAAGTAGCCGCAAAAAATAAATTATACAAGACCTATATCGGTCAGGGTTATTACGATACCATCACTCCTACCGTGATACTTCGTAATGTTTTTGAAAATCCGGGATGGTATACACAATACACGCCGTATCAGGCAGAGATCTCTCAGGGACGTTTGGAAAGTTTATTGAACTTTCAAACAATGATCACTGATCTGACCGGAATGGAAATAGCCAATGCTTCTTTACTGGATGAAGGAACTGCTGCAGCCGAAGCAATGGCCATGCTTTTTCATCATGTGAACAAGACCGATAAAATTGAGAAGCCTAAATTCTTTGTGGATGAAAAGGTTTTCCCGCAAACAAAAGACCTGTTGATCACACGCGCCAATCCGATCGGCATTGAATTGGTATTTGGTGCTTATACATCAGCGCCATTAGATGCGACATATTTTGGAAGCATCATTCAATACCCGAATGACAATGGTTCTATTGAAGATTATAAAGGATTCATTGCTGCAGTACATGCTGTTGGCGGATATGTGGTGATGGCAACTGATCTATTGGCATTGACCTTATTGACCTCTCCTGCTGATCTGGGTGCCGATGTGGCTGTTGGTTCTGCACAGCGTTTTGGTGTACCTCTTGGTTATGGCGGACCACATGCTGCATTCTTTGCCACCAAAGATGAATTCAAACGCGGCATGCCCGGAAGACTGATCGGTGTGAGCATTGATGCACAGGGCAACCGTGCATTACGCATGGCTTTGCAAACAAGAGAACAACATATCAAACGCGAAAAAGCAACATCCAATATTTGTACTGCACAGGCATTGCTGGCCAATATGGCTGCTATGTATGCAGTATATCATGGTCCTGATGGTTTGAAAAAGATCGCAGAACGTGTTGCATTGCTGGCGCAAACATTATCGAATGAATTAAATGCGATCGGATTTGAAAATGTAAATAAATATTATTTCGATACCCTCACCATTAAAGCGGATGCAGAAAAGATAAAAGCGGTTGCTGAAAAGAACGAGATCAACTTCCGTTATTTTGATGCGAATCATATTGGCATTGCGCTGGATGAAACTACCACTCAAAAAGATGTATTGGATATCGTGTATGTGTTTGCAGAATCACTCGGAAATAATGAAGCAGAAGTTTCTTTCGACAGTGACGATGAATTAACCAACCTTCCGCCTTATGCCATTCGTCTTTCACCTTACTTAACACATCCTGTTTTTAATATTCATCACAGTGAAAGCCAGATGATGCGTTATTTGAAACAATTGGAAAATAAAGATCTTTCTCTCAATACAAGTATGATCACACTCGGCAGTTGCACGATGAAATTAAATGCAGCTACTGAAATGATCCCTGTAAGCTGGCCTGAGTTTTCTAAAATGCATCCTTTTGTTCCTGCATATCAAGCCGAAGGTTATTTGCAGATCATTGATGAACTGGGAAAATATTTAAGTGAGATCACAGGATTTGCTGCATGCAGTCTGCAACCCAATAGTGGTGCGCAAGGCGAGTATGCAGGATTACTGACCATCATGGCTTATCATCAAGCCAATGGAGATGCACACAGAAATGTTGTATTGATCCCTATTTCTGCACACGGAACCAATCCTGCAAGTGCAGTGATGGCAGGTATGAAAGTGGTGGTGGTAAAAAGTGATGAAGACGGACATATTGATGTGGCCGATCTGAAAGCAAAAGCAGAACAATATAAAGATACATTGGGTGGATTGATGGTAACTTATCCATCAACACATGGCGTGTTTGAAGAAAGCATTAAAGAGATCTGTGCAACGATCCATCAGTTCGGCGGACAGGTTTACATGGATGGAGCGAATATGAATGCCCAGGTTGGATTGACTTCTCCTGCAACCATTGGTGCAGATGTTTGTCATTTGAATCTGCATAAAACATTTGCCATTCCGCATGGTGGTGGTGGTCCGGGTGTTGGACCTATTTGTGTTGCGGCACATCTTGCCCCGCACTTGCCATCGCATGCTGCGATCGGAAATCGTGAATCCGCAAGTTCTGAAACTCGCGACTCACGAATTACCTCTTACGGCGCTGTTAGCTCCGCTCCCTACGGTTCTGCAAGTATCTTATTGATCAGTTATGCTTATATAAAGATGCTTGGTTATGATGGCGTAAGAAAAGCAACAGAATATGCAATCTTAAATGCCAATTATATGCGTGCAAGATTGGATAAATATTATAAGATCTTATTTACCGGAACCAATGGAACCTGTGCACACGAATTTATTGTTGATCTGCGTCCGTTCAAATCAACTACCGGTGTGGAAGCATCTGATGTTGCCAAACGTTTGATGGATTATGCATTTCATGCACCAACGATGGGTTTCCCTGTTCCCGGAACCATCATGATCGAACCAACGGAAAGTGAAGACAAAGCTGAGTTGGATCGTTTCTGCGATGCATTGATCTCTATCTATGATGAAATAAAAGCCATCGAAGAAGGCAAGTCCGATAAAACAGATAATCCTTTAAAAAATGCACCTCATACACAGGCTGTTATTTGTGCAGATGCATGGGATCATACATACACAAGAACAGAAGCAGGATTTCCTTTGTACTATGTTACACAAAATAAATTTTGGCCAACCGTCGCAAGAGTGAATGATACGCATGGTGACAGAAATTTAATTTGCACTTGTGAACCGATGAGCAGTTATGCTGAATAAATTATTTTCTAATGAAAATAAAAAAGCTGATGAAAATTTTCATCAGCTTTTTTATTGCAGAGCTAAAATTTATTAGTATGCCTGTATTAAAACTTCAGTAGGGATATTTAATTTATCATGCAGTTGCCTGATCATTTCTAACGAAAGCTTTCTTTTTTTGTTGAGTATTTCACTTGCCCTACTTTTAATTCCAAACACATCAGCCAAGTCAGTTTGGTTATAACCCAATTGTTCCATTCTGAATTTGATTGCTTCAACGGGATCAGGGAAACCAATTGGAAAATGTTCATGCTCATAGCTATCAACCAACATGCCCAATATCTCGAGCTCATCGCCTTCTTTTGAACCTTTTTTGGCATCAAAAATTGCTGCAAGCCTTTGCAAAGCTTGCTGATAATCTTTTTTTGTTTTGATAGGTTTGATTGTCATTATTAAATTGTTTTAGCATTGATCTTATCATATTCGCCATGTGTGCCTATAAAGCGAATCCAAAGTATCTGATAATCATAATTAATTTTTACGATCAGCCTGTAATGATTTCCTTTTATATTGAATACTACACGATTATCCGCTAAGAAACTTGCACTAGGATAGGCAGTCTTAATTTGTTTTGAGTTGATCCATTCTGCTTTTGCTGCTTCCTGATACCAGGACTTTAACTGCTGCTCACAATCAGGATGAACTTCCCAAAAGTCTCTTAAAGTTTTCTTAGCAATAATCCTCAACCTTAAAAATTTTATCAAAGATAATAAAAGTTCCCAAATTGGGACATTTTGGTCAAATAAGATTACAATAGTACTAGTGCTCAGTCGTATAAAGCTATGGAACACAAGAGTGCGACTCTTTAACTGAAATAGTCGATTGCAACGAATTCGCTATGAAATACAAAGCCGGGAACAAAAAAACCTTTGTTTTTATTTCCAGTTCGTATCTTTCAATTTCAACCCAAACTGAAATATGCTAAAGAAGATCTTTGTTGCTGTATGCCTTCTTATTTTGATATTCATGGCTGTTATTTTTACCAATACATTGCGCACAAAGCCCTGGCCCTCTCATAAAGCATTAGCATTGGAAGCATTGCCCGATTCGGCAGTATCACATATGAGTCAGGCCATACAGATCGCAACCATTTCTCCAGAAGACAGTACACATATTGATACGGCTCATTTTGATCAGTTCAGAAAATTTTTAGAAACTGCCTATCCATTGCTGCATCAGCACTTGACAAGAACCTTGATCAAAAATTACAGTTATGTTTTTGAATGGGAAGGAACTGACAGCAGTTTGCTGCCTTTTATTTTAATGGGACATTATGATGTGGTGCCGGTTGAAGCATCAGCCATTAAACTATGGACAGCAAAACCTTTCGGCGGTGAAGTAAAAGACAGTATCATCTGGGGAAGAGGTGCTGTGGATGATAAATCGAATGTGATTTCCATTCTTGAAGCCACAGAAGCATTACTAAAAAAAGGCTTCACGCCTAAGCGAACAATATTGCTTTGTTTCGGGCATAATGAAGAATCAACCGGAACCGGTGCCATCAACATAGTAAAATATTTAAAATCAAAAAACATAAAAGCTGATCTGGTGTTAGATGAGGGTGGCGAAATAACAACCGATAAGATCAAAGATGTGAAACGGCCGGTTGCAATGATCGGTGTTGCAGAAAAAGGTTATGTAACTTTTGAATTGAGTGTTGAAAAAGAAGGCGGACATTCATCCAGACCCGATAAAGAAACTGCCATCGACATTTTAGCGAAAGCATTGTACAAATTAAGAAGCAAACAAACACCTAGTTCATTACAAGCCCCTGTCAGGGAGTTCTTAGCAAGATCAAGTGGTTCATCCCAAACATTTGTAAACAAACTGGCGATGAGTAATCTCTGGTTATTTCAATCAGCCGTTAAAAAAATATTGTCTTACACACCTGAAGGCGATGCCATGCAACGCAGTACCATTGTTCCAACAATTTTGGAAAGCGGTGTTCGGGAAAATGTGATCCCATCCGAAGCAAAAGCTATCGTCAACAGCCGTATCATCACGGGCGAAACAACAAAGCAGGTGCAGGATTTTATTGTGAATGCCATTGATGATGAAAGAGTGAAAATAAAAATTACCGGCGACTTTAATACGGAACCTTCTGCCGCAACAGATATCAATTCTCCGGCATTTAAAATGATGGAAGAAGCCATTTATAAAACGGTTGATGATGCCATACCTGCTCCTTTCATCATGCTGGGTGCCACTGATTCAAGGGTGTACCGGGAGATCAGTAATGGTGTGGTTAATTTCTCTCCATTGGTTGATAGCAAAGGCTATCACGGCATTGATGAAAGATTGCCCATTAAAGATCTGCAACGTTTCATTAATTTCATCACAATCATTATTAAGGAGAGCGATAAGAAGTTGTAAGTAATTATATCCCCAACACTTCCTTCAATTTCGCATACCCTGCTTTACTTACAGGCAATCTTGCACCCGTGCTTAATAAAACAAGGTGGCTGTCTTTTTAATACGGGTCAATCCTGGTAATGAGCTGTGTATTGATGATAAAAGAACGATGCACACGAATGAATTGCTGTTGCTGTAAACTGTCTTCAAGATATTGCATGGTCTTCTTTTTTAAGAACAGGCCATCGGCAGTATGGATCTTTACATAATCATCTGCTGCTTCCACATATTGAATTTGAGGGACAGGAATGATCTTAATTTTACCTCCATCTTTCACCACAATACGATTGGATTGAACAACTGATCGTGATGCGGTTTCAACAATGGCCTGTGTATTATTGACAGCATTATTTTTTTGCAGCAATAATTTTTGTATGGCTTTATCGAATCGTTCTTTAGAAAAAGGTTTCAATAAATAATCGGCTGCATGTGTCTCGAATGCTTTAATGGCATATTCTTCAAATGCAGTGGTGAAGATCACCTGCGGAGGATCATCGATCAGTTCCAGCATTTCAAATCCATTAATCTTAGGCATTTGAATGTCCAGGAAGATCAGATCAGGCTGATATTGCTGAATGGCTTTAATACCTTCAAACCCATCATTGCATTCCTGTACTATTTCAATATCAGGATAAGCCTGCAGATATTCTTTCACCATCATTCTTGCCAATGGCTCATCATCTATGATTATACATTTCATATAGCTTGAGGAATAATAATTGTTGTAATAAAATGGTCATTCTCTGTCTTTGTTTGCAGCAGGTCTTGTCTTGCAAATAATAAAAATAATCTACGCTTGATGGATGCCAGTCCGAAACCAGTCCCCTGCAAAGGCTGTGCAGTCTCTGCATCAAATGGATTTTGTACGGTCACCACCAATGTTTCATCTTCTTTTTTAGCAGCGATGGAAATGGTCACTTCTCCTATCGTATCATATAAACCAAACTTGATGGCATTCTCCACAACAGGTTGCAAGATCAGAGAAGGCAATTCCATCTGTTGAATATTCTCTGCCACATTGATCTCCGTTTTTAACCGGTGCCCGAATCTTACTTTTTCAATGTCTAAATATAATTCCAGGTATTGTAGTTCTTCTGCCAGACTGTTCTTGTGCTGATCATCTTTTTTAATGGTGCCGCGCAAAAAATCTGATAATTGCTGGATCATATGTCTTGCATTTTCAGGCTGCGTAGCTGTTAGTGCGCTGATGGAATTTAAACTATTGAATAGAAAGTGTGGTTGCAATTGCTGGCGCAGTTTGAATAGTTCTGCATCTTTTGCCAATTGCTGAATTTCTTTTTGCTGTTCTATGGTTCTTTGTTGGTCTTTTTGTGTGTAATACAATAAACTGATGGTTGACATACATCCGATCATTAAAAAAGCAAAACCAAAACGAATGGTGGAAGATTGCTGCAATGTTGAAATATAATGTTCATCATTCTTGAAAATGTACCAGAGTATTACTCTAATGATGATCAGCCAGCAACAACTCAATACAAAACTAACTGCAACAATGTACCAGTACTTTTCATTCTTAGGCAAATAATATTTCATGTTATTGAAAACCATAAAACAGGATGCCGCCAATAAAATATTACTGAGATAACTGTCAACGATCGCTTCTGTTTCTGTAATGCCGAATTTCAACAAAACATTCCACTGAATGAAGATCCAGAGCAAGGCCCATCCTACAAAAAAAGGAATATACTTGGCATTATTTTTATTGAGTGAGGCCAATGGATCAGTTTAGTTTAATGGTTTGATACGTGCAGTCTTCCAGTAAATGATTTGCCTTTCTCCGGGTAACATTAATGAAGCTTTCCGGCTCGGGTTCTTCATTGATCCTCGAATACATTTCTGCACCATCTGCTAAATTATCCAATTTATGTATCTCAGAAACATCAATGAATTTCCAGTGAACAGGTTTGTTGATATTATTCAGAAACCTGTCATCCTCATGTTCGCCGATCAATCTCGCTTTATAAAAAGCATGCAGATCATCTTCAGCGTAAATTAATCTTAATTGTTCATCGAACTGAGGTGTATGAAACCCCTTATCGCAAATGATCTGATAAACAATTTTTGCAAGGTACCAGTTCATAGTTGTTGGTTTTGGTATTAAAAAATTAATAACTCCTGATCTCAATGCCACCAAATACTGCAGAGCCTCTTAACACAAGCACTTTCTCGGGATTCATTGCAGCAGCTGTCATATTATTACGTTTGTCTTCTACTCCGTGAAAAACGCCGTCGATCTCATTTTGTACTACCCAGTTTGCAGGTACCAGTATTTTTGCCCCGCCAAATACTGCTTCAATTCTGATGATCACATTGCCTGTAATATCGGCTTGTGTCAAATCAATTTCTGCTCCCCCAAATACGCAGGAGATAGAACCGCCTTTAAATGTTTTAGAGAGCACCGTTCTTTTCACACCGCTGAAAACAGAATTGATCTTGAAATAATCGTTGCTGTCGGCTACATAATCTTCAGGGCTATCGTTTGTAGCTTTATCATGCCATTTGTCTTTCCAATCATTGCGGAATTGTTGACGGTTTTGATCCCACCATTTATTTCTTCTCGGACGAAGAATAAACAGTATTCCAAGCCCAATTATAAACAAGGGCCAGAAATAAGGCTCCAGGCTTACATTCATGAAGACCCTGTCGAATAAAAAGAATCCGCCGATCGCCATTAAAATGATCCATGATGCATTTTGGAAATTGTGTTTAAATCCTGTGTAAACACCAACGAGTATCAGTATCATCGGCCATGTAAATAACCAATCGGGTATCGGAAAGTCCATTCTGTGTAATAACAATGCAGCACCAACTGCCACCAATATTAAACCGCCGATAACCCTTCCATTTTCTCTGTGAATATTCTTGTTTTCCATATATTTTAATTTATAGCACAAAACTATTTACCATAAAATCCTATGCAAGTGCATTTAGGTTACTGGAATCAAAACGGCGGTAAATAAAGGAAAAATGTAGGTGAGATATTTTGATATCGAATACTTTATCTGATAATAGTTACAGAACCACTGATAATGGCACGGCCGTTTCTTGGATTGAGGAAATAATAATAAGTGCCGATAGGTGAAGGTTTGCCATTTATTTTTCCATCCCAGGGCGTATAATAACCTTGAGAGTGAAGAACAATTCTTCCATCCCTGTCGAAGATCTGTATATCACAATTAGGATAGCTTTCTAAATATTGTATCACCCATGTATCGTTGATGCCATCTCCGTTAGGCGAGAATACATTGGGTACAACAGGAGCCAGCAATACTTTTACATGCACCGTATCACTCACCGCACAATTTCCTTTGCCCGTTAAGGTTAGTTTATACGTAATATCATCCAATGGTTTTGTAACAGGATAAGCAATATTACTGCTGTCCAGATATAATGCCGGTGACCAGTTGAATGTTGAATCAGTAGCATAATAAACAGGTCTTAATTGTGCACTGCCACCCTCCAGTACAAGTACCTTATGTAATAATGAAAGATGCGGATAAGGATCAACAACAACTGATTTAATGGCAGTATCACTCACACATCCTTTTGCATCAACAATAAATAAACTGATCTTGAATGTCCCTGAATCTGCAAATTGTTTTGCCGGGTTTTGAATTGCTGCAATATTCCCCTCTGCCAGATCCCAATGCCAGGTTTTGATTGAACCTGTAAAACCTGTTGTTGCATCATAAAAATGAATGCTGTCCGCCATACAAACTTCTGCAGATTGAATACTAAAGTCTGCCTTGGGTTGTGGATATACAGTATTGAGTTGTTGTTGCAATGAATCCTTACATCCATCTTGCGATGTTACTTTTAACTGAACGTTGTAAGGGCCCAGAGCGGAATATTGATGAACAGGATTTTTTAATAATGACATTGTTGCATCATTAGGGTCACCGAAATTCCAGAGATAGGTAAAAAGATTTTCAGTATGATCTCCGATGGTTGTTGAATCAGTGAACTGGCCATTGCCATCGGGTAAACAAATGATAGGTAATCCGAAATTGAGTTTCGGCAAATAATTCACATTAATGATCTGTGTGTTGTAATTACTTCTGCAAGCACTGTCGGTCATCACTCTTAAACTAACCGTATAGCTATTAGCCGTTTTATATTTTTTTGTGAATGGGTTATTGTTTGAAATAATAGTATCAGTTGCATCACCAAAACTCCAATAATGATTTTTCAGATTGCTGAAATTGGCAACCGATGAATCGGTAAATAAAATATTATTTGTTTCACAGGCGGGTGAATTCACCCCCCATTTTGCAACAGGCGATGGCCATACTATTTCGTCCTGTGCTGCCGAATCGCTGCAACCAAATGTATTGGTTGTATATACATATTTGATTGGATAGGTTCCTGCTGAAACAGATTGAGGCGTAAATAATCCGGTTGCATTTACACCCATTCCATAATAAGCAAAGGTGCCGGGCATATTTGCAATTCCAGTTGTTTCTTTTGCCTCCGTTATTTGTTTAGCAGCAGTGTCGTTACAAATTCCACGTAAGGCCAGAAATGCAACTTTAGGACTTTGAAGCAGTGTAAGAATACTTGTTGCCGAATCAGCACAAACAGAAGAATTACCGGAACGGGCGATCATTTTTACAGCATACGTTTTAGTAGCAGGTATTTGAAAATCTGGATATAGGTGTTTATTTATTTTACTTGATTCAGGATTCTCATCAATGCTGTCAATCAATGGGGTCCAGTAAACTTCAGTTCGAGTTACATTACCAAAATCAACAGTAGAGAAATTTTGCAATTGCACTGCTTTATTGCTGCATAGTCTTGTTGAATCAAGAACAACATAAGCTGCATGTGGTTTTGCACCATTTACTGTAAAAGCCTTTGTAAGGCTGTCAACGCATCCATCTTTTGATGTTACGATCTCTTTTACCTGATAATTACTCGAAAAATTATAATGAATGGATGGTGATGGTTGTATTGATGTTAATGGTGTCGGATATTTATTTAATGGTACGGTTGGAGATGCTGTTGATGCATCAAAGTTCCATTGAAAAGATTGCAATTGAGAACCATCGATCATTTTTGTTGTATCAGTAAAAACTGCAGATGCATCATTCAAACAAACTTCCGGCAAACTGAATCCAACTGTCGGCGAAGGATGAATGGTGATGACCTTACTTGTTGTATCACCTTTACAACCCATGCTTGATTGGACAGCTAATTTCACTGTATAATTCCCCCATGAAAAGTATATCTCGCTGAATGGGTTTTTATTAGTGAGGTTTCTGATACTGCCATTACCCATGATCCAATACCAATGTATCACTGAATCCAGATTCGCTTTAGAACTATCCGTAAATGTTGCAGCATTCTTTTCGCAGTGGACAGTTGAATAACCAAAATTCGCAACAGGCAGTGCATTAACGATCAAAGTGTCTTTTTGTGGAACAACAGTCGCATCCACTGTACAAGTATTAGAATCTGTTATATTATTGATACTATAAATTGTATTGACCAAGGGTGATGCAACAAAATAGGAAGGTGATTGTGTGATCGTTTTGAGGGTATCATTTTTAATCCCATTTGAATAAACCAGACTCCAGGGTGCCGTTCCCGTTAATGTAAAATTGACATTCTTTGAACTTTTATAACAAACAGTGTCGAGTGATTTTACAAAACTGATGGTGGGTAAGGAATGAACGGCAACATTCACGCTATCAACGGAAGTTCCGCAACCTCCGATATTCGCTGTTACTTTATACATGCCTGAATCGGTCAGTTTTGCATTTTGGATGACAGGGTTATACAAAGTGCTGGAAAAATTATTAGGGCCGCTCCATAAATAAGTTACAGCCGGATATAATGTTGCAGCTAATTGAATATTGGATCCTAAACAGGATGCAGATGTAACAACAGGTGATAATTGAACAGTACTGTAATTGGAAAAATATCCCAGTCTAGCTCCGGTAGAAGAACCTCCATTCATAAAACCCAAATGAAAAAGTCCTGAGCTATTCGCTACGGTTGTTGTTGTTCCTGCTACGATGATTGAATTTAGACTTGATTGAGAACTCACATCAATTCTTGCTGCCGACCATAAGTTGCCTGTACCGGGAACAACAGCAAACATTGAGGCCGTAATGATTCCCTGGTTTCCATTCAAAGAAAAATTAGCTACATCGGTTGTTTTGCATAATAGGTTTAAATAAAATGCTTCCGATGTAGATCTAACAAATGAAACTGTTTGCGATCCTGTACACTTGATACTGGGCAGGGAAGTTTCTGCAACTTCAGTTCCAACACCTGTGAATTGTAAAACATAAGCAGGATTCGAAGTTGTGATATATGCACTGGAACTACTTATTTGACCTGTATATACTTCTCCCCTGTTCTTAGTAGATACCGGAACTCCTCCCACTGAAATAATAGTTCCATCAACGGTTGGCCAGATATAATAAAAGTCCTGATTAGCGTATGCCGGATGATTTAATGCACCACGCACAATAATAAATTCTTTACCGGTATTTATTTCCGGAACGATTTGATCTCCTGCCAGATCCCAACTGGTATTATACTCGATCGAATCATCATAGATCGTAACACAGATCGGTTTATCTGCAACGATCGTAGATCCTCCCAAATGAAGTGTACCTAAATTACTTAATGAAACTAATGCATAGGATTGCCCCTTATTAAGCGTGATCTGAAATGCTGTATTAGCTACATGACCAACTGCATTATTGCTGGGTGTTATGGTTATGGAAGTGTTATCTTCAGTTGCAACAATGACAAAACCATTATTTGCAACAGGAACAAGTCCCACATGATCATTGAACATGTTTTGAGATGGGATCAGAAAACTCAATCCTTTCGCAACATCTCCTTTTAATGGAAAAATTTCAGGATTCAATGAATGGCCAACTTCATAATAGGCCGAAATATTGGCGGTTGAAGTAATTTTTATACCATAATTTAAAATGCTGTTACTCGGTTTATTTTCTACCGTGTATAATTGAGTGGTGAGATCTTCTGTTATTGCTGTATTACTGTTTAAATGAAAAGTATAAGGGAAAAAAGATGGATTGGCAGGCTGTGTAATGATAATATCGGCAGGTTGAGAATAAGTTGTAATTCTGAAAACGATCGGGGTGTTTTCATGACCCGAAGAAACTGCAGGAGCAGCAAACCAAAATTCAGTACCTATTTGTGCCAAAGAAGATGTGACAAAAGAAAGTAGAACGATCGGCAGAATCATTTGCTTTTTCAGTCTCACAATGGCAATACTTCCTGTTTTCAAAAAAATAATTGGTTTATAATTCAATCAAAATCTCAAGTCGTAAAAATACAGCAGATATGATAGCTTAGAGATGCTTTTTGTCAGTATTGTGCTGCCGCTATAAAGTTTAACAGTGCAAAAGAACCAACTGCATACAAAAGACTGCAAATTGATACAAGAAGAATTTGAATGGATTTAAAGGCCTTAATCTTATTGCGCTTGATTCCGCTTACCTTTGAAGCTCTTTTAATTAGATGAATCATGATACAAATTGGCAATTATAATACGCTAAAAGTAACCCGGAAAGTAGAATTTGGTTTTTATCTGGACGATGGCGGGGAAGGTATTTTGCTTCCTAAAAGATTTGCCCCCAGAAACTTGCGCATTGGTGACGAGCTGAAAGTATTTCTATATCACGATTCTGAAAACCGCATCATTGCCACGACACAGGAGCCTAAAGGCATTGTAGGTGATATTGTTTTATTGAACTGTGTGAGCACAACTGCTGCAGGTGCTTTTTTGGATTGGGGATTGATGAAAGACCTCTTTGTGGCAAAATCGCAGCAATTGCAGGGTATGCATCCGGGTGGAGAATATCTGGTCAAGATCTATCTTGATCAACAAACCGGTCGTGCAGCCGCAACCGAAAAAATAGAACAGCAACTGAGCAATGAAAATATTTCGGTAAAAGAACTGGATATGGTTGATCTCTTAGTCTATAGAAGGACCGATCTGGGTTATGTAATGATCATTAATAATCTTCATACAGGCCTGCTGCATTTTAATGAGATCTTTAAAGACATTAATATCGGAGATCGATTAAAAGGTTTCATCAAAAAAATATTACCGGATAATAAAATTGACCTGTTACTTGGCAAGCCCGGTTATCAGCGTGTAGAAGATGAATCAGGAAAGATCATACGTTTATTGCAGGAGAATAATGGTTATTTACCATATCATGATAAATCAAGTCCGGAAGATATTTACAGCTTCTTCGGCATGAGCAAAAAGACTTTTAAGATGACAGTTGGTGCTCTATATAAAGCACATACGATCGATATTACTCAAACAGGGATCTTACTGATCAACAAATAAAAAGCCGTTTCAAATAATTGAAACGGCTGAATAATGCATGCTCGTTATGCTTATTCCACATTATAAGAAAATCTTTAGGTTTTACTTTCACAAAAGTGACTCATCCACTGAATAACAGTTATGATTTTTATCATTTTTTCTGTTCGACTGAAAGAGTTTTAAATGCTAATTTTGATATTCAATCAGTCATATGAAAAAGCTTATCTCATTTTTATTTTTGCTCATTCCTTTCACGAAAAATTTTGCACAAAACAACTCTGTAAATAGTCCGGAAAAAGTATTGGGGGCAGATATTTCTTTTTTGCCTCAATTAGAATCAAGAGACATTAAATTCAGTGATAAGGGGTTGCAGAAAGATGCTATTCTCATTTTAAAAGATCATGGCTTTAATTATATTCGTTTACGCATTTTCAATGATCCTGCTGCAGATAGTGGTTATTCACCGCACAAAGGTTTTTGCGATCTGGAACATACTAAACAAATGGCAAAAAGGATAAAAGATGCTGGCATGAAATTTTTGCTTGACTTTCATTACAGCGATACATGGGCTGATCCGGGGAAACAATTCAAACCAGCTGCATGGAAAGATCTGAACATTTTTTTACTGGCACAAGCAGTTCATGATTATACGATTCAGGTATTAACTGCATTACAACAACAAAATACTTTACCCGATATGGTACAGGTAGGTAATGAAATAAATCATGGTATTTTATGGCCTGATGGAAATGTAAATCAAATCAACAATCTTGCGGCATTAATAAATGCAGGTACCAAGGCTGTGAGAGAAGTGGATCCGAAAATCAAAGTGATGCTTCATATTGCCTGCGGCGGACAAAACGAAGAATCCAGAGCATTTCTTGACAGCATGATCGACAGAAATATTTCTTTTGATGTGATCGGCCAATCGTATTATCCCAAATGGCATGGAACGATCCCTGATCTGCAAAATAATATGACCGATCTTTCAAAAAGATTTAAACAGGATATCATTATTGTTGAATACTCTGAACATAAACAAGAAGTGAATGATATCGCTTTCGGAATTCCCAATAAAAAAATGGTTGGCACATTTATCTGGGAACCTTTGAATACCTGGGAAAAGGTCTTTGAAAAAGATGGGACATCCAATAAACTGATGGCAGTTTATGACGAGATCCAGGCAAAATTCAATATTCATTAATCGACACCTTGATAATTATGAAACTGAAACAGATACTTCTCTATATCATTCTTGCATCGGTCACTTTTTTGCCTGCGCAAACAAAGAAATTCATAACGGTTAAAGGAAAAGAGATCATTGGCGTAGATGGTAAACCTTTTTTGATGAAAGGCACCAATCTGGGCAATTGGTTAGTGCCGGAAGGTTATATGTTCAAATTTAAAAATGCCAATTCGCCAAGACTAATACAGGAAGTGATGAAAGAATTGATAGGTCCTGACGATGCAGCTGCATTCTGGAAAAAGTATCTCATTACGTATATTTCGCAACCCGATATTCATTATTTAAGATCGATCGGCGTTAACAGTATTCGCATCCCTTTTCACTATAAATTATTTACCGATGAAGAATATTTAGGTGCTAAAGGATCGGTGCGAGGTTTTAAATTGATGGATCAGGTGATCAGCTGGTGCAAACAGGAAAATATTTATGTGATATTGGATATGCATTGTGCTCCGGGCGGGCAAACAGGTGATAATATTGATGATGGTTATGGTTTTCCGTTTTTATTTGATACTGAGGCAAGCCAACAACTAACGATTGATATCTGGAAGAAGATCGCATTGCATTATAAAGATGAAACAACAATACTCGGATATGATCTGTTGAACGAACCGATCGCGCATTATTTTGATGCTGCACATTTTAATCCTTTATTAGAACCTCTTTTCAAAAGAATAACTAAGGCTATACGTGAAGTAGATGCCAATCATCTTGTGTTTTTGGGCGGCGCACAATGGGATTCTAATTTTACAATTTTCGGCGAGCCATTCGATCATAAAGCAGTATACACATTTCATAAATACTGGACAGCTCCCAAAAAAGAAGTTATTCAGGACTATATAGATTTCAGTAACAAATACCGGGTACCCTTATATTGCGGAGAAACTGGCGAGAATGATGATAATTGGGTGATGCAATTCAGACAGGTATTGGAAAAAGAAAGTATCGGATGGCATTACTGGCCTTATAAAAAAATGGACAATAGCAGAGGGATCATTACTTTTCCTGTACCCAAATATTATGACCAGATCATACAATATGCAGATACTGCAAGAATAAGTTTTGAAGACATTAGAAAAGCAAGACCCAAACAGATTGATCAAATAAAAGAAGCATTAGAAGGCTTTCTCCTAAACGCTTCATTTAAAAATTGCACGGGCAATAAAGGCTATATCGAGGCATTGGGTTTTCATCAATAGTTAATATTGAATGAGTGTTATTGCAGATTTTACTTTGTATATTACAATGTGAAAAAGTCATTCCTTCTCTATGGCGCCAATGGCTACACAGGCCAACTGATTGCTAAATTGGCAAAGAGCTATGGACTATCCCCTATTTTATCGGGAAGAAATGAAGCAAAGATTCGCCCTTTGGCACAAGTATTACAATTGCCCTATAGTATCATTGATCTGAATGATAACGAGAAATTGCATCGTAAATTATCGGAGGTTAAACTGGTATTGCATACCGCCGGACCATTCAGGCATACTGCAAAAAAAATGATCGAAGCATGTATTGCCACCAATACACATTACTTGGATATTACCGGTGAGATCGAAGTCTTTGAAATGGCAAAACAATATCATGAAGCTGCTTTATTGAAAAATATAACCATCATGCCCGGTGTTGGTTTTGATGTAGTGCCTACAGATTGCATGGCATTATTTTTAAAAAACAGATTGCCAGATGCACATTATTTAAGACTAGCATTTGCAAGTATTGGCGGTGGTTATTCGCATGGCACTTCAATGACGATGGCAGATGGATTAGGTGAAGGCGGGGCCGTTAGAGAAAATGCAAAGATCATTGGAAAGCCCTTAGGACATAAAGGAAGATGGGTTGATTTTGGGCTGAAAAAATTATTTGTAATGACGATTCCATGGGGAGATGTTTCTACTGCTTATTATACAACGGGTATTCCTAATATTGAAACATATACCGGCGCATCACCAAAAATTTTTAAATTATTAGAGTATCAGCATTTATATAATTGGCTATTGAAAACATCATTTGTTCGCAATTATGTGAAAAGGAAAATAAATGCAAAACCCGCAGGACCAAGCGATGAAACAAGAGCAAAAAGTAAAAGCCTGGTTTGGGGAGAAGTTGAAAATTTGAATGGCGAAATCATACAGGCCAGATTTATAGGCCCCGAAGGTTATACATTAACAGCTTACAGCAGTTTGATCATCACACAAAAAATATTGAACGATGATTTCAAAACAGGGTATCAAACGCCAGCAAGCGCCTATGGCGAAGATCTTGTATTAGAAATTCCGGATACTAATCGGGAACTAATTCAGTCTCCATAATCAACAGAATAATTGGAAGGATTGTGTTTAGTGGATAGTCCTAAAAAGGATAAAAGGCCACCCCAAACCTAACAAGGGACAGCCTTTTATATTTCTCATATTAAGCAAACTTAAACCTGATTAGAAAAACAGGTCACATATTTTAAGGGAAAGGATATTTGGAC
>CAIKTE010000196.1 GCA_903830285.1 uncultured Chitinophagaceae bacterium | reverse complement strand
TGATTAATGATCGTTCATTATAAAATCATGGTTCGAGTGCCTCACCATGACATCTTCTTCCTTAACTTAATGACATTGGGCTATGGGATACTTATACCAAAGACCAGAAGAATTAATGTTGCACAGTTTTGTTTTACAATTCTCAGATGACCTTCCTAAGTTTGGGCATAGCAGGGTCTTGCTGAGAAAGATTCTGAAAGAACCTGCGAAAAATAAGGTTTGGCTTTTGTTTTTCATAAAAACGGATATTGAAATATGCTATCTTCGCGGCACAAAATTCTAACGCATGAACTTACATGAATTCCAGGCCAAAGAACTCTTGAAAAAATACAATGTTCCCGTTCAGGAAGGTATTGCAGTTGATACTGTAATGGCTGCTGAAGAAGCCTATCGCCAGATCAAAACGCAAACCAATAACAACTTCGCGGTGGTAAAAGCACAGATCCATGCGGGTGGTCGCGGAAAAGGTAAGATCGTGGGTAGTGAACAACGTGGTGTGGCGGTTGGAAAAGGTCTAGAAGACATCAGCAATATTGCTAAAAATATATTGGGACAAACACTTGTTACCATTCAAACCGGTCCTGCCGGCAAGAAAGTAAACAAGATCCTGATCGCACAAGATGTATATTATCCCGGCCCTAATCCGGTAAAGGAATTTTATCTGTCCATTTTATTAGACAGAACAAAAGGACAAAATGTTGTGATGTACAGTACCGAAGGCGGTATGAACATTGAAGACGTGGCACACGATACTCCTGAAAAAATATTCAAGGAATGGGTTTATCCGGGTGGTGGATTACAGGCATTCCAGGCAAGAAAGATCGCTTTCAATTTAGGATTGAGCGGTGAAGCTTTTAAGAACTGTACAAAATTCGTGACCAATTTATACAACGCCTATGTTGGTTTGGATTGCAGCATGCTCGAAATAAATCCTTTATTCAAAACAAGTGATGAAAAGATCATTGCAGTGGATTGCAAGATGAACCTCGATGAAAATTCATTGATGCGTCATCCTGATCTGGCTGCCATGAGAGATGTTACCGAAGAAGATCCTACTGAAGTAGAAGCCGGACAATACAATCTGAATTTTGTAAAACTCGATGGTAATGTGGGTTGTATGGTGAATGGTGCCGGACTGGCCATGGCTACAATGGATATGATCAAACTCAGTGGTGGTGAGCCAGCCAACTTCTTAGACGTAGGCGGTACAGCCAATGCGCAAACAGTAGAAGCAGGTTTCCGTATCATCATGAAAGACCCGAATGTAAAAGCCATCCTCATCAATATCTTCGGTGGTATCGTTCGTTGCGATCGTGTTGCTGCAGGTGTGATTGAAGCATACAATAAACTGGGTAATATCAATATCCCGATCATTGTACGTTTACAGGGTACCAATGCAGTGGAAGCCAAAAAATTAATTGATGAAAGTGGATTGAAAGTACAATCGGCTATTCAGTTAAGTGAAGCTGCTGAACTGGTAAAGCAAGCTGTAGCATAATAGAAAAAATAAAAACTAAAAGTCGTTAACGAAAGTTGGCGACTTTTTTTATGGGGTAAGCTAAAGTGCTTGATCAGGAGTATCAAAAAGGAAGGTATTAAGGAAGAATGCTTGTATTGACAATTGCATCTTTTATTATATTTATACTCAATTCCTTTCGCAGAGTCTCCGAAGGGACTCTGCGTTATCATTGCCCGAACTCAATATTAATAGTTCTACCAAAAATTATTATACGAGAAAATAAATT
>CAIKTE010000195.1 GCA_903830285.1 uncultured Chitinophagaceae bacterium | reverse complement strand
CAGATTCAGTACATAGGCTAATCTTACTTCTTGTTTGCCCAATCCTTCAGTGCCGTAAAAACCGGTTGCAGGGGCCAGCATGACTGTTTGATGATTGTAATTGAAATCTTCTAATAGCCATTGACAAAAAACATCTGCATCATCAATGGGTAATTTTGCCATGGCATAAAATGCACCACCCGGATTTGGACAGAAAACACCCTCCATTGCATTCAATCTTTTTACGATCAGATCTCTGCGTGATTTATATTCTGCTTTTGTTGTATCAAAATAATTGGAAGGGAGATCAATAGCAGCTTCACCGGCTATTTGTGCAAAGGATGGCGGACTTAATCTTGCCTGTGCAAATTTCATCACAGCATCTAACAGTTTTTTATTTTTTGTAACCAAGGCTCCGATCCTTCCGCCGCAGGCACTGTATCTTTTACTGATGGTATCCATCAACACAACATGTTCATCAACACCTGTTAAATGCATGGCGCTGATCTGCTTTCCTTCATAACAAAATTCACGATATGCTTCATCGGAAAATAAATACAGATCATGTTTGATGATCAAATCTTTCAAAGCCAGCATTTCTGCTTCAGTATATAAATATCCGGTTGGATTATTGGGATTACAGATCACGATGGCTTTTGTTTTTGCAGTGATCTTCTTTTCAAATTCTTCAATGGCCGGTAAAGCAAAGCCGCTTTCAATATTGGAAGTAACAGGAACAACCTTAACACCCGCTGCAACTGCAAAGCCATTGTAATTTGCATAAAAAGGTTCAGGTATGATTACTTCATCTCCCGGATCAAGACAAGCCATAAAGCCAAATAGAATAGCTTCACTTCCGCCCGTTGTTATGATGATCTGATCATAAGTAACATCAATGCCAACAGTTTTATAATAGCCAACCAGTTTTTTACGGTAGCTTTCATTGCCTGCACTGTGGCTGTATTCCAATACCTTAAAGTTGCTGTTTCTTACAGCATCTAAGACCAATTTAGGTGTTTCGATATCAGGCTGACCGATATTTAAATGATACACTTTAATACCTCTTTTTTTTGCAGCTTCTGCATAGGGTACCAGTTTGCGAATGGGGGATGCGGGCATTAATTGTCCGCGTTGACTTATTTGTAACATAACACAAAGATAGCTGCCGTAGTACAGCATACAAAAGAAAAACGCTGTTAGTTTACTAACAGCGTTCTATCCAATATAGCTTATCAATTATTTTTTGCTTATAGAACTTCCCCATCAATACTTAGTAATGTAGGCATATCGATATTTGCAAATTTTACATTCACACTTTTATGGAATGCACCCGATGCCGCAGCATTGAATGTTACTTTTATTTTGCCTTCTTTCCCTTTGGCAATAGGTTGTTTGGGATAATCAGGAGTTGTGCAACCACAGTCGGCAGTAGCTACTTCCACCACTAATGGTTTCGTGCCTACATTTGAAAAAGTGAAGGTATAAGTTACCGGTGTTCCTTTTTTTATCTTTCCGAAACTGTGTTTTGTATTGCTGAATTTTACCGATTCCTGCGCAAAGCTGACAATGGAAACAAATAAAAATATGGCTAGGAAGAACTTCTTCATGAGGATACTGATTTTGATTTTTTTATTAATTCGAAGTAGCTGTCTTTAATTTTTCGGTAGCTGCATTTGCTGGTGCAGGATTAGCAGGAGGCGTGAAGGTCTCACCCTTAAAAGTAACTACTTTACTCAATCCTCCACTCAGATAAATGGTGGCCATTTTACTGAATACTCCCATCTGATCACCGCTGAAACCTAAAGTAAGCTTGATGGTTTGACCCGGACCAAATCTTTTTCCCTTTTCGTATTCCGGAGTGGTGCAATGACATCCCACCTGAACATTGTCCAATGATGCAGAATCAATTCCAATATTTTTAATCAAAACATCATATTTAACGGGTTTCCCAAATGTGATCTTTCCAAAATCATACTCACTATTGGCAAACTCAAATAATTTGTTGACGTCTTTTGCAACAGTTGCTGTTTGGGCTTTCGCCATATTCATCACAAAAAAGGCAGTCAAAATGAAGGCAATTCTTTTCATACTTGATTTAAATTTAGAGTCGGGTAAAATTATAGAATTATATTTATCCAACAGGTTAAGGTTTTCCGAAAAATATCAGCTTTAAAATTCCGAAAATAATTGATTTTTAGCTGGAAACTAAATCTTTGCACAGTCTGTTTTCATCGGATTTTCCTAGATATCTTAATAATTATTTTTGTAGCATGGAACAAACAATTACCTTGGCATATAAAGATGATATGCTTTCTTACGAAGGATTTAGAACTCAGGTGCTTGAGGATTACCGTGTAGCGATGGTAAGCCGAGAAGCAAGTTTAATTGGCCGCCGCGAAGTATTGACCGGTAAGGCCAAATTTGGCATTTTTGGCGATGGTAAGGAAGTTGCTCAGATTGCCGCGTCTAAATTTTTTAAAGCAGGTGATTTTAGAGCTGGATATTATCGTGATCAGACCTTTATGTTTGCAGCAGGACTGGCAAGTGTAGAACAATTCTTCTCCCAATTATTTGCTGATCCGGATCTGATGAATGAACCATTTAGTTCAGGCCGTCAGATGGTTTCTCATTTTGCAACCAAAACAGTGGATGAAAACGGTAACTGGTTAGATTTAGCTAATCGTAAAAATATCTCTTCCGATATGGCACCCACGGCTTCTCAAATGCCGAGGGCATTGGGATTGGCATTCGCTTCTAAATGCTTCAGAAATACTCCCGGTTTACAAGGTTTCGATACATTGAGTCATCATGGAAATGAAATTTGTTTTTGTTCCATAGGTGATTCAGCTACCAGTGAAGGCCATTTTTGGGAAACAATCAATGCAGCCGGTGTATTACAGGTTCCATTGGCAGTTTTTGTTTGGGATGACGGGTATGGGATTTCTGTTCCTAAATCTTATCAAACTACAAAAGGTTCTATTTCTGTTGCCTTGGAGGGAATGCAGAAAAAAGCAGATACAAACGGCATAGAGATCTATAAAGTGAAAGCATGGGATTATGCAAGCATGTGCGAAGTATTTGAAGAGGGCTTACAAAAGATCCGAGAAACACATACCCCTGCTATATTCCATGTGGAAGAAATGACTCAGCCGCAAGGTCATTCTACCAGTGGTAGTCATGAAAGGTATAAAGACCCTAAACGTTTGGAGTGGGAGCGTGAATGGGATTGTATCAAAAAATTCAAGGAATGGATCGTTGCCAATAATATTGCTACACACGAAGAGTTAAACAGCATTGATTATGAAGCCAAAGAATTTGTACGTGATGCCAAGGTAAGAGCATGGGATAAATTTTTATCTCCCATTCGTGAACATGTTGCAAAAGCTTCCGAGATGATCCGATCCATAGTGGTGAGTGATATGGATTCATATAACTATATGCAGCAATTAGCTGCTGAGTTGCAAAACAATGTAGAGCCTTTAAGAAGAGATATACTTCGAACTTTATCATTGGTAATGGAAGCAGCACCTTATTCTCCATCCATTCCCGACTTTAAAGAATACTATAACAGCTTATTGAAAGAGAGCCAGCATTTATACAGCTCTCATTTGTATAATGAAGGACCTAAAAGCGCATTGAAGGTTGAGATCATAAAGCCACTTGTTCAATTTGATGCTCCAACGGTTAACGGTTATGAGATATTGAATAAATATTTCGATATGCTGTTCCAGCATGATCCATTGGTATTTGCATTCGGGGAAGATGTTGGACAGATCGGTGATGTGAACCAGGGATTTTCTGGCTTACAAGTAAAACATGGCAATGACCGGATTTTTGATACAGGTATCAGAGAATTGACCATCATGGGCCAAGCAATCGGCATGGCTTTGAGAGGTTTGAGACCGATCGCGGAAATACAATATTTAGATTATTTATTGTACGGGCTGCAACCTCTAAGTGACGATGCGTCTACTACACATTTCAGAACAAAAGGACAGCAATCATGCCCCATCATTATCCGCACTCGCGGACATCGGCTGGAAGGAATATGGCATAGCGGCAGTCCGATGGGAATGATCATCAATGCACTTCGGGGTATGTATGTTTGTGTACCACGTAATATGGTACAGGCAGTGGGTATGTATAATACTTTATTAAGAAGCAATGATCCTGCATTGGTGATCGAATGTTTAAATGGATATCGTTTAAAAGAAAAGTTACCGGGTAATTTATTAGAGTTTAATGTACCATTGGGTATTCCTGAGATCATCAGAGAAGGGAATGATATTACGGTTGTTTCTTACGGTTCTACTTTAAGGATCATTCAGGATGCAGCAGAACGTTTGGAAAGATTCAATATCAGTTGTGAGATCATAGATGTACAAACATTATTGCCATTCGATATTCATCATGCCATACTCGAATCATTAAAGAAAACAAACCGCATTGTATTTATTGATGAAGATGTTCCGGGTGGTGGTGCTGCGTATATGTTCAATAAAGTAATGGAAGAACAAGGCGGTTACCAATGGCTGGATGTCGCTGCAAGAACCATTACCGCAAAAGCACACAGACCATCCTACGGAAGTGATGGCGATTATTTCAGTAAACCCAATGCAGAAGAAATATTCAATACTATTCAGCAGATGCTGAATGAATGATGAGTTGATATTATTTACAAAAAGGGTCAGGTGTCTGGTAGATGCCTGACCCTTTTTGTTTTTAGTTAAGACTTAGCTTTTTGTTAAAATCGATTATGGTTTCAGTAAGGCCTTCTTCGTGTTTTCTTTGTACCTGCTTCGGGTCAAGTCCACTAACTAATGGACTTGACCCGAACAAGACCCGAAGCGTAGAGGTGTAAAACAGCCTGATTATATGTTGTACAGCTTTATTGATCCAAGAATAAAGATTTAAGCTTCTCATCCGGCAACCAGCATTCCTCTTTTTTACCAAACCATTTATATCGGTTATTGGCAATGATAGCATAAATATAATTTCTGATAAATGCAGGTATAATGATCAGCGCATACGGTAGTTTCCATCCTCCCGATAATTGTTTGCAAACTCTTAAAGCAGCTGTTGATCGGGTTGATATTTTTCCGTCTTCCAACAGGATAAATGAATTGAAATTATCTTCACTCGCACCTGCTTTCTTCAAAACAGCTTTCCCGAAAGATGATTGTAATGATGCAAAGCGAAATTTCTTATGACTATCACGTTTAATAATGAACTGAACAGAACCCACACATAGGTTGCAGAGACCATCAAATAAAACAACAGGATCTTTTATTTCTATTACATCAACCATTTTATAAAATTAGCCCTTAAATAAAAAGAGACTGATCAATATATCAGTCTCTTTTTATTACAGCTTTTAGGTCAGGGGTTAGGCCATATTATGAAACACTTTATTTACGTCTTCATCCTGTTCTAAACGTTCAATTAATTTACTTACATCCTCAGCCTGCTCATCTGTAACAGGAACTGTGGTTGTAGGGATCCATTCCAGTTCTGCACTGATCGGTGTAATGCTTTTATCTTCCAGGGCCTTTTGCAACTTGCCGAAATCTACAAAGGCACAACGTAATACAATAATATTGTTGCCCTCATCATCGGTACTTTCTCCCAGTTCATCCAAACCAAAATCAATTAATTCCAATTCGAGATCTTCAATATCCAGTCCTTCGGGTTTTAGTTTGAACACGCCCATTTTCTTAAATTGGAAACTAACACTGCCGCTGTTTCCCATGGCACCATGACCTTTATTAAAATGACTCTTTACATTCGCTACCGTTCTTACATGATTATCGGTTGCAGCATCTACCAATAATGCCACCCCATGTGGTGCATAGCCTTCGTACATGATCTCTTCATAACTGGTGGTGTCTTTACCCATCGCTCTTTTAATGGCTGCCTCTACTCTGTCTTTGGGCATACCAACACTCTTCGCATTTTGGAAACATCTGCGCAATGCAGGATTGGTGGCAACATCAGGTCCGCTTGCTTTTACAGCGATCACAATTTCTTTGCCTATGCGGGTAAACTGTTTAGCCATTCTGTCCCAGCGGGCAAACATCGTAGCTTTTCTTACTTCAAAAATCCTTCCCATGAATAGTTATCATTTATGATTTGAAACGGATGATTTTGCTGACCAACATATGTATTCCATGGCATCGTCTCTTGCGACGTTCCAAAGGGACCCCTTTGGGGCTCACTTGTACTGTTGATTCAAGCGGCAGCAAATTTAGCGGTTTGCAACCTACTAACAAAAAACCCCGCAATTGCGGGGTTTTAAAGCTTTTATTCAAAGTCAGATGCATGTGGCAGAATCTCCGAAGGATTGTGCAATTTACTTCTTACTTTACTGTAACTAAAGTAAACAACCAGTCCAACGATCATCCATACAAATGCGGTAAATAATGTTCTGTTGTCCAATGAGTAGATCATCGCAGCACAAACAATGGCTCCCAGAATTGGGATCAATGGAACCAATGGTGTTTTAAATGGTCTAATTCTTTCAGGATCATTTCTTCTCATGATGATCACTCCAATACAAACGAGGATAAATGCCAGCAATGTTCCGATACTGGTTAAGTTACCTGCAACATCACCAGGAATGAATCCTGCGAAACCTCCTACAAAAACAAATAAGATAATATTTGATTTATAAGGTGTTCTGAATTTTGGATGTAATTCAGAAAATGCTTTTGGTAATAAGCCGTCTGTACTCATGGTATAGAATACACGACTTTGTCCCATCAACATTACTAATATCACGGATGAGAAACCGGCCAGAATACCCACAGTCACTAATTTAGCCAGCCAGCCATAGCCATGCATATATGTTTCAATGGCATAGGCAACAGAGGCTTCTTTACCTGATTTTACGAAATCTGTATAGGGAGCAACGCCAGTTAAAACATAAGAAAACAAAATGTATAGAACGGTACAAATTACTAATGAACCAAGAATGCCGATGGGCATATCTTTTTTAGGGTTCTTCGCTTCCTGTGCAGCAGTAGATACCGCATCAAATCCAATAAATGCAAAGAATACTACAGCGGCACCCGTTAGTACGCCGCCCCATCCATGCCGGAAAGTATCGGCATAACTGTATTCCGTCCCATCAGGCTGAATGGCAGGTTTTGCATCAGCAGGAATTAAATAAGGATGATGATTGGCAGGATTGATGAATTGCCAACCTATAATGATAAATACAATAACGATCGCAACTTTGATAATTACAATGACCGCATTTACAACCGCAGATTCCTGAGTGCCCTTGATCAATAAGGCAGAGATCATTAATAAGATCAATAAAGCAGGAACATTCATGATGCCGGTATGCATTACATTAGCAGCATCTAATGCTCTTTCGAAAGGCGAATGACTCCATTCATATGGAATGCTGCCCCCCACCAGCTTGTTTAAGAATTCACTCCAGGCAATACTCACAGTTGCTGCACCCAATGCATATTCCAATATCAATGCCCAACCAATGATCCAGGCAATTAATTCACCCATTGTTGCATAAGCATAAGTATAAGCGCTACCTGCAATTGGTATCATGGATGCAAATTCAGCATAACATAATCCTGCAAAAGCACAACCTATGGCAGCAACAATAAAAGAAAGTGTAACAGCAGGTCCGGCATGTTGTCCGGCAGCAGCAGCAGTTCTTACAAATAATCCGGCACCAATAATAGCACCAATACCCAGAGCGATCAAATTACCTGCTCCGAGTGTTCTCTTCAATCCTTTTTCTGAATCACCGGCCTGCGCCATTAAAACATCCAAAGACTTTTTTCTAAATAAACTCATAGTACAGTTGGTTAAGTTTAATAAAATTCTATTTGGCAAAATACTGATTAAATCATACAGTAGCATAAAAGTTTTATGAATGCTTCAATTACACGGCTTTAGCACTTAATTACTATATTGCCGCACTAATTGCTGATAGAATGAAAGGGAATAAACTCACCTTTTTTATTTTGATTGCCATGTTGCTCGGTATTGTCGTGGGCTATATCGTTCATGAAATGGCTTCTCCTGAAACAATAAAAGTATTTGCAGCAAACATAAAATTATTGGGAACCATCTTTATACGATTGGTTAAATCAATAATCGCACCACTTGTCTTTTCAACATTGGTAGTGGGCATTGCCAAACTGGGTGATCTGAAAACAGTTGGCCGTGTGGGCGGGAAAGCCATGCTCTGGTTCATTTCTGCATCATTAACAAGTTTGCTGTTAGGGATGGTTCTGGTAAATTTCTTTCAACCGGGCTCCTATATTGATCTTTCTCAGGCAGATACAGAGGGATTAAAAGACCTGATGGGTAAGACACAGGAATTCTCAATTCAAAGATTTGTGGAGCACGTGATACCTGCCAGCATTTTTGAAGCAATGGCTACT
Organism: uncultured Chitinophagaceae bacterium; assembly: GCA_903830285.1. GTDB lineage: Bacteria > Bacteroidota > Bacteroidia > Chitinophagales > Chitinophagaceae > CAIQDX01. The sequence continues at coordinate 31,472 of CAIKTE010000195.1, read as the reverse complement.
AACGAAATATTGCAGATCGTAGTGTTCTCTATTTTCTTTGGTGTGGCAGCTGCATCATTGGGTGAAAAAGTAAAACCTGTTATCAAAGCATTTGATGCTTTCTCGCACATCATTTTGAAAGTGGTGAATTATATCATGAATTTTGCACCTGTTGGCGTATTTGGAACATTGGCTGCAGTTGTTGCAGAAAAAGGATTGAGCATTTTTAAATTCTATTTTGTCTATTATGGGTTTTTTGTGCTGGGAATATTTTTATTGTGGGTGATATTGAGTACAGTTGGATTGATCATATTAAAAGGAAGGATGAAAGAATTGTTGCAACGTATCGGCAATCCCTTGCTTATTGCCTTTAGCACAACAAGCAGTGAAGCAGTATTCCCTAAACTAACGGAAGAACTGGAAAAATTCGGATGCAAGAATCAGATCGTTGCTTTCATCTTACCATTGGGCTATTCATTCAATCTGGATGGAAGTATGATGTACATGACATTTGCAAGCTTGGCTATTGCGCAGGCTTACGGCATTCATCTTCCCATCGGCACACAATTAACGATGTTATTGGTATTGATGTTAACGAGTAAGGGAATCGCAGGTGTACCAAGGGCTTCATTGATCATTGTATTAGCCACTTGCGCCATGTTTAAAATTCCACCTGAAGGCGTTGCCTTAATTTTACCGATAGACCATTTTTGCGATATGCTCAGAACAGGGACCAATGTTCTGGGAAATGCACTGGCAACAACTGTAGTAAGCAAATGGGAAGGTGCTTTGGAAAATCCATCTAAAACTTAATGTGATCACATGTTAACATTATTAGTAGCATTCGAATGGCATCAATTACTGCAACCTCAATTTTATATTGATAACGGGGGTTTATGGCTGATGCTGTTTATTGTATTTGCAGAAACCGGATTATTCGTTGGATTCTTTTTACCCGGGGATAGCTTATTATTTGTGGCAGGTATATTCAGTAATAAATTAGCCGCCTATTTATTTGATTCGGGCAGTGACGTTATTAATCTTTTGTTGATCGTTACATTGGTAAGCGTTGCAGGAATATTGGGTAATACTGCAGGGTATTGGTTTGGCAATAAAGTTGGACATAAAATGTATTCCTGGAAGGATAATCTTTTATACAAAAAACATTATTTGGAACAGGCACATGAATTCTATGAAAAACATGGAGGCAGTGCTATCATCTTTGCAAGATTTATTCCAATTGTAAGAACATTTGCTCCGATTGTTGCAGGTATCGTTGAAATGGATAAAAAGAAATTCTCTTATTTTAATGTAGTGGGTTGTATTGCATGGGCAACAACGATGCTGGCTGGGGGACATTATCTGCATAAATTCTTCATCGAGAAATATAATTTCGATCTTACCAAACATCTCGAAGTAATTGTACTCGGTATTGTTTTGGTAACCACGGCTCCTGTGATCATTAAATTGGTTTTTGGAAAAAGAAAAAAACCTTCCCAATAATTAAAGCATGAATCAAAAGCAGCAAAGCATTTTTTCATTGACAGTGATTGTTGGTGCATTGGGATTCTTTGTGGACATATTCGATCTCTTATTATTCAACATTATCCGCAAACCCAGTTTGGCTTCATTAGGTTTATCTCCAAATGAAGTATTGATCCAGGGTGAGAATATTTTGAGTGTACAAATGATCGGTCAACTATTAGGAGGAATTCTTTGGGGAGTGATGGGAGATAAAAAGGGAAGGCTAAGTGTGCTCTTCAGTTCCATCATCATGTATTCTTTAGCAAGTATCGCCAACGGATTTGTTACAGACCCGCATCAATACCTTATCCTGAGATTCATAGCAGGCTTTGGTTTGGCAGGTGAGTTGGGAGCAAGTATTACTTTGGTAAGTGAAATGCTGTCGAAAGAAAAAAGGGGAATTGCTTCTACTATCATTGCCACAACCGGAGTACTGGGTGCAATAACAGCATATTTTGTTTTTAAATTATCGAATGATAACTGGCGACTCTGTTATTTTGTTGGCGGAGGAATGGGGATCATGCTATTGTTCTTAAGACTGAGTGTGATGGAGAGTTCAATGTTTGCCAATCTGAAAGAGAGTAAAATAGAAAGGGGTAATTTTTTCATGTTCTTCAACAATAAAGATAGATTCCTCAGATATATACGTGGTATCATCATTGGGTTACCTGTATGGTATATGATCGGTATATTGATTACTTTCTCCGATCAATTCGGTAAAGAGATGGGCATAGAAAATATAGATCCTGCCAAAGCGGTTTTATGTCAATATGCCGCATTGGTGATCGGCGATCTAAGTGCTGGTCTGTTAAGCAATTATATCAAGAGTAGAAGAAAGACCTTATTCATTTATTATGGTATCAGTTCGGTTTTTATATTGCTTTATTTCTTACAAAGTGCTGGCAGTGCCACCAATATGTATCTGATCTGTGCGGGATTAGGTTTGGGTTCAGGTATTTCTGTTTTATATATCACCATGAGTGCAGAACAGTTCGGTACGAATCTGAGGGCAACTGCTGCTATCTCTATTCCTAATATGGTGCGCGGTGCATTGCCATTGGTTCTTTTATTATTTAAAGGGATACGTTCTATAACAAATAATTATTTTACCGGTGGATGGATCTGCGGATTGATCATCATGAGCTTAGCTGTTATTGCAGCATACGGTACAAAAGAATCCTATGGTAAGGATCTGAACTTTATAGAAACATAGTTTTTGAACTAATTAATTGTATTTTAGTTTCAACATTGCAATACCATGAACCAAAAAAAATACGGCATTCTCTCGCTTCCTGTTATTGTAGCAGCATTGGGTTATTTTGTAGATATCTACGATTTGCTGCTTTTTACCATTGTTAAAAAACCAAGTATGATAGGTGTTGGCGCAACCGATGCTACAATACTTGCCGATAGTACCAGGGTCATTAACTGGCAAATGGTTGGTTTGTTATTGGGGGGAATTCTATGGGGTGTATTAGGCGATAAAAAAGGAAGATTAAGTGTATTGTTCGGATCCATTATTTTATACAGTCTTGCCAATTTTGTTACAGGATTTGTACATACGGTTGATCAATATGCTTTGTGCAGATTTGTTGCCGGTGTAGGTTTGGCAGGTGAATTGGGTGCAGGTATCACTTTAGTGAGTGAATTGTTACCTAAGAATAAAAGAGGAATTGGAACATCCATGGTGGCGGGCATTGGATTAAGTGGCGCCGTTGTTGCATATTTTACATACCAGTTAACAAAGGACTGGCGCTTGTGTTATGAAATTGGGGGCGGATTAGGAGTTTTATTATTGTTCTTAAGGATCTCTGTTGCAGAATCAGGTATGTTCAAAGAAGTGAAAGCTACCAATGTAAAACGAGGTAATTTCTTTATGCTGATCAATAATGGTAAACGATTGAAAAAATATGTGCTGGCTATTTTGATCGGTTTGCCCACCTGGTATGTGATCGGGATATTAGTCAACCAAAGCGATCGTTTTGGTAAAGCAATGTTTGGCAGTATAACAATCGATTCAGGTCGTTCCATCATGTTTGCTTATGCAGCCATTGCTATTGGCGATATGTTTGTTGGATTGGTGAGTCAGTATTTCAAGAGCCGTAAAAAAGCATTGCTGCTGTATTATTGTTTATGCATCGTTGCATTGATACTTTTCTTCAGTAGTTATAATTCTACTAACCAAAGTATGTATGTCATTTGTGCATTTCTTGGATTCAGTACTGGGTTCTGGGCCATTTTTATTACAATGGGAGCAGAACAATTTGGAACTAATCTGCGGGCAACGGCCGCAACAACTATTCCCAATATGGTGCGTGGTGCATTACCGTTGATCAATATGCTGTTCCTTGATCTGTTTCAAAAATCATGGGGCTTCAACATCATTAAAAGCGGTATCATAACAGGCGTTGTCGTAATGAGCATCACATTAGTAGCTTTTTATTTTACAGAAGAAACATTTCACAAAGATTTGAATTATGTGGAACTGGAAATAGAAGAGATGTTGCCTTGATTCTTTTAGCAGCAATCTTTTCGTTTCTCGCAAAATCCTTCAGATCAAAACTTATTGCCTGCCTCATTATAAAATCCTCTAAAAGATAATTGGCATAAATTCGCGTCATGAAATTTCTCATCATCCGTTTTTCTTCTATTGGAGATATTGTTTTAACAACGCCAGTTATCCGTTGTTTAAAACAACAGGTGAAAGATGCTACGGTTCATTTTTTGACGAAGGAAGCTTTTTACGGGTTAGTGAAAACGAATCCTAATGTTGATAAGGTAATTGTGCTGAATAAAAGTTGGGAATTCATGATCCATCAATTGCAAGTGGAAGAGTACGATTATATCATTGACCTGCATCATAACCTCCGAACCTGGAAAGTAAAACACGCATTGGGTGTAAAAAGTTTTTCATTCGATAAACTCAATATTCAAAAGTGGTTATTGACTGCATTCAAAATAAATAAGCTTCCACCTATTCATATTGTTGACCGTTATCTCGAAACAGTAAAAAGTTTTGCTGTGGTAAATGATGGAAAGGGATTGGATTATTTTATTCCGGAAAAGGATCGTATCAAACCGGAAGATCTTCCCATGTCACATAGATTCGGATATATCGCTCTAGTAATTGGTGCAGCTTTAGATACAAAGAAATTACCCGTTCATAAATTAAAGGAATTGTGCTCACAGACTAATTTCCCGATCATTTTATTAGGAGGAAAAGAAGATAAACTTAACGGCGATGAAATTGCATCAGTAAATGAGATCAGAGTGTATAATGCATGCGGCAAATTTAATTTGAATGAAAGCGCCGATCTGGTAAGGAATGCAAGACTTGTCATTTCACACGATACCGGACTGATGCATATTGCAGCGGCATTTAAAAAGAAAGTAATTTCTGTTTGGGGAAATACAGTTCCACAGTTTGGGATGGATGTGTATTACGGGAATGATCAGGTTTCAAATAGTAAGTTTGAAGTTGCTGGTCTAAGCTGCAGGCCTTGCAGTAAGATCGGATATAAAGAATGCCCAAAGAAACATTTTAAATGTATGGAACTGCAGGATATTGAAACTATTGCAGTAAAAGCAATTGAGTTTACGCAATAAAAAAACCTCTGCAAGCAAAGGTTTTTTATGAAGAATGATTTTTGTGATTATAATGTCTTCAATACTTCATTCATGCTTCTAACTGCATCGGCACTTTTGTTGAAAGTTACTTGTTCTTCTTCAGTGAGTTGAACATCAACAATTTTTTCCCAGCCGTTTTTCCCAATTACTACGGGTACCCCAAGGCAAATATCAGTTTGACCATATTCACCTTCAAGCAATATACTACAAGTACGAAGTTTCTTTTCATCTCTCAATACTGATTCAACAAGTTTAGCAACAGCTGCACCCGGTGCATACCAGGCAGAAGTTCCTAATAAACCTGTAAGTGTAGCTCCACCTACCATTGTATCTTTTACAATTTTATCTTGTTGTTCTTGTGAAAGGAAATTAGTAACAGGAACACTATTCCAAGAAGCATGTTTAATTAAAGGGATCATGGTAGTATCGCCATGACCACCAATTACAACTCCATTTAAATCTGATGGGCTACAGCCTAATACCTGGCTGATCTGATATTTGAATCGGCTGCTATCCAATGTGCCACCCATGCCAATGATCCTGTTTTTAGGCAGACCGGAAGCTTTTAAAGCATGATATGTCATTGTATCCATTGGGTTGCTTACAATGATAATAATTGCATTAGGCGAATACTTTAAAATATTATCAACAACACCCTTTACAATGCCTGCATTTGTGCCAATTAATTCTTCACGTGTCATACCTGGTTTACGTGGGATACCTGATGTTATAACAACAACATCACTATCTGCAGTTTTTGAGTAATCACCGGTTACACCTGTGATTTTTGTATCAAAGCCAAGGAGTGTTGCAGTTTGCATCATATCCTGAGCCTTACCTTCAGCAAGTCCTTCTTTAATATCCAATAAAACCAGATCACGGCAAATTTCTTTACGGGCAATATTATCGGCCGATGTTGCTCCAACGGCACCTGCCCCTACAACTGTAACTTTCATAGTTTAATAAAATTTATGTTTAAACATGTATTATTTCGCTGCGAAGTTAAAGCCAATTTCAATGCAACGAAGGTTATGGAATGATGATTTGCGTCAGTTATTTAATGGCTTCGATCAATTCTTCGGGCTTGGCACCCATCCGGAATTCTTTTTTAAAAGCCCCATGACTGTCATATACAGCAATGAATGGTGTAAACTCTACTTTAAAAAAGGAAGGGATAAAATATTTAGGATCTCTTGACAGTTTGATATTGCCGTATTTTTCCAACTCATATTTTTTCCCGAATTCAGTTATTTCGTTCATGGGACGAAAAGCCACCCATAGAAAAAAAGCATTTTCCAACTTACCCATGTTATGAACGATCTCTTTGGCCTCGTATTGGCAATGACCGCAATCCGGGGCGAAATAAATGATCACAACAGGTACTCCTTTAGGAAGATCTTCTTTGGTGAATAATACACTGTCGGGGCAAGTAAATACTTTAAAGGATGGGATGGTTGGGTCTTTCAGATAAGCAGGCTGAGGCGCAATCTGAGTTTGTTCGTATGCAATAAACGGAACAGCAGTCAAAATCAACAAAAGGATAAAAACTCTTTTCATGATTTAAAATTAATTGTTCTTATTGCGTAAACAAAAAAACTGTCAATAAAAGTAAATGATTGACAGTCTTATTAGAAAAAACAACCTAATTATTAATGGATGGCTTACCTGTTGCTTTTGAAACAGGCTTTTCTACACCTTCATTTTTTAACGATTTCTTTGTGGCGTTTAAGTCTTTTCTTTCTGAATTGATCTCTTTTTGATCATGTTTGGCAGATTTGGTTTTTCCATGAGCTATCTTAGTATTCCTTTCAGCTCTTTCTTCTTTTAGCTCTTTTTTATCTGTTTTGACTTCCTTTAACTGGCTCTTAACCACTGGGCTTTGAGCAATTGTGTTGAATGTAATGAATGCTCCAAAAGCAATGAGTGCAATTTTTTTCATGGTTTAATATTTGAAATGAATTCAATTATTACCATGAGTCTATAACCATGCCACGAATTAAGTATGTTTAAGATCATTTGCTTCCATCATGCGCATTTGTTTGGCATCTTGTAGGAATTCAGAAGCAAATATGAAGCTGTTTAATAACTCATCCTTACTAAAAATAATGTCTTTATTAGTTCCTTCCCATTGTTTACGGCCATTATGCAGATAAACAATATGATCACCAATTTCCATCACACTATTCATATCATGGGTAACAACGATCGTAGTTATCTGAAACTCGTTCGTTATTTCTTTGATCAATTTATCGATCAATAAAGAGGTTTGCGGATCGAGACCCGAATTGGGTTCATCACAAAATAAATATTTTGGATTCAATACAATGGCCCTTGCAATACCCACACGTTTCTTCATACCACCACTTATTTCTGCAGGATATTTTTGATTGGCATCTTTTAAATTCACTCTTTCCAAAACTTCATTCACACGTTTCATTCTTTCTGCCAATGTCCAGTTGGTAAACATATCCAACGGAAAGCGAACATTCTGTTCAACGGTCATCGAATCAAACAGGGCAGAGCCCTGGAACAACATACCGATCTGCTGACGTAAAGCTTTGCGTTCGTGCTTATCCATCTTCAACATGCTTTCGCCATGATACAAAATATCACCTTCATCGGGTTGAAACAATCCAACTATACATTTTGTCAATACCGTTTTACCACTACCACTTGTTCCAATGATCAAATTACATTTACCGGCTTCCATCACTGCACTGATGTCTTCCAGTATCACCCGTTCTCCAAATGATTTTTTTATGTTTCGTATTTCGATCATTAACCTTTTTCCCCTGAGGGCAGTATTTTAGTTATAAAACTTCTGTCTGATTTTTCAACAGGTCATCAAATGTATCTCTTCTTCTTATTAAATGCATCTTGCCCTCTTTAAATAATACTTCAGCGGGTTTATACCTGCTGTTAAAATTGCTGCTCATTTCAAAACCATAAGCACCGGCATTATAAAAAACAAGATAATCACCTTCTCTTACTTCATTCAGTTTCCTGTCCCATGCAAAAGTGTCCGTCTCGCAAATATTTCCAACAACAGAATATTTTTTTTCTTCCCCATCAGGATTGCTGATGTTTTTGATACGATGATAAGAATCGTAGAACATGGGTCGTATCAAATGGTTGAAGCCGCTGTTTACTCCCGCAAAAACAGTTGCAGTACTCTCTTTGAGTACATTCACTTGTGTGATCAAATAGCCGCATTCACTCACCAGGTATTTACCAGGCTCAAACCAAACCTGCAAAGATTTACCATTGGGGTTGGGATGTCTGTCAAAAGCCTCTTTCACTTTGGCTGCCAATAATTCAATATCCGTTTCTGCATCGCCATCTTTATATGGTACTTTAAAGCCACCTCCAAGATCAATGAATTCAAGTTCCTGAAACTTTGGAATAATATCAAAAAGCACTTCAATTCCTTTCACAAAAACTTCCACATCTTTTATTTCGCTGCCGGTATGGATATGGAGGTCCTTGATCAATAAATTATATGTTGTAACAAGCGATAAGATCTTATCGATCTGATCAATCGGTATTCCGAATTTACTTTTATCATGACCTGTTGATATTTTTAAATTACCACCCGCTAAAATATTCGGTCGTAAACGAATGCCTACAGGATAACTGTGTCCGAACTTTTTCCCGAACTTTTCTAAATTAGAAAGTGAATCTATGTTGATATGAACACCCAGCTCTTTTGCTTCTTCAATTTCATCGAATGCAATTCCGTTTGAAGTGTATAAGATCCTGTTGGGCGTAAAACCTGCATGCAGTGAGAGTTTTACTTCATTGATGGAGCTGCAGTCAATATTGGATCCCAAAGATCTTACATGTTTCAGGACATTGATATTTGTTAATGCTTTGCAGGCATAAAATATTTGTACATCCGACCTTGAAAAAGCAGTTTGCAGTTTTTGGTATTGCTCTGTAATTTTTTCTGCATGATACACATACAATGGCGTACCGAATTGTTCGGCCGCTTCTTTTAATTGTTGCAGGGATAAACTTTCTGACATGTTGCGAAGATAACAGTATCTCTATTTACTGCTGCAATACATCAACTTATTTAAGGTAAGTTTATTCTGGAGTGGAGCTTTTGTCTTCCTGTTCTTGTTCGTCTTTATTTTCGATCAGTTCACCTTCTTCATTGATCTCGATCACGGTTTCTTCAACAATGATTGTTTCTTCAATTGGTTCTTCGACAACGATTCTTTCTTCAGTTGTTTCTTCTTCAAAAGGCAATTCTGTATTACTGGTAAAATCTTCGGGATTAATGATGGTCCCTTCGATCATCTGTTCCGCCAATACTTCTCTGATCTTAGGCAGATCTTCGGTGGTATTGATACCGAAATAATCCATGAAGTTTTTAGAAGTGGTATATACTAAAGGATGGCCCGGCATTTTTTCATTTCTGCCGGCAATGATGATGAGCTCTTTTTCCAATAATTTCTGAACACTGTAATCGCTGTTCACGCCACGGATAGATTCTATCTCACCCTTGGTGATGGGTTGTTTATAAGCGATGATGGCCAATGTTTCCAAAGCGGCATTGGACAGGCGTTTCAGGAATTTATCGCCATTTAGTTGTGTAATGGTCTTGTGAAAATCTTTCTTGGTGAGGAATTGCCATCCGCCACCGCTTTCTTTTACTTCAAAAGGGTAGAATTCAGAAGCATATTTCTCATGGATGCCTTCGAGACAGCTTTCTACCTGATCCAATGAAACACGTTCTTCCATAAAACCAAAAGCATTGTTGATCAGTTCCACGATCTCCAAACCGGTCAATGGTTTTTCACTGGCAAAAATTAGTACTTCAATATGTGGTATAATGGCAGAAAGTTCCAAGTCTTAGGTTTAAAGTTTCAAGTTAATAAATATCATACCCCTTTGGGGGATGGGGTTCTATCCCTGCAATGCAGCAGCCCCGCTTACTATTTCTGTAAGCTCTGTTGTTATGGCAGCCTGTCTTGCACGGTTATAAGATATCTTTAAGGTCTTTAATAATTCGTTAGCGTTTTCGGTTGCTTTATCCATGGCGGTCATTCTTGCACCATGTTCACTGGCACCGCCATCCAATACTGCTTTGAATAATTGTGTGTTGAGTATTTTAGGCATTAACTCTGCGATCAATGCATCTTTTTCAGGTTCAAAAATGAAATCTGATTTCTTTGCCCCTGCAATGGTCTTAGTTTTTGGAATAGGCAAAAATTGTTCGGCTGCAAAACGTTGTGTAGCAGCATTCTTGAATTCACTGTAAATGATCTCAATGGCGTCAAACTCTTTATTCTCAAATGCGTTCATCGCAGCTTGAGCAGCAGCCTGCACATTTTCAAAACTTAGATGCAAATAAATATCTCGGTAAGTAGCATCTGTTTTATAACCGGCTTTGGTCAATCCTTCATATCCTTTTTTACCAATATTCCAGATGGTTACATTGCCTTTTTTGAAAGCAACTTCATATTTATCAGAAATAGTTTGTTTTGCCAGTTTCATGATATTTGAATTATAGGCTCCGCACAAACTTCTGTCACTGGTGATCACGATCAGTAAAACCTTTTCGATGGGTCTTTCTTCTGCCAGTTTTAAACCGCCGCCTCCGTCAGAATTACTTACAATATTGCTGAGTACTTCCTGTAGTTTTTTAGCATAGGGTCTCATTTGAATAATGGCATCCTGTGCTTTACGCAATTTAGCGGCACTTACCAATTTCATCGCCTTGGTAATCTGCTGTGAACCCTGAACACTTTTGATCCTGTTACGGACTTCTTTTAACTGACCTGCCATTGGTAGAAAGTTTATTCGTTTATGGGTTTATTGGTTTAGGGACAGCTCGAAACACTTAATTACTTCATCATTCCCTAAAACATACAAACTTTTGAACTTTTTTTAATCGGCAGCAAAAGTAACAGAAAAGCCCCTAAATTCCATCTGCATAGTAAAATCTGTGGAAATTCTTTCTGCAAAAGGATTATACTAACCAGTTGGCGGAATTAATTTGCTGAAGCATACTTAACCCTGCTTACCGGTTAGTTGTAAATTAATTTTGTTTGAACTGCATAATTGTATCGCTTTTTTCAGTTACTACAATAAGGATTTACAGGTCTCTTCTTCGTATCTTGTTCGGGTCAAGTCCACTAATTAGTGGACTTGACCCGAACAAGACCAAAAGAAAACAGGGAGAAGGTATGAAGGATACAGCAAAACCTCAATCTTTACTTCCATAACCTTGAGGACCGGTTTATTTTGCAGAAACCGGATGCTTCCGATAATCGGCAGACCATGAAATCTCTCAAACCTGTTAAGTAATCGGTAAAGCCGCTATTTAACCATTGTTCTGGTTTCTCTATGCTCAATTTCTTTACCTTTGGCGGCCTTGAAAAATAGTGCCATTTTGACGAAAAATCATTTGTAGCACCTTTTTTGAAAAGCAATCAAATTATTTATATAACAGACTTAATGATATGTTGAATATTCTATCCAAGATTTTAGGTGGTAATAAGAGCGAGAAAGATGTAGCCAAGATCCAGCCTTATGTGGCCAAGATCAATCAATTCTTTCAGCAGTATGATAAGCTTTCGAATGACGAGTTGAGGAATAAGACCGTTGAATTCAGACAACGCATCAAAGAACATTTGAAAGATATTGATGCAGAAATTGCCGGAAAACAACAAACAGCAGACGATTTACCGGCTGCCGATATTCATACTAAAGACGCTATTTATCAGGAAGTTGATAAATTAAAGAAAGAACGCGATAAACAGATCGAAGTGATCCTGGATCTGATCTTGCCTGAAGCATTTGCTGTGGTAAAAGAAACAGCACGCAGGTTTAAAGAAAATACGGAGTTGGTTTCAACAGCAACTGAACTCGACAGAGAATTTTCTGTAACAAAAGACTATGTAAAAATAAATGGTGATCAATCCATCTTTCAAAATACATGGACTGCAGCAGGTGGTAAAGTAACCTGGAACATGGTGCATTATGATGTGCAGTTATTGGGTGGTGTGGTATTGCATCAGGGCAAGATCTCTGAAATGTCAACAGGGGAAGGTAAAACCCTGGTTTCTACATTACCATCTTATCTCAATGCACTGGCCGGAGAAGGTGTGCATGTGGTTACCGTGAATGATTATCTCGCCAAACGTGATAGTGAATGGAATGGTACTTTATTTGAATGGCTGGGATTGACGGTTGATTGTATCGATAAGCATGAACCCAATGGTGAAGCAAGACGCAAAGCCTATTTAGCTGATATCACTTATGGCACCAATAACGAATTTGGTTTTGATTATTTGCGTGATAATATGGTGCATAGTCCGGATGAAATGGTTCAACGCAAACACCATTTTGCAATGGTGGATGAAGTAGATAGTGTATTGATCGATGATGCAAGAACACCTTTGATCATTTCCGGTCCGATCGGCAGACAAGATAATATCGAACAGTTCTTTGAACTGAAACCGCGAATTGAAAAAATAGTGGAAGCACAAAAACGTGCTACCAATCAATTCTTAAATGAAGCGAAGAAAAAGATCGGTGAAGGGAATGATGATCCTAAAGATGGTGGACTGGCTCTATTCCGTGCACAGCGCGGATTACCGAAGAGTACAGCATTAATTAAATATTTAAGTGAGCCGGGAATTCGTGTGAAATTGCAGAAGGCCGAAAATTATTACCTCGCCGATCAATCACGTGAAATGCCTAAGGCTGATGCTGAATTATATTTCTACATCGATGAAAAAAATAATTCTGTTGAGTTAACTGATAAAGGAATTCAACTCATTACGAAAGCAGGTGAAGATCCAAATTTCTTTGTGATCCCTGATATCAGTGTAGCATTGGGTGATATTGAAAAGAATACCGCTCTAGAGGCTGAAGATAAATTGCATCAGAAAGAATCCATCATCAACGATTATTCTGTTAAGGCAGATCGTATCCATACGGTACAGCAATTATTAAAAGCCTATACTTTATTTGATAAGGATGTGGAGTATGTGGTGATGGATGAAGCAGTGAAAATTGTGGATGAACAAACAGGACGTATCCTGGATGGCCGCCGTTATTCCGATGGTTTACATCAGGCCATTGAAGCAAAAGAAAATGTGAAGATCGAAGCAACTACACAAACCTATGCCACTGTTACTTTGCAGAACTTTTTCCGTATGTACCATAAACTTTGCGGTATGACGGGTACTGCAGAAACGGAAGCATCAGAGTTATGGGATATCTATAAATTAGACGTGGTAACCATTCCAACAAATATTCCTTGTATCCGTGTCGATGATCAGGATCTGGTATTTAAGACCAAACGTGAAAAATTTGGTGCAGTAATAGAAGAAATAACAAAACTGCGCAATGCAGGAAGACCTGTTCTTGTGGGTACAACATCCGTTGAAGTGAGTGAATTGCTGAGCAGGATGCTTCGCCAGAAACAGGTTCCGCATAATGTATTGAATGCAAAACAACATGCCCGTGAAGCACAAATTGTTGCTGAAGCAGGCTTTGCAGGTTCCATCACTATCGCGACCAATATGGCCGGTCGTGGTACGGATATCAAACTCGGGCCTGGTGTTAAAGAATCAGGTGGTTTGGCAATTGTGGGTACTGAAAGACATGAGTCTCGTCGTGTGGACAGGCAGTTACGTGGTCGTGCAGGTCGTCAGGGAGATCCCGGTTCTTCTATGTTCTTTGTTTCATTGGAAGATGATCTGATGCGTATGTTCGGAAGTGAGCGTATTGCGAAAGTGATGGACTTTGCAGGTTACAAAGAAGGTGAAGTGATCCAGCATAGCATGATCACTAAATCTATCGAACGCGCACAGAAAAAAGTAGAAGAAAACAACTTCGGCATCCGTAAGCGATTGCTGGAATATGATGATGTGATGAATAAACAGCGTACTGTTATTTATACCAAACGTAGTCACGCATTGTTCGGCGAAAGACTGGCATTGGATCTCGATAATGCCTTTTATTCAGTTGCGGAAGGATTGATCAGTTCTTTCAAAGAACAAAATGATCATGAAGGATTCCGTTTAGCAGTGATAGTGAATTTTGGGACAGATACTAAGATCACATCTGATGAATTGAACAAATCATCAGATCAGCAATTGGCTGAGAAATTATATGATGAAGTAATCGAGAACTATCAGCATAAGAAACAGGAACTGGCAACAAAGGCTTTACCTGTGTTTAAAAATATCCGTTTAAAACAGGGCAATCATATTGAAAATGTGATCGTTCCTTTTACTGACGGAAGAAAAAATATGCAGGTATTGGCGAATATGGATAAAACATTGTCGACCAGCGGCGCAGAATTGGTCAATGCTTTGGAACGCAATGTTACACTGGGTTTGATCGATGATGCATGGAAAGAACATTTACGTGCGATGGATGACTTGAAACAAAGTGTGCAGACTGCAACTTACGAACAGAAGGATCCTTTAGTGATCTATAAAGTGGAAGCATTTAACCTTTTCAAACAAATGGATAGTGAAGTGAACAGGGATATTGTTGAGTTCCTGTCTCATTCAACTATTCCTATTGAAGATGAAGGGCAAGTGAAAGAAGGCCGTCAGCAAAAAACCGATCTCAGCAAAATGCGCACGCAAAAAGATGAATTGGATGGCGCAGGACATGATGATAATTATATCGACCCTTCGGCACCGGTAAAACAGGAGCCTATAAAAGTGGGACCAAAAATCGGAAGAAATGATCCTTGTCCTTGCGGCAGCGGCAAGAAATATAAAGCCTGTCACGGTAAAGAGGCTTAAAGAAGTCCCGATAGATAATCTATCGGGATTTTTTTATGCATGGCATCATATTTGTTATTTTATCAATAAGAAAACGGCAGGTAATTACTTTTACTTAAACTTAAACGATTGCTTATGAAAAAGATTATTGTTGCTTTAATACTATTGTTCAATAGTAGCCTCATGGCACAAGATTGTTCTGTATTTGTAGATTCCTTAAAAGGAAATTATGTAGGCGAATGCCAAAAAGGAATAGCCAATGGTTACGGTACGGCAATAGGTATCGATACATATGTTGGAAATTTTAAAAACGGATATCCAGACGGGAAAGGAAAATATTCTTGGAAAAATGGTAATTGGTATGATGGTTTTTGGAAAAAAGGCGTTTTTGAAGGAGAAGGAACATTACATCTGGCAAAAACAAATACTTCTGATACAAGCGAGCTAAAAGGATTTTGGGTAAATGGAAAATTTAAAGGATCTCATAAAGGGTTTTTCATTGTTGATATAATGAGCAATAAAATCAGTGAAGTAAATGTGCATGAGACCGGAAAAGTGGGAGACGATATAACTATAATAGTAAAATCGATTACGGGTGGAGGAATGACATTAATGGGTGGTGGTTCAATGATAAGAAATGATAGTACATTTTCTTCGAGCAATTCTATTCCAAAACCTAAACTAACGGATCTGCAAGTTTTAAAAGGCAGCTATATAAACAAAATTGATGATGAATATTCACCAATTGCCAATAAATATACTTTGAAACATGCTGAGTTTCCGATTTCGTTATTTCTTTCTTTCAATTCAGAGCAGGTTAAGGTTGATATTTTTGAAAAAGGAAATTGGACTATTGATATTAGGTTGGATAAATAAGCTATTTAACCAACTTAAAAAGCTTGTCAAATTCTATTGACAACCTTTTTCTTTTAACTACATTTGATATACACAACAAATAGTATGACTGCAGAAAAAAAGATAGTTACTGTCCCTGATTTTAGATACAGTCCGCATATAGATCATGTAGGTGTGGAAGAGCGAGCTTCCCGTTTCACGAAAAGAAGCATTAAAGCCGAATCAAAGCTGAATGGTTTGAAGCTCACTTTGAATATGATCGATCTCACCACATTAGAAGGAAAGGACACAGATGGTAAAGTAAAACAGCTTTGTTATAAAGCCCGGCATTTACATGATGCTTATCCGGGATTGCCAACAGTAGCGGCAATTTGCGTATATCCATCCATGGTAAGTGTTGCAAAAAAAGCTTTGGGAAATTCAGGTATCAATGTGGCATCCGTTGCAACTGCATTTCCGAGCGGACAAGCATCTCGCGATGTAAAGATCCGTGATGTAAAATATGCAGTGAATAATGGTGCTGATGAAATTGATATGGTGATCTCAAGAGGAAGATTTTTACAGGGGGATTATAATTTTGTATTTGATGAGATTGCGGTAGTAAAAGAAGCATGTGGTGCTGCAAGATTAAAAGTGATATTAGAAACAGGCGAACTGGTTACCTATGATAATGTTAGAAAGGCGAGTGATATAGCGATGTATGCAGGGGCGGATTTTATTAAAACATCTACCGGAAAAATAACACCTGCTGCAACCATGCCAGTAACATTAGTAATGCTTGAAGCGATCAGGGATTTTTATTACAAGACAGGAAAGATGATCGCTATGAAACCTGCAGGTGGTATCTCAAAATCTAAATTGGCATTACATTATTTGGTGATGCTGCAGGAAACATTGGGAGAGGCATGGATGAATAATCATTGGTTCCGATTTGGCGCAAGCAGTCTGGCAAATGATGTGCTGATGCAATTGGAAAAAGAAAGGACAGGAGTATATCAATCTGCCAATTATTTTTCAGTTGATTAGTTTGGTTTCACACAAAGCGACTAAGATTGCAACGAAACAAAGAAAATAATAATAACACTTAGTGAACTTGATATCCTTAGTTCCTTTGTGTGAAAAAAATAAATTATGGCGAAAGCAACAAAAAATAATACACTGAAATTAAAATTCGATACGTTGAAATATGCACCGGCACCGGAAAGCAAGAGCAGTGCAAAGATTGATGCACAATACGACCTGTTCATCAATGGAAAATTTGAAAAGCCATTGAGCAAAAAATATTTTGATACTATCAATCCTGCAACAGAAGAAAAATTAGCAAGTATTGCAAATGCAAATGCAGCGGATGTAGACAAGGCTGTGAAAGCGGCACGTAATGCCTACAATAATGTGTGGAGCAAAATGCCGACAAAGGAAAGAGGAAAATATATTTACAGAATTGCAAGAATGCTCCAGGAACGTGCCAGAGAATTTTCAGTGATCGAAACATTGGATGGTGGTAAACCTATTCGTGAGAGTAGAGATATTGATATTCCCTTAGCAGCTAATCATTTCTTTTATTATGCAGGCTGGGCAGATAAATTAGAATATGCATTTCCAAATAAGCAACCTAGATCTTTGGGTGTTGCGGGACAGATCATTCCATGGAATTTTCCTTTGTTGATGGCAGCCTGGAAGATCGCGCCGGCATTGGCAACAGGAAATACAGTTGTATTGAAACCTGCAGAAACCACATCACTTACAGCTTTGAAGTTGGCTGAGATCATTCAGGAAAGTGATCTTCCTCCAGGTGTTGTAAATATTATTACAGGAGCAGGTGCAACAGGTGCGGCGATCGTGAATCATCCCGACATTAATAAGATTGCATTTACCGGTTCTACAGATGTAGGTAAGATCATTCAGCGAGCTGTTGCAGGAACCAATAAAAAGATAACGCTTGAATTAGGCGGTAAAGCTGCCAATATCATTTTTGAAGATGCGGCGATAGATCAGGCAGTGGAAGGAATCATCAATGGTATATTTTTTAATCAGGGCCATGTTTGTTGTGCGGGTTCCAGATTGTTTGTCCAGGAATCGGTTTACAAGATCGTGATGCAAAAATTGAAAGACAGAATTGCTACTTTAATTGTGGGGGATCCGATGGATAAGAATACGGATGTGGGTGCTATCAATTCAAAACAACAATTAGAGACCATTCATAAATACATCAACATTGGAAAAAAAGAAGGACTGGAAATTTTCGAAAGCAATTGTGTATTGCCAAGAAAAGGGTTCTTCTGTAAACCAACATTATTTACCAATGTGGCGCAATCAAGCCGCATTGTACAAGAAGAGATCTTTGGACCGGTATTAGCGATCCAAACTTTCAGAACAGATGATGAAGTAATTGAAAAGGCAAACAATACAGCTTTTGGTTTAAGCGCAGGAGTATGGACAGACAAGGGTTCTAAGGTTTTCAATCTTACATCAAAATTGCGCGCAGGTGTTATTTGGGCGAATACATATAATAAGTTTGATCCAACATCACCTTTTGGCGGATATAAAGAAAGTGGCTTTGGAAGAGAAGGAGGTCTGCATGGGTTGGGTGCATATTTGAAACTATAATTTTCCAAAAGAAACAAAGAATACAATGTACACAAAGCCTTTGTATTCGTTGAATACTTAGTGAGCTTTGTGTGAAATAAAAAATACTAATAATGAGTAGAATAGAAATTTTAAAAACATACAAGATCTATATCGGCGGTCAGTTTCCAAGAACTGAAAGCGGCAGATATTATGTTGCAAAAAATAAAAAAGGACAGGCATTGGCTAATGTTTGTTTAAGCTCACGGAAAGATGTTCGTGATGCTGTTGTTTCAGCAAGAAACGCAGTTGGCGGATGGAGTGGCAGGGCTGCATTCAACCGTTCGCAGATATTATATCGCATTGCAGAAATGCTGGAAGGAAGACGAGCACAGTTTATTGATGAACTGATCAAACAGGATTCATCAGCAAAAGATGCAGAGACCGAAGTAAATCTTTCTATCGACAGACTAATTTATTATGCAGGTTGGTGCGATAAATATCAACAAGTGTTTAGTGCTGTGAATCCAGTTGCATCATCACACTTTAATTTTTCTGTTCCTGAACCAACAGGGGTAGTTTCAATTGTTGCAGCTCAGAATACTGCCTTGTTGGGATTGGTTTCTGTAATCGCACCTGCGATCGCAGGAGGAAATACTTGTGTAGTGCTGGCATCAGAAGATAAGCCATTGTGTTCCGTAACATTTGCTGAAGTGATCAATTCATCTGATGTCCCCGGTGGAGTGATCAATATTCTAACAGGTAAGCCATCTGAACTGGTAAAATATTTTGCCAATCATATGGACATCAATGCTGTTGTTTATTGTGAGAATGATACAGCAACAAAAAAGCTAATTCAGGAAAAAGCATCTTTGAATGTGAAACGTGTATTGTTCTATGATACAATCAACTGGAAGAATGATGAAGGACAGTCACCTTATTTTATTACAGATACACAGGAAATTAAAACAACATGGCATCCGATAGAAACAGTGGGATCTGCAAAAGCAGGATATTGATCGATGTTGGATGATAAATTTTAAATGATGAATGTGAGGAGACTATTATTTTTTATTGTCGCATTATTCTTTGCAAAGTTTTCTTTTGCAAGTGATACCATTATTGTTCATAAAGATGCACGGTTAGATATTCTTACGCAAAAGCAAATTCAGATCAATAAGCATGCTTCGATGTTAACAAGCAACGGGCAATACAAAGGGTTTCGTGTACAGGTGGTCAGCACAGCCAATCGTGATGAGGCATTTAAAACAAAGAATGATCTGGCAGCAAAATTTCCTGATCAGAAGATCTATACTATTTTTCAGTCACCTAATTTTAAGGTACGTATCGGAAACTTTTTAAAGAAAGAAGATGCCGAAAATTTCCGTAAACAAATAAGTAATTTATTCTCGCAAGGAATTTATGTTGTGGAGGATGCGATCGAATATGTGCCAAAGAGTGAGGAAGAAATTAATCAATAGGTCAAGGGTCAATTAAAACAGATTTATGCAAGATAGTTTGATAGATAAAATAAAATCATTGGCAAATCAATATGCCGGCGAATTCATAGAAGTACGTCATCATCTGCATGCCAATCCTGAATTGAGCTATAAAGAATTTGAAACATCTAAATTCATTCAGTCTAAACTGAAAGAGTTCGGGATCGATTATGAAATAAAAGCAACAACAGGAGTTGTGGCCACTATCAAAGGAAAGAATCCTGAAAGCCGTATCATGGCTTTACGTGCTGATATGGATGCATTGCCCATTCAGGAAGGAAACGATATAGCCTATCAATCAAAAAATAAAGGAGTGATGCATGCTTGCGGCCATGATGTACACACTACTATTTTGCTGGGAGCTTCAAAGATCCTGAATGAAATAAAAAGTGACTGGGAAGGAACATTAAAATTGATCTTTCAGCCTGGAGAAGAAAAAAATCCCGGCGGTGCAAGCCTGATGATCAAGGATGGCGTGCTCGAAAATCCGAAACCACAGGGCATTCTGGCATTACATGTGCATCCTGAATTACCTGTTGGTAAATTAAGTTTCCGAAAAGGAAGAGTGATGGCAAGTGCCGATGAGATTTATATAACCATCAAAGGGAAAGGGGGACATGCAGCAGCTCCTCATTTAACAACCGATACTGTTTTAATTGCATCGCATTTAGTGGTTGCATTGCAACAGATCATTTCCAGAAATAAAAATCCTTTGTCACCATCGGTATTAACGATCTCTTCTTTTCAGGGTGGACATACTACCAATGTTATTCCAAGTGAAGTGAAGTTAATGGGAACTTTTCGTGCTATGGATGAAGGCTGGCGTTATAAAGCACATGGATTGATCACAAAACTGGCAACTGAATTGGTGCATTCGATGGGAGCAGAAATAGATCTATTGATCGACGTGGGTTATCCGACTGTTGATAATGACCATGCATTAACAGATGCTGCATGGAAATTAGCTGATGAATTTATGGGAAAAGAAAATGTATTCGAAACTGAAATGCGGATGGGTGCCGAAGATTTTGGATATTATACACAGATCGTTCCGGGATGTTTTTATAGGTTGGGTGTTCGCAATGAAGCCAAAGGGATCATTCATGGAGTGCATACCCCTAAATTCAATATTGATGAATCAGCCATTGAAACAGGTATCGGCATGATGGCATGGTTAGGCGCGAGTGTACAATTGTAATGGCTTGATGAATGTTTTCATTCCATCATGGTTGCATCACTTTATAGGAAACCCTTAGTACACAGTTCTGCTGTTGAATTATAATATCATCAGCTTGAAAAAAATCTCAGCAAATTAAGTCGTAAATTGCATCAAGATGAAAATTGCTATGTGATAAATCTCATAAAAAGTATTTTTCACTGCACTTACCTTCATCGTTTAAACAAGAAATTAGTATTAGACAATTGCTGATGTATTGATAAAAGTTCAAGTTCTTCCCCGTACAAGGAACGATTAGTAAAGATTCATCAGCTTGTTAAAAAAATAATCATGGACAAAAAAGATCTGAGAAAAGAACAGGCATTGGAATATCATGCCAAAGGCCGCCCCGGTAAAATTGAAGTGGTTCCTACCAAAGAAGCAAAAACACAAAGGGATCTGTCATTGGCTTACAGTCCCGGTGTTGCAGTTCCTTGTTTGGAAATTGCTGCCAATCCTGAAGATGTTTATAAATATACTGCCAAAGGGAATCTGGTAGCCGTTATCAGCAATGGCACGGCTGTATTAGGCTTGGGCGATATTGGTCCCGAAGCGGGCAAGCCTGTTATGGAAGGTAAAGCCGTCTTGTTTAAGATTTTTGCAGATATAGATGTATTTGATATTGAGATCAATGAAAAAGACCCGGAAAAATTTGTGCAGATCGTAAAAGCACTGGAGCCTACATTCGGCGGCGTTAATCTGGAAGACATCAAAGCTCCTGAATGTTTTTATATAGAACAGCATTTGAAAGAAAGAATGAAAATTCCGGTCATGCATGATGATCAGCATGGCACTGCCATCATCAGTAGTGCTGCCTTATTGAATGCATTAGAAATTCAGGGAAAGAAAATAGAGAACGCAAAATTTGTGGTGAATGGTGCAGGTGCTGCATCTATTTCCTGTTGCAGATTATACATCGCATTGGGAGCGAAGAAAGAAAACTTTTTCATGTTCGATAGTAAAGGTTTAATTCATGAAGGACGTGAAGGCCTGGATGGAATGAAATTGGAATTTGCTACTAAAAGACCCGATTGCAGTTTGGAAACAGCGTTTAAAGATGCAGATGTTTTTATTGGATTAAGTAAGGGTAATGTTGTTTCGAAAGAGATGATCAAATCAATGGCTAAAAAACCGGTCGTATTTGCTTTGGCCAACCCTGATCCTGAGATCACTTATGAAGATGCCACAAGTGTTAGAAAGGATCTGATCATGGCAACTGGAAGGGTGGATTATCCCAATCAGGTGAATAATGTTTTGGGCTTCCCTTATATTTTTCGTGGCGCATTGGATGTTCGAGCCACAAAAATTAATGAGGAGATGAAACTTGCTGCTGTAAAGGCTTTGGCAGAGTTGGCAAGAAAACCTGTACCGGATATTGTTAGTCTGGCTTATAATCATACAAGTTTGAATTTTGGTCCTGATTATATCATTCCCAAACCTGTTGATCCGAGATTATTATCAACTGTAGCACCTGCTGTTGCTAAAGCAGCGATTGAAAGCGGTGTGGCACAAAAAACGATTGAGAACTGGGATGAATATGCCATCGAATTAAATAAACGTT
The DNA here is from genome assembly GCA_903830285.1 of uncultured Chitinophagaceae bacterium. Taxonomy (GTDB): domain Bacteria; phylum Bacteroidota; class Bacteroidia; order Chitinophagales; family Chitinophagaceae; genus CAIQDX01. Next base: position 8,888 of record CAIKTE010000195.1, on the reverse strand, counting down.
TGGGATTAGATAATCAGTTGATGCGTGCCATTGGCAGTAAAGCAAAGAGTGACCCTAAGCGATTGGTATTTGCAGAAGCGGATAATCAGAAAATATTGAAAGCAGCAAGCATTGCTTACGATGAAGGGATTGCTTACCCGATCTTACTAGGTTCTGAAGATAAGATCAGGAAAATTGCTGAAGATAATAATATTGATCTCACTGATCTTCCGATCATCGATCCACGTAGTGATGACATGGAAACTAAACGCGAAGAATACGGCGAATTATTTTTCAAGAAACGTCAACGTAAAGGTTACAACGAATATGAAAGCGTGAAGATCATGAAAGACCGCAACCACTTTGGTTGCATGATGGTGGAAACAGGCGATGCAGATGCTATGATATCAGGTCTTACCAGAAATTATGCAGATGCCATTCGTCCAGCATTGCATGTTATTGGTACAGAAGAAGGTGTTTCTAAGATCGCTGGCATGTATTTATTGCTCACCAAGAAAGGCCCTTTGTTCTTAGCTGATACTACCGTGAATTTTAATCCAACTGCAGAGGAGTTGGCAGATATTACCATGCTGGTTGCAAAAGAAGTAAAAAACTTTAATCTTACACCAAAGATCGCAATGTTGAGTTACAGTAATTTTGGCAGTAGTGATTCGCCTGAAGCAAAATTGGTTTCTGATGCAGTGAAGATCGTAAAGAAAAGAAATCCTTCTTTGATCGTGGATGGTGAAATGCAGGGAAGTCTTGCATTTAACAATGAGATACTGAAAGATAATTATCCATTCAGTGAATTGGTAGATCAAAGCGTGAATGTGTTGATATTCCCTAATCTAACAGCAGGAAATATTGCTTATAATTTATTAAAAGAAATCGGTGGTGCCGATGCGATCGGTCCTATTTTATTGGGCTTGAAAAAACCGGTACATGTATTACAATTGGGAAGCAGTGAAAGAAGCATCGTGAATATGGCATTGATCGCAGTAGTGGATGCACAAATGAAAAGTCGTACTAATACACATGAAGCAGTACAAAAAACAAACTGGTGGCAAAGACTGAAAAAAAGAAAAAAATAGTTTTCTCTATTAGTTTTCTATTTTTAGTTTTTAAATGATATTTCATGAGTTTTTTCACACATTTTGGTACATTTTTATTGATGTTAAAGGGAATGTTCACTAAGCCTGAGAACCATAAAATGTATTGGAAGGAACTCATGCATCAATGTGTGGAGATAGGCATTGGCGCATTGCCAATCGTTATTATCATTTCCATTTTTCTAGGTGCGGTAACAACGGTACAAACTGCATATCAGTTGGTTAGCCCATTGGTTCCAGCATCTACCATTGCACAGATTGTTCGTGATAGTATGATCCTCGAATTATCGCCCACCGTATTAAGTATTGTATTGGCTGGTGTAATTGGTAGCAAGATCGCCAGCGAATTGGGTAATATGCGTATCAGTGAACAAATAGATGCTTTGGAGATCATGGGCATCAACAGTAAGAGTTATCTCATTCTTCCTAAAATCCTGGCGTCATTAATTGTAGTGCCCTGTTTAATTATCATTTCCGCAGTATTGGGAATTTGGGGCGGACGTATGGCAGGAAGTCTTACAGGTATTATTTCTGCTGATATTTTTGATATCGGGTTAAGAAAAAATCTCAATACGTATAACATGGTCTTTGCCATGTACAAAGCATATACATTTGCATTTATTCTCAGCAGTATCCCTGCTTATTTCGGATTTTATGTAAAAGGCGGCGCATTGGAAATAGGAAGAGCAAGCACAACTGCTGTTGTGGTAAGTTGTATTTTAATTTTGTTTGCCGATTATGCACTGGCTGCATTCTTCTTACCTTCATAGAATATTGAAACACTATTCAAAATAATTTGATGCAAAAACTTTTAATGTTCGTTTGTTTAGCTTTATCAATTGCCGGCAAAGCAAATTTTTCAGATATAGCAAAGTTGTATGATCCGAATGCGAATGCAGAAGCTGATATTAAAGCTGCAATCATAAAAGCGAATAAAACAGGTAAACATGTATTGATTCAAGCCGGTGGAAATTGGTGCAGTTGGTGTTTACGGTTTAACAAGTTTACAACAGAAGATAAACAAATGGATTCTGTTATTCAAACAAACTTTATTGTTTACCATTTAAATTACAGTCAGGAAAATAAAAATAAAGCCATATTCGAAAAGTATGGATTCCCTCAGCGTTTTGGGTTTCCGGTATTTATTATCTTAGACAAGAATGGCTACAGAATACATACACAAAATTCATCTTATTTAGAAGAGGGGAAAGGATATAGCAAAACAAAAGTTTTAGAGTTTTTCAAGGATTGGTCTCCTGCCTCACTCAATCCTATATACTATAAGAATTACTAATGAACAAACAGTTTCATTTATTCAAAAAACAAATAACGAATCCGGTTAAATATCGGTTATTCATGTTAAACAAACTGCCGATGGGGTTTATCAGCGGATTGAAAATTGTTGAATTGAATGAAGCGAATGCCACAGTAGCCGTTCGTTTTAAATGGGTGAATCAAAATCCTTTTCGTTCCATTTATTTTGCAGTGCTAAGTATGGCAGCGGAATTGAGCACAGGCATCCTTGCTTTTGGACAGATCTATCAACGTAAACCATCAGTTAGCATGCTGGTAGTAAAAGTGGAAGCCGATTTTTTAAAGAAAGCAGTCAGCAAAATTATTTTCAAATGTGGTGACGGTAATAAAATTGCTGATGCTATTGAAGAAACACTTGCAACAGGAGAAGGGGTAACGATACAATGTATTTCTGTTGGTCTGAATGAAATGAATGAAGAAGTAGCGAGATTTGTTTTTACCTGGAGTTTTAAAGCAAAATCCCCAGCCCCTAATGGGGAGTAACTGTGGGAATATTATTATAATTATAAAAAATCCTGAAGTATTGGGTTCTTAAAAGTTCCCTTTCAGGGACGGAGGGTATTATGAAAATAGCTTTTCATGGAGCGGCAAGAACAGTTACAGGTTCCAAACATTTGCTAACATTAAATAGCGGTACAAAGATATTATTGGATTGCGGATTGTTTCAGGGATTGGGAAAAGACACCGATGTATTAAATGCTTCATTTGGTTTTGATGCATCATCGGTTGATTATTTAATTTTATCACATGCGCATATTGATCATTCTGGCTTGATCCCAAGATTAGTAAAACAAGGATTTGCGGGAAAAATATTCTGCACTCCTGCCACAAAAGATCTGACTGAAATTTTATTGGAAGATTCTGCGCAGATACAAAGGGATGATACAAAATTCATGAATAAACGCAGAGCGAAACAAGGGCTCCCTCCATTTGAACCTCTCTATGATCTGGATGATGCTCAAAATGTATTTCCATTGATGCAAACAGCTGCATATGGAGAATGGACAACTGTTTGCAGCGAAGCTGAAGTGATGTTTACCGATGCAGGCCATATTATCGGCAGTGCTGCCATGCATTTACGTTTGAAAGAAAACAATGAAACGATCCATTTAACTTTTAGCGGTGATGTGGGAAGGTACGGTGATGTTATTCTATGTTCGCCGCATGTTTTTCCGCAGGCAGATTATATTTTAATTGAAAGCACTTACGGCGATAAGATACATGAAGAATTCTCCAATACTTTAAATGTATTTCATGACTGGATAGTAAAGACCTGCGTTGAGAAAAAAGGCAAATTGATCATTCCTTCTTTCAGTGTAGGAAGAACACAGGAATTGCTGTATTTTTTGAATGAAATGTTTAATACTAACCGCTTGCCAAAAGTACCCGTTTTTGTTGATAGCCCGTTGAGTATGGAAGCAACACAAGTTGTAAAAAGTCATCCTGAAAATTTCAACAGTACCATCAAAAAATTATTACTCAGTGACAGCGATCCATTTGATTTTCCAGGATTGAAATTCATAAAAAGTGTAGATGAAAGTAAAGCATTGAACGATCTGCATCAGCCCTGCATCATTATTTCTGCAAGCGGCATGGCCGATGCAGGACGCATTAAACATCATATCGCCAATAATATTGGTGATAAACGAAATACAATTTTAATAGTGGGTTATTGCGAGCCCCATTCGCTGGGAGGTAAATTAATGAATGCAGCAAAAGAAGTAAAGATCTATGGTGAATATTTTAAAGTGATTGCAGAAATTGGTACGATGAGAAGCATGAGTGCACATGGCGATTATGATGATCTCTGTCAATTTTTATCCTGTCAAAACCCTTCTTTAGTGAAAACCTTATTTATTGTTCACGGCGAAGAAGATGTCCAATTGGAATTTCAAAAGCGATTATTGAAAAAAGGATTTAAAGATGTTCGAGTTCCGCATTTACACGAAGAATTTACTCTTGAATAATTTCTTCGTGTATTAACTAAACAGCATCCAAAAAAACAAATAAAGCTCTCTGCTAAATTGCTTGACTGAATTGTGGTTTTCCCTGTTTCGATTCGTTACGTAACAAATGAAGGTCGAATGCTTTGCAAATATTTCGAATGAAATTTAATCCCAGTTCTGTAACAACTAAACCGGAATCATTATATTCAACAAGTCCATCTTCTGATAATTTTTTCAATTCAGGAAAACTGTATTGTTCGATCAGATCTAAATGTTGTGGTAAGAAATTTGTTTTGCCCTGACAACTAATATTCAAAATATATTTTCTAAAGACAGTATCCTCTTCAGTTAAAAAATAGCCTTTAGTAACAGACAATTCTCCATTGTTGATCGCTGTATAATAATCATGAATGGTCTTTTGATTCTGAGCAAAGGCAATACCTACATCACTGATACTTGAAACACCCAAACCTAATAATATACTTGTATGCTGAGTTGTATAGCCCATAAAGTTACGATGTAACCAACCTTCTTCTCTTGCCTTGAACAGATCATCGCTTGGTAGTGCAAAATGGTCCATACCAATATCGCAGTAACCATTTTTGACAAATAATGTCTTACCAAGTTGATACAATTTCATTTTTGTTTCTGTGCTTGGTAGATCATTTTCGTCAAATAATCGTTGACCCCTACTGGTCCAAGGAACATGCGCATAACTGTAAAATGCAACACGATCTGGATGTAAACTGATGGATTGTAAAATAGTTTTCTCCATCGTTTCTAAAGTTTGTTTGGGTAAACCATAGATCAGATCAAAATTCACGGATTGATAACCGATAGCTCTTGCTTCAGCAGTAGCCCGTTGAATATTTTCAAACGGTTGAATACGATTAATGATCCGTTGTACTTCGGGGTCATTGTCCTGTACACCATAACTCACCCTTCTAAAACCCAGATCATATAAAGCTTGTAAATGTCCTTTGGTAGTATTGTTGGGATGACCCTCAAAACTGAATTCATGTTTGTTGTGAATGATGGCTGTATCAAAAATAGCAGTTAATAATTTTTCTAAATTCTTGGGTGAAAAAAAAGTAGGAGTTCCACCTCCTATATGTAACTCACGTATTACCGGTTTTGTATGCATCAACTGCAGATACAAATTCCATTCTTTTAAAACCACCTGCATGTATTCTTCTTCAACGGAATGATTACTAGTTATTTTTTTATTACAGCCGCAATAAGTGCAAAGTGATTCGCAAAAAGGTAAATGCAGATAGAGACTGATACCCTCAGTTTCATTACTTAGATCAAACTGTTTTTGAAAAACTTTTTTCCAGTCTTGCAAATTCATACTTTCTTTCCAAACTGGAACTGTAGGATAACTTGTATACCTCGGAACAGGAATGTTATATTTTTTTAGTAGATCAAATGGTACTTGCATAATCTTATCATTCTGGAAAGCAAAAATATTTATTGTACTACCGGAAAATATGACCAAAGCCCATTTTCGCATTTGAATTGTAAGCTGTATGTCATTTTTAAAATAAAGGTTATGTAGTCACATTACTACAAATGAATCATAAAAAACTACTTTGTTTTCACAAGTATCATTATTGTAAAACCTTGTTTTTTTACTGTGCTTTGTGTCAAATTCCGGTCTATGAAAAATAATGACCTTAAAATACTGCTAGTGGACTATTCGATCTTCACCGCCTGCCGTTTACAAGGACTACTTGCTGCTACAGGGACAAACAATACCTTTAAAATATCTACAGATATTGATAACGCCTTGACAGTGTTTGATTCCTTTCATCCTGATTTTGTAATCGTAGAAATCGGGATGCCTGAAAAAAGTGGTATCGAATTACTAAAGCATATTAAGCAAAATGAACTAAAAGTAAAAGTTATCGTGCTTACACATTTTACGATCAGCAGTTACAGAACAGAATGTGAAAAATATGGTGCTGATTATTTTTTAGATAAGACCGATGAAATGGAAAATGTTGTTTCAATCATTAGGAATTTTATTTCTCAAAAAGCTGCTTGAATGATAATTTAGTTGAATCAAGTCACAACTGGATAATATTCTATAAAATCAATCTTTTTTTAGTAACGATTTCAAATATTTGTTTGAATGAGTTTGGATAACAATAAACCCTAAATGATACGAAGTATCGAAGTGGCGGAAGGATTTAAGACAGGAAAAATTATATCAAATGAAAAGACTTTAAGATCGTTCTCAAACTGATTCCGATCACTAGGATACCTACAGCAATGAACATGCCTTTACTGGGCAATTTCCCTGTAAGCCTAGCTGCAAGAGGTGCAGCCATTACGCCTCCGAAAATCAACCCGATGATGATAGGCCACTGACTGATACCGATAACTGTAAAAAAAGTAAATGCACTGGCAACAGTGATGCAAAATTTGGCAGCAACAGAAGTGCCTACTGCATATCTGGGTTCCCTGCCTTTTGCAATAATGGTACTGGTAACCAATGGACCCCACCCACCACCGCCAACCGAATCTATAAAACCTCCAATAGCACCCAGCCATCCTGCATATTTTAATTTGCCCGGATTCTTTTTCTTTTTGGTAAATGCTCTTGTTAGAATATTAATGCCCAGATATAAAGTATAAAAAGAGACCAGTGGTTTAAGGATATAAGCATATGCTTCTCCAAAGCGTATCAGGAATAATGCCCCAAGAATAGCTGTAATAACGCCAGGAATGGCCAATGATTTAAATAATTTTTTATTGATATTCCTGAATTTGAAATGGCTGATGGCTGATGCAGCAGAACCAAACATTTCTGAAGTATGCACACTGCTTGAAATAACCGGAAGGCTTAATCCTAAAGATAAAAGTACTGAAGTGCAGATGGCGCCATATCCCATGCCCATACTGCCTGCGATCATCTCCACACCGAAACCTATTAATATCATCCAGTAAAATCGATTATCTAATTGTTCTAAAAAGCTTCTGGATTGATTGAACAAATGTTCAACAGGAATAGCGAGCGATAATGTATAGCCCAATAAAACAGAAACAATTGCAATAACAAACCAAATGCTTATTTTTTTATTGAGATGTTTATGATCTTTATTCTCCATTTTTTCCTGTATAGATAAAATTTTGGTGATCTCATTCATCCGCTGAAGTTTATCTGCAAAATTGCCTTTTAACTTGCCCCGAATCACACTCAGGTTGTTTAAAATGCCATCCACTTCTTCCGGTAAAGCATCATTCAATATTTCTTTCAGACGTTTGGCCAATGTGGGAGATTTGCCGTTGGTTGAAATAGCAATTTTTAGATTCCCTTTTTTTACAATAGAACTCAGATAAAAATCACAGAGTTCCGGTTTGTCAGCCACATTCACCAATATGTTTTTTTCAGACGCCGCTTTTTTGATAAGCGATGCAAGAGTAATATCGTTTACTGCAATGATCAGAATATTCGTTTCAGTAAGATCATCCGGATCATATGCTTTTTGATTCACCGAAAGATTTGAATGTGTTTCGGCTAACTGCCATATTTCATCTTTTATGTTGATCGCGATCAGCTTAATAGTAGCATTTGGAGAATTGGTAAGTATAGCATGTAATTTTTCCAATGCAATGGCGCCGCCGCCAATAATGGTCAAACGAAGGTCTTCCAACTTTAAAAAGACAGGGAAAAGCAAATTTGTACCCAGGCCTGTAGATTTATCTGTTTTTTTCGGTATGGTGTATGTACTTGAAATATTCAGGTTGTTTTATTATGCAAAGAAACAAAGTCTATTAATTATATAGGTTTTAATTTTTTGACGCCATGGGCGGATTCGAACCGCCGTAAAAGGTTTTGCAGACCCCTGCCTCACCACTCGGCCACAAGGCTGTATAAAGCAACATGGATTTCTTATGCTGCTTTTAAATTCTGATTATTTTAAGTTATTATCAAAAATGAATGTTACATAATAGAAACCACCCACCGAAGGTCCACCAATATATTGTGTGTGATATGAATTCAAAAGGTTGCTGGCACCCAACTTAATGATCGTTTTCAATTCCGGAAAACGATAGTTTATTTGCGCATCAACTGTATTGTAGGCGTTCACTATACCGTTAGCCAGAGGACTGTTCCAGTAAAATGCATCCTGCCAATGCCAAACAACATTAAACCCAACATTCTTGATGATCTCCCTATTGCCGATAGAAATATTAGTGATCCATTTCGGTGTGTTAAAAGCCGGAGTAAATGCATCGGATGATGTTATTTCTTTTAGTGCAGCATAACTCAGGTTTGCTGAAAGATTAAAATTTTTGAAGAAGTTATAACTCAATCCCAATTCAATCCCCTGATTGCTGACAATACTTTTAGAGTTGGTCCACATTTTATATTTTTTCACTGATGCTCCCCCTGTATAGGCAAAATAAGCTGTGCTATCGTTTGATCCTCCGCTTTGGCCGATCGAACCTCTGATCGGTTGGGTAACATCTAACTGACCAATAAAATTGTCATACACGTTGACGTAATAATCAATATCCACAAATAATTTAT
>CAIKTE010000194.1 GCA_903830285.1 uncultured Chitinophagaceae bacterium | reverse complement strand
TGCACACAGCAATAATCGAATTCAATTCCCTGACCAATCCTATTAGGGCCGCTACCTAATACGATGATTTTTTTCTTCTTTGAGGGGATAGATTCGTTTGAGTTTAAAGTTTGATTCATTACCTAGAAATTGCGCAAAAATAGGGGTATCAAAGAAATTTAGTGGTTATTTTTTCACAGCACCATCTTTCATCACCCATTTCACATCCTCTAAAAGTTTAATATCCTTGCTAGGATCACCTTTCAGCGCAATCAAATCTGCATAAGCGCCTGCTTTGATTTCACCTATTTTATTGGTCTGTCCCAGTAATTCTGCTGCAGTTATGGTTGCAGTTTGGATGGCTTGTATGTTGGTCATGCCAAAGCTTACCATATAGGAAAAGTCCCTTGCCTGAGGCAACTTCCAATCGTATCCACCAATATCAGTACCGTAAGCAATTTTAACCCCTGCCTTGAGGGCTTTTTTGAATAATTCCGGTTCTGTTTGCGAAAAATAGAGGTTGATAGGGCTACCTGCTTTCGCTCTTCCTTCTGCCACATATTCATTAACAAAAATTGTAGGGCACCAGCACACTTTTTTCTCAACCATCAATCTGATGCACTCATCATCCATCCCAAAGCCGTGTTCGATACTACTTGCCCCGGCATTGATTGCAGCAATTATTCCATCACGAGTTACTGCGTGTGCACAGAGTTTTTTATTTGAGCGGAGTGTTTCATCGCCAATGGCATTTATTTCGTCGGCTGTAAAATTGGGAAGGCTTCGATAAGTTCCATCAGCTTGTTTGGTATAACCGCGGTCGGCATAAATTTTAATCCAGTCTGCCCCGTGTGCAATCTGATCCCGAACGGCTCTTCTGCCTTCATCGGCGCCAGTAATTTCCTGTAATCCTTTAGGCATCTTTAATTCCCAGGCATAATCAGATTCTTTGAGCGGATAATGTCCGGTAGTATTAATGGCAAGGGTAGAAATATACATTCTTGGTCCTTCCATTTCTCCTTTGATGATGGCTTTTTTGATATCTGCATCGGCAAATCCTGCACCTTCTGTACCCAGGTCGCGAATGGTAGTAAATCCATTCATCACACTTTGTTTAGCACTTCGCACTGCGCGGATGGTTCTATATGGAATGGATTCTTTGAGTACTTGTACGTCGTAATCTTCACTAGTGATATCGCCTTGCAAAAGCACGTGGGTATGACAATCGATTAAGCCTGGCAATACCGTGAAGGCTGAGAGATTAATTGTCGTATCGGCTTTTAATTTAAAACCCGCTGCTGGTGAAATTGACTCGATCAGATTTCCTTTAATGAAGATCACCTGATTCTGTAAAATTTCACCAGTGCGGGTATTCAAAACCTGGCCGCAAGTGATGGCCGTAGTTTTTTGTGCAGCTACAAACCCTATGATAAATAATGATAAAAAGAGGGGGAGAATTTTTTTAGTCATGCTTTTATTTTAAGTTACAATTTAATCATAATTGTAACAGAAAATGGTGGCTATTGTTCGTTTGTTGTTGCTTGGCTATTAGGCTTTCTCCAAGTCCGGCATTTGTTTCTCCATTCTTCTTTCATTTTTTCTCTTTCTTCCGGACTCATGTTATGCCATTTTTCTTTCATCTCATTTTTCCAGTGATGACGTGGGC
>CAIKTE010000193.1 GCA_903830285.1 uncultured Chitinophagaceae bacterium | reverse complement strand
CAAACAAAAGATACCGGTTTATTCAACAGTTATCTGAGAATGGAATTGGTAAAGAATAAGTTCCCTTCCACTTTACAATTCATGTTTGGTAAAACTGAAAGTGAAGATCCTAAAGCAAAGAATTTCCTTACCGTATATGCCATCAAAACATTAGACAACGGTCAGGCTGAACTGGAAGGTGATCAGGTTGCTGATGCAAAACAGGATTTTGATGAACGTGGTCGTATTGCCATTAAGATGAACATGAAACCGATCGGTACTAATGTTTGGGCAAAGATGACCGCCAGAAATATTGATAAACCGATTGCTATTGTATTAGATAATATAGTATACAGCGCTCCTAATGTGAATGATGCCATTACAACCGGTAATTCACAGATCAGCGGTAACTATACTTTGAAAGATGCACAGGACCTTGCTGAAATTTTAACCAGCGGACAATTAACAGCTCCTGCAAGAATTGTACAGAGCCAGGTGGTTGGTCCAACTTTAGGTAAAGCTGCCATCAAAGGTGGTTCTTTATCATTCCTGATCTCTTTTATTGTGATCTTCGGATTGATGCTCTTGTATTATAATACAGGTGGCTGGGTTGCCAATACAGCATTGATCTTAAACTTATTGTTCACCATTGGTATATTAAGTGCTTTGGGCTTTACTTTAACCGCAGCAGGTATTGCCGGTTTGGTATTGACCATTGGTATGGCAGTTGATACCAACGTTATCATCTTTGAACGTATCAAAGAAGAATTAACGAAAGGTAAAAGCTATCAACAAGCAGTGAATGATGGATATAAACGTTCATTGGCACCGGTATTGGATGCGCACGTTACTACTTTCTTAACTGCAGCGATCTTATTCTATTTTGGATTAGGACCTGTATTAGGTTTCGCAACTACTCAGATGATCGGTATCGTTTTATCACTGTTCTGCGGTATCCTTGTATCAAGACTGGTAACAGATTTTTATACTACCAAAAATCGTCACTTCCAGTATTTCACAGGAGTTTCCAAGAAAATATTCAAACATGCATCTTTCAAATTCATCGAATACAGAAAGATCGCTTATGGTATATCTGTTGTTGTATTGATCTTAGGTGTGGGTTCATTCTTCCATGGCTTTGATCAGGGAGTTGAGTTTGCAGGTGGTCGTAGTTATACGATCAGATTCGACAAACCGGTTTCTCCTGATGCTATCAGAGATGATCTGAAGAAAACATTGGGTAATGAATCTCCCGAAATAAAATCGATAGGCACCAATAATCAATTGGCTATTACTACTGCTTATCTGATCAAGGACAATAAAGCAAACGTTGACTCAATTGTTGAAAAAGCATTGTTCGATGGATTGCAAAAACATCTGCCTGATGGAACTACTTATAATGAATTCAATAAGAATTATAAAGTAAGTTATCAGACTGTATTGCCTTCGATTTCTGAAGATCTGAAATTAGGTGCAGAAAAAGCAACAGTATTTGCATTGATCGCGATTTGTTTATACATCTTTATCCGTTTCCGTGACTGGAGATATTCTTTGGGAACCATCGTTTCCTTATTGCATGATGTGTTCGTTACATTAGCTGTATTCTCATTCTTGAGATCATTTGTTCCATTCCCGTTAGAGATCGGTCAGCACTTTATCGCTGCCATATTAACGGTGATTGGCTTCTCGATGAATGATACGGTAATCGTATTCGATAGGATCCGTGAATATAGCGGAACCATGAGAGGTGCTGAAAAAGGTGCCATCATCAACAAAGCAGTAAATGATACTTTGAGTCGTACCATCATGACATCATTGACCGTATTCTTAACCTTATTGATCCTCTTCATCTTTGGTGGTGAAGTAACCAGAGGTTTTGCATTCGCTATGTTGATCGGTGTTATTACCGGTACTTACTCTTCTATCTTTGTTGCTGCTCCTATCCTGGTTGATTTTGGAAGAACAAGACCATTGGGACGTAATAATCAGGAAAAGAAAAAATAAGTTTCAAGTCATTCAGCATATATAAAAATAAAAGCTCCGGATAATCCGGAGCTTTTATTTTTATGACAACCTTCCTCAATTGAGCAGTTCAATTCAATTGAATTATGCCATTTTAATAAACATCTTTAAGCTCTGGTTACCTTAATTTTCTTTCAACATATTTCACAACAGATCCAACGGTTACTAGTTTTTCAGCATCCCCATCCGGTATTCGAATATGAAATTCTCTTTCGAGAGTCATGATCATTTCATAAATATCCAATGAATCTACCCCAAGATCATCAATCAAAGAGGCTTCATTAATAATCATGTAAGACTCTACAACGAAGAGGTTACGCATGATCTCAATAATTCTTTCTTCAATATCCGGTTTGATAAAAGATACTTGCTGAATTGTTAATACGGCTGCTTCTTTCATAATGATGAATTTTATTGCAGCTTCCGATCATTGCTGATGGGCTGCTGATTGCGATTAATAAAGTTTTTTTTGTGACTGCTCTTTAAAGGACTCAAATTATATACCACGTCAAAAAACTTTCAGTCACATAAACTCAGATACGATACTGTAAAGGGTTTCCTGTAAAATAATCAGTAAAGAATAAAATCAATTCGTATAAATACAATCGAATCGAAATGAGAATCAATTCCAAAATGATACAGTTCGAAGTATCCATTGTAGACTGAAAAGTACACTTGAATAAAACTGTGACTTCAATTTGAATTCAATCAATAATCCTGAATTTCTAATTCTCCTTAACATTCAAATCAATAATGGGCCTTTCAAAATGATAGTTCAAATTGATATAATGCTATCAATTTGATAGCTTTTTGCCCTCCTTTAAAAAAGCCAAATACTTTAGACCGTATTCATAAAACCCACATCAGTATTGATTTATACAGTTTAATCACAATTTGATTTTTTGGCTTGGCATACTTTTTCGAAATAGTAGTTAACATATTTGATCGATCCTAAAATATGAATCGCCTCACCTGTGAATTATGATCAGATGAAGTGCTAATAGTTTGTATTGCAATAAGAAAAGAGAGAACGAAAAACTAACATTCAAAAGATTTAATTATGAACAAGACAATCATTAAGGTATCAGCAGCTTTGCTTTTATGTTTCCAAACCAGTTATAAAGTATTTGCTCAACAAGCAAATACATCCCAGACTATTGATGAAAAAAACATTTCAATATCCATCATCAAAACAAATAATTCTACTACTGAAAAAGCTGTTCCCGAATCTGTTGAAAATGCAGGATCAAATAGTGAGACTATGGCGGTATCGCAAATGAATACTTCCATCTTAAAAACTAACTTGAAACTAAAAACAGCCAGTAAAAAAGAAGCTAAGAATATGTTGATGGCTGATTCTACTCCAAAGGCCACTGACCCTTTTGCCTTCGGTGACTTTACATGGCTTAACGGGAACAGCCGTAAAACAAGTCCCCCATTACTTGATACTAAATATTTTACAAGTGATATCACACTTGATCTAAATGCTACACATTCATTCAATAATCCAATTGATAATACTGTTGTGGGTTCAACTGCATTGGCAAGAAATAATGAATTGCAGCTCTCCTATCTTGGATTTGGCGGTGATATACATGTAGATCATATTCGAGGAAGGATCATGATGCAATTTGGCACACGCTCTACTGTTGTACCGCGTAATGATGGAAGTTCCTATAAAGGTCAATATGACCTGCAAACAATTTACCGTAATATCAGTGAAGCTTATGCAGGGTACCATTGGGACAAATGGCATGGGATCAATTTAGATGCAGGTATTTTCATGTCTTATATCGGGCTATTCTCTTATAATAATTTTGAGAACTGGGGATATCAGCCTTCTTATACTTCAGATAATACGCCATGGTTCTTTAATGGTTTAAGATTACAAACCTTCCCGACCGATAAATTGAAAGTTGAGTTCTGGCTGATCAACGGATGGCAGAGTTATGGTATGTTCAACCATTCTCCCGGTGTTGGTGCTTCCATTTATTACAGGCCAAAAGAAACCGTGGATTATGTATTCAATAACTATTACGGAAAAGATGATCAGGGTGCGCCAAACAGGTATCGTTTTCATAGTGATAATAGTTATCAGCTTCGTTATGTCAACCGACCTAAAGGGAAGTTTATTACCAAAGCAGCATTTAGTATCACAGCTGATTTTGGGTTTGAGAATGGAGATGGAGTAAGTGCTTTTGGAAAGAAATCAGGTACGACTGCACAAAATTTTATCAGCGGCATGATCTATAACAGGTTTTGGTTCGGAGATAAATTTGCCTGGAATGTAGGTGGTGGTTATATGCATAATCCGGGACAATATTTAGTGCTTGCACCTACAGGCTATGCTGATACTTTGTACCAACAGCAAACAGGACCCGGTTCTACTTTCAATGCGATGGACTTCTCTACTACATTCGACTTTTTAATTAGTCAAAACCTGACATTGAAGTTTGAATATGTTTATCGCAATGTGATGAACATAGGTGCGGCACCGGGAACAGGACAATTAAACGGATATTTTGCCGGAGCAGGCGGAGTTACATCTCCAAGCGGATTTTCAAATACGGGAAGCTATACTTATACTTCCAGTGGCGCTTCAATTGCCCCTCCTTTAAATAGTTGGGGAGGATGGCAACCCGATTTAGTTAAATCAGAGCAAAGAGTTATTGTAGCCCTGATTGCCAGATTTTAATTCCCCTGTGATCAATACTCATTATGATGAAAACAATAGTAACAGCAATTTATTAATCAGAGATATTCTTTTAGTGCTTGTTGTTACTTGTTTCATCTTATCCGCAGTATTTCAAATTAAAAAATATCAATCTTAAAAAAATAATCATGAAAAAGAACAATCTATTCAGTGCAATTCTATTGTTTGTTATTTGTTGTTCATTTACAGAAATACAAACTAAACCTCCAACAGGCAGAGGATTATATTTATC
The DNA here is from genome assembly GCA_903830285.1 of uncultured Chitinophagaceae bacterium. Lineage (GTDB taxonomy): Bacteria > Bacteroidota > Bacteroidia > Chitinophagales > Chitinophagaceae > CAIQDX01. Next base: position 7,769 of record CAIKTE010000193.1, on the reverse strand, counting down.
ATTAGATGATTTTAAGAATCATCATTTGAGCTATGAAACGAGTGACAAAATAATACTGAATGAATTTTTTGCTTCCTCTTCAATAAAAGTTATTGAGAATGGAGCTACAAAAACGCTTTCTAAAAAACAGGTATTTGGTTATCGAGACATTAGTAATGAAGATTATAGGTTTTATAAAAATGAGTTGTATAACATTATACTTGCGGAACCATTCTTTGTATATAAACATGAAGCTTCAACAACTGCAGATGCCAATAAAGGAAATGTTAGAAAAACATTCTATTATTTCAGTTTGAAAGGAACTGACGAATTGATCCCCTTAACAGTGGATAATTTAAAGAAAAGCTTTCCTGATAATTTAAAGTTTCATGATCTCTTGGATGGAATCAGAAATCAGTCTGAACTGGTGAGCTATGATACTTATCGGAAAGAATTAAAGCTTGCCTATTTATATCAAAAATCCTTTTACTAAAATTTGCTTCTATGTCAATTGGACAAATTTTAATCATTGATGATGAAAACAGGCTGCGTACCCTATTAAAAAGGATCATTTCTTTGGAAGGTTATGTTGTATTTGAAGCGGCAGACCTAAGATCTGCAAACAGGGTTATGCAGCGTGAACAAATTGACGTGATTTTATGTGATGTTCACTTACCTGACGGAAGCGGTGTTGAATTTATTAAAAGATGTAAGACGGAATTTCCTCATATTGAATTAATAGTCATCACCGCCTATGGCAATATATCAGAAGGTATTCAGGCAATGAAAAATGGTGCTTTTGATTATATCACAAAAGGAGATGATAATGATAAGATCATTCCTTTATTAAATAAAGCAAGTGAAAAAGTAAATTTACAAAAGCGTTTGACCAAGCTTGAAAAAGAAGTTCAAATCGTTTTTGGATTTGATAATATCATTGGTAAATCGCCATTGATACAGGAAACAATTGCACTTGCCAAAAAGATCGCATCCACCAATGTTTCCATATTGATATTAGGTGAAACAGGAACAGGGAAAGAATTATTCGCCAAAGCGATCCATTCTTCAAGTACAAGGGCAAACAAACCATTTGTAGCAATCAACTGCAGTGCATTTTCCAAAGAATTGCTGGAAAGTGAATTGTTTGGTTATAAAGCGGGAGCATTTACAGGTGCCGTAAGAGACAAAGTGGGCTTAATGGAAGAAGCGAATGAAGGAACCCTGTTTCTGGATGAAATAGGAGAACTTGACTTTGATATTCAGGCCAAATTATTGCGTGTTCTTGAAGTAAATGAATTTATAAAATTAGGTGCTACAAAGTCTTCGAGTACAGATATTCGATTGATCTGTGCTACCAATAAAAACCTTTACGAAGAAGTTCAGAAAGGAAATTTCAGAGAGGATCTTTTTTACAGGATCAATGTATTTACACTTCATCTCCCCTCTTTATTGGAACGCAGAAATGATATCCCTCTATTGGCAAAATATTATATCGATGTATTCTCTAAAAAATTAAACAAAAATGTAAAGGAGATGAGTATTGATATGGTTGAAAAATTAAAGCATCATCATTGGCCGGGTAATATACGAGAACTGAAGAATGTGATTGAAAGAGCTGTGATCATGGCAGAAGGCAGTTTGCTGACTGCCGAACATCTTCCTGTTGATATTGATAAAAATAGTGGCAAAACAGGTTCTGCCGGAAATCCAACACTTGACCTTGAAACAGTTGAAAAGAACCATATACAACGTATCCTGAATTTCACCAAAGGAAATAAAGCTGAAACAGCCAGGTTATTAAAGATCGGAATCGCCACTTTGTACAGAAAAATTGAGCAATACAGATTAAATATGAATACAGATACTGAGCTTAAAAATATTCACACATGAGGTAATCCTGCCTTAAGTCTGAATTAAGGTTAAAAAAGATCTCTCCATTCCTGGAGAGATCATTCTTTATTTCATAAAATGAAATTGCGATAACGATGGCTTGACATTTTTAAAAAATATTAAACCATTGAAAAGTGTATCCCATTTTCATAATATTAACAAACAATTTTGTATCGCTTACCCTTATTTTTGTATTTGTGAGACTTGCGGTTAAAAAGATATCAATCCAATTACTGGTTGCAATAGTTGCAATGCAGATCATCAATCTGAGTATTGATGCTGTTGAGTTTCAGCCCATAGCAACAACAGTTACGATAGAAGATTTTAACTATTTTAATTCGATCACTGAATATGTTTCTGAAATTGTAATGGGCAATAAAGATGCTTTTCCTGAATTCCAGAAAGAATCTTCTTCTTCCAAGACACAGATCATAAAGCATCTCTCCATTAAGCTTTTTCAACAGGAAGGATTCACATGCAGAATACCTTATACAGTTAAAAATGAGGCTTTCATCGTTCCTTTGACTGAAGATTACAAGTATCGATTCTTCAGAGAGATCAATCCGCCACCTCCCAAAGCATAAGACTGTTTCTTCGGTTGCATTCATTGCAACTAATCATTCATGCTGAATAATGAACCCAATATCAGCAGATCTCATTTTACTCAATTCTTAATTTAAATAACATGCGTATAAGCAGTTACTTAGTAATTGTACTTATATCTGTTATGATCGGCAACACTGCAATAGCTCAAAAAGAAAAGCTGTTTGCCGATACTATCAGTATAAGCATCGATAGTGCCGAACATATATTTCTGAATAATAATCTGCAATTATTAGCACAGAAATATAATGTAGATGCTCAAAAGGCATTGATCATACAGGCAAAATTGTATCCCAATCCCAACTTTAGTTTTTCGACAGTCTTATATCAAACAGAAACGAAAAAGTTCCTTCCAGCGGGAAATGAAGGAGAGATCCAAAGTTCCATTTCGCAAATGATCATTCTGGCAAACAAGAGAAATAAGCAAATTAAAATTGCAGAAACGAATGCTAAGTTGGCTGAATATCAGTTCTATGATCTGTTAAGAACACTCAAATACACTTTAAGAACTGACTTCTTTAACATCTATTACTCAGAACAATCGGCTAAAGTATATGCGCAGGAAATAAATGCATTGCAAAATGTAGTAACTGCTTTTGAACAACAAAAAGGCAAAGGATATATTTCTGAAAAGGAAGTAGTGCGCATTAAAGCACAACTCTACAGCATGCAAAAGGAATACAACGATCTGATCAATCAGATCAATGATCTGGAGAGTGAACTGAGACTAGTTCTACAGATAAGAAATCATTATGTGCATCCGATGGTTGACACCAATGCTGTTGCTGCATTGGATCCCAATAAGTATGCTTTTACAGCTTTGCTTGATTCTGCTTATCAGGCTAGAGCAGACCTGAAAATAGCAAAAGCAAATACTGAACTTAGCCGTCAAACTTATGAATTGCAAAAAGCCCTGGCAGTTCCTGATCTGAACATGCAATTGGGTTACGATCAACAAGGAAGTTATATCCATAATTTATCGATGCTGGGTGTTGGTATCGACATTCCCATCTTTAACCGCAATCAAGGAAATATCAAATCTGCAAAAGCGATCATTGACTTGAGTGCCACTTCACAAAAAAGCACTGAATTAACGATCGAAGAACAGATTGCAAGGGCTTTACAAAAAGCATTTGATCAGGATAAACTGTATAAGAAGATAGATATACTTTTTGCTAAAGACTTTGAAAGGCTTACCAATGAAGTGTTGCTCAATTATCAAAAGAGAAATATCGGTTTGCTTGATTTTCTTGATTTCTATGATTCCTATAAACAAAATACCCTTCAGATCAATGCAGTACTTTATAATCGTGTAAGTGCATTTGAAGACTTGAATTTCTATACAGGCCTAACCTTTTTCAATTAATTCTTTTAAACCAAAGTAATATGGACAATCAAATACTAAAACAATTCAGCAAAATTTTCAGCATTGTTCTATTCATGTGTTTTGTATTCACATCATGCAAACAAGCAGAAGAAAATGAAAGCAATGAAAAACAGAAATATGTCATTCCTGATACATTGGCGAAAAAGATAAAGATCGATACAGTGCAAACATCTCAATTAACAGATGCAATTACACTTACCGGTAAAGTAGCATTCAACGATGATAATATAGTTCCCGTATATCCCATGTTAAGTGGCAATATTCAGGATATAAAAGTTATGCTGGGTGATTACGTGAATGCTGGACAAACACTGGCCATCATCAAGAGCACCGAAATGGCTGGCTATAGTAACGACCTTGTTAATGCAGAAACCAATTTAAAAGTTGCAAAGAAAAACCTGGATGCTACACAGGATATGTTTAGCAGTGGATTGGCATCGCAAAAAGATGTATTAAATGCAGAAACCGGTTACGAACAAGCAAAATCAGCTTTAAACAGGGTTAATAAAGTATTGAAAATAAATGGAGGTAATAGCAATGGAGATTATGCCGTAAAAGCGCCAATCAGTGGATTCATTGTCCAAAAATTTGCCACCAATAATATGGTCATCAGAACTGATAATACTACAAGTCTTTTCACCATATCAGATCTGAAGAATGTTTGGGTCATTGCCAATGTGTACGAATCAAATATCAGCCTTGTGCATAATGGTGATAATGTAGACATCACTACACTCTCCTATCCCGATAAAATATTCAAAGGCAAAATCGATAAGATCATGAATGTTTTAGATCCGGCAAATAAAGTGATGAAAGTTCGTGTTGTATTGGCCAATGATAATTATATGCTGAAGCCTGAAATGTTTGCCAATGTTACCGTAAACAATAAAGAAAATAAAACGGCTTTGTGTATTCCATCTTCAGCTTTAATATTCGATCATAGTCAATATTATGTGCTGGTGTATACCAGCAACAGCGATGTAAAGATCGTGCCGGTACAGGTTATTAATACAGTTGGAAATAAAACATATTTAGCAGGAGGTGTTCAGGTAGGCAATAGAATAATTGCCTCGCAGGCTCTGTTGATCTATGATGCACTGAACAGTTAATAACCCTTAAATCTATTACCATGATCAAGCTCTTACGAAACATATTGGCATTTTCGCTGAAGAATAAATATTTCATCCTGCTGTCAACTCTATTGTTGCTTATTGCAGGTATTATCACATTTAAAACAATGCCGATTGAGGCATTTCCTGATGTAACAAACACAGAAGTTACCATCATTACTCAATGGCCGGGAAGAAGTGCTGAAGAGATAGAAAAGTTTGTTACTATTCCTATTGAAATAGCAATGAATCCTGTGCAGAAAAAAACAAGTCTGCGTTCAACTAGCATTTTTGGCTTGTCGTATATCAAATTAGTTTTTGAAGATAAAGTAACCAATGAAGAAGCACGTTTGCAGGTGAACAATCTATTAAGCAGTGCCGATCTTCCTGAAAATGTTTCACCTGCTGTACAACCGCCAACAGGTCCAACTGGTGAAATATTCCGCTATACTTTAAGAAGCAGTTTCCGCGATACAAGAGAATTAAAGACCATTCAGGATTGGGTGGTTGATAGACAGATCCGTTCAGTTCCGGGCATTGCAGATGTGGTATGCTTTGGAGGAAAAACAAAAACCTATGAGATCAAAGTCGATCCGGGTAAATTAACCAATCTGGGTATCACTTCACTGGATGTTTATTCCGCTGTCCAAAAAAGCAATATCAATATCGGAGGTGATATCATCATCCAGAATGATCAGGCTTATGTTGTAAGAGGAATCGGTTTGTTGAATGATATCAATGAGATCAAGAACGTTATCGTTCAAAATGTAAATGGCATCCCTGTTCTGGTAAAAGATGTTGCGGATGTTGAGATCTCAAATCTCCCACGTTTAGGTTTGGTAGGAAGATCAGATGCCATTATTGATTCAACAGGAAAAAGAACAATCACAAACGAAGAAGATGTTGTAGAAGCCATCGTTGTGATGCGCAAGAATGAAAATCCTTCACAGGTCATTGCAGGATTGAAAGCAAAGATCAATAAACTCAACAGCAGCATCTTGCCTGCAGATACTAAGATCATTCCTTTTTATGATCGTGAGAACCTGATCCATTTTGCTACCCATACGGTGATGCATAATATGGTGGAAGGAATCATACTGGTTACATTGATCGTATCACTCTTTATGTTTAACTGGCGAACTACATTAATTGTTTCGATCATCATTCCACTCTCGCTATTATTTGCATTTATCTGTTTGCGATTAATGGGAATGAGTGCCAATTTGCTTTCATTAGGTGCGGTTGACTTTGGTATCATCATCGATGGTGCAGTTGTAATGGTAGAAGGTGTGTATGTGATACTGGATAAACAGGCTCGTGATCTGGGAATGGAACGATTTAACAAGGTTGCTAAAATGGGATTGATCAAAAGAAATGGTGCCGAATTAGGGAAAGCCATCTTCTTTGCAAAACTCATCATCATTGCAGCATTGCTGCCCATCTTCGCTTTTGAAAAAGTGGAAGGTAAAATGTTCTCTCCATTGGCTTATACCCTTGGATTCGCATTACTAGGTGCATTGATCACCACTTTAACATTGGTGCCGGTTTTGATAAGTATGCTGTTGAATAAGAATGTTCATGAAAAACACAATCCTGTTGTAAATTTTCTTACCAAGGGATTCTTGAAAGGATTCGCATTTACTTACAGACATAAGTTCACGGCAATGATCGTATCACTCATTATCATTGTTGTAGGATTATATTCTTTTAAATTTTTAGGAAGTGAATTCCTGCCTGAATTGGATGAAGGAAGTATTTGGTTAAGAGTTCAGATGCCTTACAGTATTTCATTGGATAAATCAGTTGAAGTATCCAAGCAGGTGCGGGCTTCGTTAATGACATTTCCTCAGGTACAAAATGTAGTATCTCAAACAGGAAGACCAGATGATGGTACCGATGTTGCAGGTTTCTATAACAATGAGTTTGATATTATACTATATCCCGAAGACGACTGGAAACCGTTGATCAGTAAAGATGAATTGATCGATGAGATGAATAAAAAATTATCTGTCATACCGGGTGCTCAACTCAATTTCTCACAACCTATCACAGATAATATTGAAGAAGCTGTTTCCGGCGTAAAAGGTTCTATCTGTGTTAAGATATTTGGTGATTCGCTGAATTACATGGAGGACAAAGCAACAAATGTATATAGCGTACTCCGAACCATAAAAGGAATAGAAGATCTGGGGGTGATAAAAAATATAGGGCAGCCTGAATTAGATATAGATCTTGATCAGCAAAAAATGGCGCTCTATGGTGTTGCTACAGCTGATGCCAATGCGGTAATTGGTATGGCCATTGGAGGTAAAGCTGCATCCACATTATACGAGGGCATCAGGAAATTTGATATCCGATTACGTTTTGCTGAAGAATTTCGCAAATCATCTGCTGATATTGGTAACCTGATGGTCCCAACACAAAGCGGTTCAAAAGTTCCGATCAAAGAAATTGCAAACATAACAATGAAAACTGGCCCCTGCCTCATTTTCAGAGATGATAATGAAAGATATTCAGCTGTTAAGTTCTCAGTTAGAGGCCGCGATATGGGAAGTGTTATTGCAGAAGCTCAGGCTAAAGTGAATAAAGCAGTTGATCTGAAAAAAGGCTATACCATGATCTGGCAGGGGGATTTCGAAAATCAGCAAAGAGCTACAAAAAGACTGCAGCAGGTGGTACCCATCAGTTTATTACTCATTTTCTTTTTGTTATTCATGATGTTTGGCAATTTAAAAGATGCAGGGTTGGTTTTTTTAAACGTTCCTTTCGCCATTGTGGGGGGTATTGCGGCTTTGTTCATT
>CAIKTE010000192.1 GCA_903830285.1 uncultured Chitinophagaceae bacterium | reverse complement strand
AACCATTCCCTGCCAGCCGGCACAAGGATAATAGTCGCCATTGGCTGTAAGGCAGATATTATCGACACCAACCCCACAAACAGGCATTTTTTTAAACTTCTCAATATCCCGACTTTTAGGTTCTTGGTTTAAGGTAGTATCCAAGTAATCCTGATCAAATTCGAGCATATCTTGAAGTAAATCTTTTGCTTCATCCAGATTGATACGTTGGGCCAGATTGTTGGTATTTTGGTCTGCCTGCGCCATCATGATGAAATCCGTATAGGCTTTTGTACGTAATTTGTTGGCGTAGATCAACACATCCTTGTATGATTTCCTGTTCAATTTCATAACCGGACAACTGATTTGTAAAGGAATATCCGCAGCTACCAGTCGTTCGATACTATTCTTGGTTTTATTGAATGAGCCCTTTACCTGTGTAATTGCATCATGCTCCTCGGCATTCATGGAATATAGTGAAACCTGAACGAGCGAAGGATTTACTTCTTTAAGCAACGCAATATGTTCATCGGTTAGCAGAACCAGATTGCTTAAAATACTGATCACAAAATCATTCTTCCGGGCATGACGCATAATAGTTGCAATATCCTTGTGCATAAACAATTCACCGCCTGATAGTGTAACCTGCAAAGTCCCCATTTCTTTTGCCTCGTCCAGTACGCGAAGGATCAGAGATAACTTCATATCACCACCATCATCTTTTTTGGAATTTGGAATATAACAATGGATGCATCGTTCATTGCATCGTGCGGAGACTTCAATCTGTAAACCAAATATCCGAGGTGTTTTATGAAACTCTTCATAAAAAAACGTAGAGCTGTCTGTTAAAATATCATTCCTATCAGGATTTGTGAAATCATATAAGGCTGTTTTAGGATTCTCTAACTTGTAACTGAACGAAGGTTCTTTGATTGTAAGTTCTTCTGGTGTATTACCGGTCATTACGAACCCATTTTTTTCAAGATCCTCCACAAATTCAATAAAATCTGTTTTCAGTTCCTCGAATGATATATCCTGATATAAAGGCAGCAATTCACGTACGATAATATCAGTCTCTTTGGGGTCTCTACTGATTTTTTCTAAAAAATCAGCACCTGTATCGTTGTAATTCCTGTCATGTCTTGTCAGCTGGCTTACAATGTATCCAATTTCGCCAAACCTGCGAATAAAGGTGTTTTTATTTTGCCGAATTAACAAGTTTTTCAACATTTGCATCAATGTTTTTTAAAATTCCGATTATCACAAGTAAAAGACTGGTATGTGTCGCATTGGAAGGTACGATTGTTACTTCATCCCCTTCCCCAACAACAATAATTTCTTCCTTTAATTCCGATTCTTTTAATTTTGACAATTCTTTAACAATTTTTATTATTGCTTGCTGATGGATCACGCCACAAGCAATGTCTTTTAAATCTATTTTTAATGGTTCTTTCATTTTTATAATGTTTTGGTTTGATAATAATTTACAATTTGATTTGTTAATTTGATACTATCACATAATCTTTTACTTTGTTTGAAAAAATTACCCGTTT
>CAIKTE010000191.1 GCA_903830285.1 uncultured Chitinophagaceae bacterium | reverse complement strand
TGTCAGTTTCCAATAATGCTCGGGCTTCTAAATTACCGGTTACCACAACAATAAAAGCTTTGGTGAAAGTTTTTCCCTGTCTTTTTTCTGTGTTCACCCAAACTCCGTTAGGTTCCTTGGTAACCTTACAAGAACCGATACATAATGCGATAATAAGTACAGATAACAGTAACTGAAGTCTTTTCATTTGATTGTTTTAAGTTGATTTGCCGGGAATGTATCACCCGTACGATTTCTGATTATTTTAAATATTTCTCTAAGGTAAATCTTCTTAGGGTAAGATATATTTATGAACTGTTTTTTTAGCCTTATTTAACTAAATCCGGCATCATTCGGGAGCCCTATATTGTAAAAAAGGCAGATATCTTTTCCCGATATCTGCCTTTTTTTATTTGCATTCAAATGATAAACAGAACAAGAACAGTTTAATTCCAGCCACCTCCCAATGCTTTATACAAACTAACAATGGCATTCAATCTCTGCTGCAGTAAAAGTGACTCCTGTAATTCAGCATCAAACAAGCTGTTTTCCTGTATTAATACTTCCAGATAGGAAGTATAACCATAATTATATCTCGCGTTGGAAAGTTCTAAAGCTTTTCTACCTGCATCTGCCTGAATTTTTCTTTTATCATATTCTTCGGCATAGGTTTTAGAAGCCGTCAGGGCATTACTAACATCAGCAAATGCATTGATGACGGTTTGCTCATATTGGAGCTGCGCTTGAGTGGTTCTTACTTTTTCTACTTCCACTCTTTTTTTATTTTGATTGAACTGAAAGATAGGCCCTACGATACCAGCAAATCCATTCGCCACAAATCCATTGCTGATCATTGTATTTAATTGAGGACTTGCAAAACCTAATAATCCTGTTAAGGAAAAAGATGGATACATCGATGCCTGTGCAATACCGATCCTTTCAAACTGTGATTGCAATGCGTTTTCCGATGCTTTGATATCAGGCCTTCTTTGCAATAATTGTGAAGGCAGTCCTACAGGTATATCGGGTGGTAAGAGTTGGTCGAAAATATTTTGTCCTCTGGCGATCGGTCCCGGATTTCTTGACATCAAAATATTCAATGCATTTTCGGTTTGTGCAATTTGCCTTTGAATATTGGGAATTAAAGCAGCCGCCTGGGCTTCCTGTTGAATAGCTTGAAATTTATCCAGTTCGGCTATATAACCTTTATCGAATCTTTCCGAAATGATCCTTGTGCTTTCTTTTCTGGATGCTAAAGTTCTCTGCGCAATCAATAAACGATTATCCAGATCACGCAATAAAAAATATAAGGATGCGGTTTGCGCTACCAGACTCACTCTTAATGCATTTCTGTTTTCATCGACCGCTAAGAACTGTGCCTGGGCTGAAGCAGTTGCTCTGCGTAATTTACCCCATAGATCGATCTCCCAGTTCAAAAGACCTGCCGCTTTAAAAAAGCCGCCACTGATACCGCCTCCTACTTTTAATGCATCGTTACCGGCAGAACCACCTCCTGCCTGAACCTGATAAGCAAAAGAAGGATATTGATTGATACGAATAATATCGGTTTGCAATTTTGCTTCTTCTACTCTGGATGCCGCAGTCAAGAGATCTTTGTTATTCGATAATGTTGTTTTAATGATGGATTGTAAAGCAGTGTCATTAAACAAATCAAACCATTTGACCAATGCAACAGTATCAGCATTTGCATTATTAGAAAAATCTGTTGGTGTAACAACAGCAGGTTGCTGATATTTTGAACCTACCATGCAACTCCCCAATACAACAGTGATGGATATAAATAGGGTGATAAACTTTTTCATAGTTTAATGAGTTGTAGAATTAGAAGCTGTTGTATCAGCAACAATGGTTTTTTTCTTTTTGTTTCCTTCGATCATCACAAAGAATGCAGGGATCAAGATTACACCAATAATGGTTGCAACCACCATGCCGCTGAACACGGATGTGCCCATTACTTTTCTTGCTTCTGCACCGGCACCACTGGCAGTCATCAAAGGGATCACCCCTAATATAAATGCCAATGAAGTCATCAGAATAGGCCTGAAACGTAGACGCGCACCTTCAATAGCTGCTTTGTATGGTTCCATCCCTTCGTTTTCCATTTTCATTTTTGCAAACTCAACGATCAGGATGGCATTCTTTGCATTCAATCCTATCAACATCACCAATCCAATCTGTGCAAATACATTGTTCACATAAGTAGCAGCGAAGAGGCCGCCAATGAATAAACCCAGTAAAGCACCCATTACTGCCCATGGTGTTCCCAATAAAACACTAAATGGCAGTTTCCAGCTTTCGTATTGTGCAGCAAGAATTAAGAATACAAATAGTAGTGCCATTCCAAAAACACTGGCTCCTTTACCGGCCGCTTCTTTTTCCTGATAAGAAGTATTGCTCCATGAATATCCAATATTGGCTGGCAATACCTTCTTTGCTACACCTTCTAAAACACGCAAAGCCATATCGGAACTTACACCGGGTGCAGGTACTCCGTTTATTTCTGCAGCACGATAAATATTAAAGTGATTGGTAAAGCCAGGACCCGTTGTGTCTTTTACTTTTGCCAGTGTTCCCAATGAGATCATATTGCCGGAAGGGTCTCTCACAAAATATTGATTGATATCATCGGGTTTCATTCTATATTCTGCATCAGACTGAATATAGGTCCGGTATTGTCTGCCGAATGAATTGAAATTATTGACGAATGATCCACCCAGATAAGCAGAGATCGCACCATTCACTTCCTGTAGAGGGATCCCTAACTTCTGCACTTTTTCTTTATCTACCTGAATCGATTTTTGCGGTACCGCAGCTCGGTATAATGTATAGATCTTACCTATCTCAGGACGCTTTGATGCAATAGCAATAAACCTTTGTGTTTGCTGTGCTAAATATAGCGGAGAATTTCCTTCTTTGTCCTGCAGCATCATGGTAAAACCTGCACCAGAACCTAAACCGGGAATAGGTGGCGGGCCAAATACTATTACTGTTGCTTCGGTAATATTCTTATTCAATATTACATTCATTTCTGCAATGATCTGCGCTGCTGATTTATGCCTTTCGGACCAAGGTTTTAAACTGATGAATGCCATAGCTGAATTAGATGATGCAGTTCCTGACATCATATTGAATCCATTGATGGCAGTATAGGTATTCACTTCATCCATTTTGCTGAAATAAGCTTCCACTTTGCGTGAAACTTCTTCTGTTCTTTGTTTGGAAGCCGCATCCGGTAATTGAATGCCTATCATGAAATAACCTTCATCTTCTTCGGGAACAAAACCACCCGGTACTTTTAATCCGAGAAAAAATGTGAGTACACAAATGCCGATCAAAATAATTACGGTCATTACTAATTTTCTTGCAGCAAAACTTGCCACTTTAATATATCCGCCTGTGAATTTGTCGAAGTACTTATTAAAACCATCAAAGAATTTTTGCAATAAACTCTTACTAGGTTTTTTAGGTTTTAATAAAATGGCTGCCAATGCAGGACTTAAGGTCAATGCATTGAAAGCTGATAATGCAACTGATATGGCGATCGTAATGGCGAACTGCTGATACAATCTTCCGGTGATACCTCCTGATAATGCAACGGGAATAAATACCGCACATAAAATAACGGCAATGGCAATTACTGGACCACCCACTTCTTTCATCGCTTTTTGTGTGGCTTCTTTTGGTGAAAGACCATGTTCAATTTCATGTATCACGGCTTCCACTACTACTATAGCATCATCCACCACTAATCCAATGGCCAGCACCATTCCTAATAAAGACAATTGGTTTACAGAGAATCCCAATAAAGGGAAAAAGATAAATGTTCCGATCAATGAAACGGGAACAGTGATCAATGGAATTAAAGTAGCACGCCAATCCTGCAGAAATAAAAACACAACCAATATCACCAATATCACTGCTTCAAACAAAGTATGCAGCACTTCTTCAATACCAACTGTGATGGCTTCTGTTGTATCTAAACTTATTTTATAATCCAATCCCTGCGGAAATCTTGTTTTCAGATCTTCCATTTTTGCCTTTGCTTTATTGGCAACGTCCAAACCATTGGCACCCGGAATTTGATAGAGCGCGATTACGGCACAGGGTGTACCGTTCATATTACTGCTCAGATTATACATCTGTAATCCGAGTTCAATTCTGGCAACATCTTTTAATCTTACCTGTGCACCGTTATTGTTCGACTTTAAAATGATATTACCGAAATCTTCTTCAGAGACCAAACGTTGTTGCAGTATTGCGGTATAAGAATTTTGGACACCGGGTATTGAAGGCTCATCTCCAAAGCTGCCACCTGGTACAATATTATTTTGTGCTTTAATGGCATTCACTACATCCGATGCAGTGATCTTTAATTTCGCTAATCTGTCGGGCTTCACCCAAACACGCATGGCATATTCGCTGCTACCCATTACAGAAACATCGCCCACACCTTTGATACGTTTTATCTCATCCAATAAATTAATGAATGCATAGTTGTTGATGAAGTTGGCATCATATGTTTTGTTCGGACTGTACACAGAAAAAAGGAGCAGGGGGAAAGTCAATGACTTCTTTACATTCACTCCCAGATTAATTACTTCGGGAGGAAGAAAAGGATTGGCTCTTGATACACGGTTTTGTGTAAGCATATTTGCATTATCCAGATCGGTACCTACTTCGAATGAAACCTGTAATTGCATGGTACCATTATAGTTCACAGATTTCATGTAGATCATATTCTCTACACCGTTCACCTGTTGTTCAATAGGAGTGGCAACAGTTTGTTCCATATCCACTGCATTGGCACCTGTATAGTTTGCCGATATCTGTACCATGGGAGGTGTGATCTCCGGATATTTTGAAACCGGAATACCCTGCAATGTCAATAAACCCATGATCACAATAAATATGCTGATCACCATTGCAACGATCGGTCTTCGTATAAAAAATTCACTCATATAAATCAGTTAGAAGTAAAGATTATTGTTTTGAAGTACTATCGTAATTCCATGGGATCATAGTTGGGTTAATGGGCACATTGGGTCTTATCAGTGCGTTACCAATAATGGCAACCTTATCACCGGCTTTTAAACCTTTTGATACGATCCAGTTACCGCCGACCCTCTTACCCGGCACAATGATGGTTGGTACGATTTTATTACTGTCTCCCAAAGCAAATACCTGATAAATATTCTGCATCTGAATAACGGCTTGTTGCGGAATCAAAACAGCATCTTTATAAAGATCTGTTTGTAAACGAAGCTTTACATATTGACCAGGTCTTAATAAATGTTTTGTATTTGGAAATATGGCCTGCACCAATAAGGAACCGGTTGCGGGATCTATTTGTCTGTTCGTTAAACTGATATTGCCAGTTTCATCATAAAGACTACCGTCGCTCAATACTAACTGAACAGGAATTTGATTTTGTAGAATTTTATGATCCGTATTATTCTTTGTCTTTGCAAATTTCAGATACTCATCTTCACTGATGGAAAAACGAACACGCACACTATTTATGGATGAAATGGTATTTAAGGGAGCACCCGTATTTAAGCGGCCGATATAATCACCCACCAATACTTTGCTGATACCGATCACACCGGTAATAGGAGCCTTGATACGTGTATAATCCAGTTCTATTTTTGCATTGCGTAATGCTGCCTGTGCTGCATCGACCTGACTTAATGAAGCCTGATAAGCCGCTTTGGCTGCATCCAGATCGCGTTCGCTTAATGCATGCATGGCTGTTAGCGGTTGAACCCTGTCTAACTCTGCTTTGTTTTTTACTTTTGCAGTATTTGCTTCTGCCAATTTTGCATCTGCCTGGTCGATCTTGTTTTTAATAGGCAGGTCATCCACTGTATATAATAACTGTTCTTTCTGCACCAGATCGCCTTCTTTAAAATTCATGGAAGTGATCCATCCGTCCACCCTTGACTGGATCTGAATATCATCCTGGCCATAGGTTTCTCCTACATACTCAGAGAAAATAGGCACGGTTTCCTGACCTACAGTTACAATATTCACTTCCGGGATAACGGCCTGAGCTTGCTCCTTGTTTTGGCTGCAAGAAACCAGCAGTATCAGCAAGAGGCAAATGGATAAAAAAAGAGAATAAATACGCTTCATATTACATGACTTTAGGTTGGGCAATTTATAATAAATTTAATCAATAATGTATTAAATTTCAAATAATTCAACCTGTTTTTTGGGTCATATTTTAGGCCATAAAATACGATATTTTGATATGGAAATATGACT
>CAIKTE010000190.1 GCA_903830285.1 uncultured Chitinophagaceae bacterium | reverse complement strand
CGCGCAAACAGGTATGCTGAATGATCATTATTCAGTATCAGTTGGAGGCCGTTTAAAAATTTCACCTAAGACTTCCATTATTGCTAATTATGAGCAACCATTAACACAACATCCATTGAATAATGTTTATCCAAATATCAGTTTTGGCTTAGATATGAAATCAAGTGGGCATGATTTTCAAGTATTCTTTGGAAATTATGGAAATACCATTCCACAATTCAATTCAGAGTATAGTCAGAACGACTTTACCAAGGGACAATATGTAATTGGATTTAATATTTCTAGACTTTGGAATTTTTAGAAAAAGGGGTGGAAAAAATTAGTATCTTTTAGCAAACAAAATAGCACACAAATGAAACATGTAATCACACTTTCTCTTCTGGCAGTATTCGTAATTGCTGCAAGTTTCACTTTCATGCCAAACAAGCCTTGGCCAGTTCCAGATAAAGATGCAAAAAAGGCTAACCCAGTTAAAACCGATGCTGCATCAGTTTCTGCAGGCAAAACATTGTGGAGTCAGCACTGTTCATCTTGCCATGGAAAAGCAGGATTAGGCGATGGTAGTAAAGCAGCTCAATTAAAAACTCAGCCAGATGACATGTCGAAAGGAACTTTTCAATCTCAATCTGATGGATCTTTATTTTATAAAGTTTCTGAAGGAAGAGATGATATGCCATCTTTCAAGAAGAAAATTCCGGATGCAGAAGATATCTGGAACCTAGTTAACTATATGCGCACTTTGAAAAAATAGTTGCATATCCTAATTAGGAAAAATTAAAAGGCAGTTTCGGTACTGCCTTTTAATTTCCTTCATGTTTCATTATTTTTTCACCTTTCTCAAGTTCAGATCATGCAAGAACAAGAAACTGTTTCGAAAGAACAAAATACTAGAAGGTCAGTGCTAATGGGCATTGGCATCTTGTCGGTCTTTAGTTTTCTAACCATGGGTTTCTTTTCTAAGAAAAAGAATATTATAGCCTGCGCTCCCACACCAGACGAAAAAAAGACCATGAAATTTTTAACCCAAGATGGTCAGCTTGTAGAAGTTGATATTTCAAAAATCAATTCCTTAAAAGAGAAAGCCTCTAATCAGGAAATGCAACAATGGGTAAAAAGGTAAATCACATTTAAATTGTTTCAATGAAAACCAACGATACCTCCAGAAGAGAATTTATTTCAGCTACATTGTTGGCTGGACTAGCTGTTACTGGTTGTTCTTCAGGAAAAAATCCTTTCGAACCAGATGCAGCAACAATAGAAACAGTAAAGCCTTCCGGCGAAATGATCAAGCTGCTTTCTGTTGACGGAGAAGTGATAGAAGTTGATAAGGCTTTTTTAAAGCCAGTTCCATCTTTGCCTCAAGTTTCTAATGAATTGGCAAGACAGGGAATTCCAGGAAAGAAATTTGTGATGGTGATTGATTTATCGAGATGTAAAAGTTTGAAGAAATGTCAATCAGCATGTAACCATATGCACAGTATACATCCAGGACAAAACTGGATTAAAGTATATCCACAGCACGAAGCAGAACACACTGCTCCTTATTGGCAGCCTACTACTTGTATGCATTGTGATGAACCTCCATGTGTAAAAGTATGCCCTGTAGACGCCACATTTAAAAGACAAGACGGTATCGTTTTAATCGACAGTGATCGTTGTATCGGTTGTAGATTTTGTATGGCTGCCTGTCCTTATTCAACCCGTGTATTTAATTGGGAAGACTTAGACCTGCCAAAAGAAATTGCAGATAAACCTTATTCATGTGAGACAAGTGTTCCACAGAAAAAAGGAACAGTAGGTAAATGCGATTTCTGTCCGGACATGGCAAGAAAAGGAGAATTACCACATTGTGTTTCTGCATGTCCAAATGGGGTATTCATGTTTGGTGATATGAATGAAGATGTTGTAACCAAT
>CAIKTE010000189.1 GCA_903830285.1 uncultured Chitinophagaceae bacterium | reverse complement strand
TATTGTTGCTGAAATATCGGTCATATACGTTTCTCTGTTCAAACTGCCGTGTTTGATGCCCCAGCCATAGAACAGTAAAGGAATATGTGAATCATAAGGATTCCATACTCCGTGACTCATGCCGGTCTTACCGGCATCCATCACACCTGTTTTCATGATGATCTGCAGGTCGCCGCTTCGTTGAGGATTATATCCGTTCACTACCATTTCTCGGATCTTAGCAGGAATAGTAGCTTCCGCGGCATGATGCTTGTCAACTACATTCAATACGATATCTTTCTTTAGTAAATATTGGATGGCAAGGTTTTGAACAATAGGTAATATATGTAATGAATCAAGTAATGAATGATTAAAATAGACATCGTGCTCCATCACAGCACTAATTAAATTCAGTTTAGGATTTTCTCTGTTTGACATTTTTTTGAGTTCATCATTCAGATAATCATTCAACTCTTTCTTAATATCACCATCATCCCATCTTCCGCCGGGGATATTATGCTTCTGTAAGAATTCAGGGATATGCGCACCTGAATGATCGGCCGTTAAGAATACAGTGTATTGGTCTTTGCCTACTGTTTTATCTAAATAATCGAATAGCTGTCCCAGTGTTTGATCCAGTCTAACATAAGTATCCAATAATTCCCATGAATTAGGACCAAATGCATGTCCCACATAATCAGGAGAGGAAAAACTGACAGCTAAAAAATCAGTTACCTCATTCTTACCCAAATGCTCTGCATTGATATTGGCCTTTGCCAATTCCAACAACAGATCATTTGCATAGGGGGTAGAAGTCACTTTGCTGTAATCCTTTCCCTGAAATTGTTTCAGGTCGTAGGGCATGGTCAATGCGTCTTTACCAAAGGGTTTACTTTCATAAACATTGTCATCTGTGTCGCAGTATTTTTCATAAACCTCTTTGGGTAAAACAGTATTCCAGTTTTTCGCATAAAAAGAATCCACTAATTTTTTATTATTGAAAGCTTTCATCCAATCGGGCATGTCTTTCATATAATAAGTGCTGCTGATGAAATTGCCTGTTTTACTATCATACCAATAGGCTGCATTGGCAGCATGTCCTGCAGGAATAATGGCTCCTCTGTCTTTCATGGAAATACCGATCACTTTACTGCGAAAGTTGGTTGCCAATCTTAATTCATCTGTGATGGTGGTTACGAATACATTATTGGGGCTCATTTGCCCTTCAGCAACACTGCTGCTTCCGACGGTTTGTACAGATTTGTCTTCTACACAATAGACTGCTTTTTGTGTGTTATTATCAAACCAGTTGTTCCCGGTAATGCCATGAATGGCGGGTACGCTTCCTGTGTACACGCAGGTATGCCCGCATGCAGTAACTGTTGGCAAATAGGGCACGAATGTATTATCGCAGGTAAATCCTTCTCCCAATAATTTTTTGAAACCGCCATTGGCTTTATACAGATCATAGAAGCGGTAGAGATAGTCCCAGCGCATCTGATCAACTACAATCCCTACCACTAATTTGGGCCGTTGGATCGTATTGGTTGTTGAAGTTGTTTTTTGTGCGTTGATCTGCAAAAAGCAACAACTCATAATAGAAATAAAAACGATTCGTCTCATGGTGTGTAATATTTTAACAAATGTAATGGTTGCATCAACTCATTTCGGCGGAAATAGTTAAAGATTAGCACAATGATAATTCGCCTTGCTCCTTAAAGCGTTTAATTGTACTTTTGCGGCGGCTTATTTAGAACCAATGACGGTAAATATGCATGTATTTCCGGCAGCAATTCAAAGGATAAATCCCGAATCAGAAATTGTAAATCGTAAATAATATGGCTGACATTTTTGAAAAGTTGATGAAGAATTCAGGCCCCCTGGGACAACACCGTGAAAGGGCACATGGTTATTTTGCATTTCCTAAACTGGAAGGTGAGATCGGTGCAAGAATGAAATTCCGCGGTAAAGAAATGATCGTTTGGAGTTTGAATAATTACTTAGGACTGGCCAATCACCCGGAAGTAAGAAAAGCAGATGCAGTAGGTGCAGAACAATTTGGTCTGGCTGCTCCGATGGGTGCAAGAATGATGAGTGGCAACAGTAATTTGCATGAACAATTAGAAAAGGAACTGGCAGCATTTGTGATGAAAGAAGATGCCATGCTGATGAACTACGGTTATCAGGGTATCATGAGTGCGATAGATGCGATCTGCGGCAGACATGATGTAATTGTATACGATGCAGAATCTCATGCATGCATCATCGACGGATTGCGTTTGCATACCGGTCACCGTTATGTGTATAAACACAATGATATGGATGATTGCGAAAAGCAATTGGAACGTGCAACTGCATTGATCGAAAAACAAAAAAGCGGCGGTATACTGGTGATCACGGAAGGTGTATTTGGTATGGCTGGTGATCAGGGAAAATTAAAAGAGATCGTTGCATTAAAAGATAAATTTCAGTTCAGATTATTGGTTGATGATGCGCATGGATTTGGTTGCCTTGGTGCTACAGGTGCAGGTGCAGGAGAATTGCAGGGTTGTCAGGATGGAATCGATCTGTACTTTTCCACTTTTGCGAAATCAATGGCAAGCATTGGTGCATTCATGGCTGGAAATAAAGTGATCATTGATTTTATCCGTTACAATATCCGTTCACAAATATTTGCGAAGAGTGTACCTATGCCTTTCGTTGTGGGTAATCTAAAACGTTTGGAATTATTGCGCAACTTACCCGAAATGCGTGCTAAACTCTGGCATAATGCATTGCGTTTACAGAACGGATTAAAAGAAAGGAATTTCGATATCGGTGAAACCAATACCATGGTCACACCTGTTTATATGAAAGGTGGATTGGAAGAAGCAACAGCGATGGTGATGGACCTGAGAGAGAATTATAAAATATTCTGTTCTATTGTGGTATATCCTGTAATTCCTAAAGGGCATATCATTTATCGCCTAATTCCAACAGCAGCGCATAGTGATGAAGATGTGGATCTCACACTAAAAGCATTCACCGAAACAAAAGCCAAACTGGATGCAGGTGCTTATAAAGCAGAAATGATACCGGATATGGCTGAAGTAAAGTAAAACCCCCAACCACTAAAGGGGAGTTGAAATAATTCTAAAGGTCTTCTCGTTATTGAGGAGGCCTTTTATTTTTTGATGATGGGTTATAATACTTGCCTATTATTCTTCAATCTTTTTATGGGCTAATTTTTCTTTCACTTTATGTTCCAATTTATGGTGCAGCGGTACCAATATGGAAGCCACGATCACCAATGCCAGCAGCATGAAGATGGGTGTATGGTGTGTCCACTCTGCAATATAGGGCTCGATGATGAGTGTAATGAATTCAAAAAATAATAACAATGCCAGAACACCCATAAACTCAATGGTTCTTGATTTAGTCTTTCTTTTACTGAACAATAAAATAATCCCGAAGAATGCAGG
>CAIKTE010000188.1 GCA_903830285.1 uncultured Chitinophagaceae bacterium | reverse complement strand
TAGAAGCATGGACAAAGTTGATCGAATGGAGTGAGAATGACGGCTGGGCTCATTTTTATTTATATGATGAGAATGGTAAATTGAAAAATCAGATCACATCAGGAGCTTTTCATTGTGAAGATATTGTAGGCATAGATGAGAAGAAACGCGTCTTGTATTTTTCTGCCAATGGAAAGGAAAAAGAAGAAGACCCTTATTATCTGCACTTGTATAAAGTGAATTTTGATGGCAGTGGGTTGAAACTATTGAATGCAGGAGATTTTGAACATACTATGAGCATGAACGATGATCAGCAATTTTTTGTTGATAATTTTTCCAGGGTGAATACTGTTCCCAAATCGATCTTGTATAACAGCGAAGGCAAAAAGATCATGGATCTTGAAACCTCCGATCTGAGTTCATTGTTTGCAGCAGGGTATAAATTTCCGCAACCATTTAAATTAAAAGCGGATGATGGTATAACTGATTTGTACGGTGTAATGTATAAACCATACGATTTTGATTCAACCAAAAAATATCCCATCATTGAATATGTATACCCAGGACCGCAAACAGAAAGTGTGAACAAGGCTTTCGGTAGAAGCATGGACAAAGTTGATCGAATGGCGCAATTGGGTTTCATTGTTGTTACAGTGGGTAACAGAGGTGGTCATCCTTCTCGCAGTAAATGGTATCACAGTTTTGGATATGGTAATTTACGTGATTACGGACTGGCTGATAAAAAAGCTGCTGTAGAACAATTGGCAGACCGTTATTCTTTCATCGATATTAATCGTGTAGGTATCCATGGTCATAGTGGTGGTGGATTCATGAGCACAGCTGCCATGCTGGTGTATCCCGACTTTTTCAAGGTTGCGATCTCATCCTCAGGAAATCATGATAATGGTATTTACAATCGTTGGTGGAGCGAAAAACATCATGGTGTAAAAGAAATGATCAGCGATAAACACGATACCACATTTTTATACAGCATTGAAAAGAATCCTGAACTCGCGAAAAATCTGAAAGGTCATTTGATGTTGTCTACCGGCGATATTGATAATAATGTTCATCCCGCAAACACTATCAGGATGGCGAATGCTTTGATCAAGGCCAATAAAAGATTTGACTTTTTATTATTGCCCGGACAGAGGCATGGTTATGCGGATATGACCGAGTATTTTTTCTGGAGACTGGCTGATTATTTTACATTGAATTTATTGGGAGATAAAACAGATCACAATGCCGATATCGAAGAAATGAATAAAGAGATCGAACAAAGTGGCTCAAAGGGAAGTGCCGGTGCTGCCGCAACAGGCAGAAGGCCATTTGAAGAAGATGATGAAGACGATAATTAAACAAGAAACTTAAGCCGTTCAATATTGAACGGCTTTTTTATTCAATGAATTCTTTCTCACTTTTTGCAATAACTATTGTAGCCACACCATTACCAATGATATTGGTGATAGCCCTTGCTTCGCTCATGAATTTATCGACTCCTAATAAGAAGGCTAACCCTTCCAAAGGTATTTTATGAACTGCTGCAAGTGTTGATGCCAGTACTATGAATCCGCTGCCTGTAACACCTGCTGCCCCTTTTGAAGTGAGCATCAGAATCAATAAAATCATCAATAATTCACTGGTGCTTAATTGTACATTGTATAATTGCGCCAAGAAAATAACGGACATGGATAAATAGATTGAAGTGCCATCCAGATTGAATGAATAGCCGGTTGGTACCACCAATCCTACAACTGATTTGGTACAACCCATTTTTTCCAGTTTATTCATAATAGAAGGCAATGCAGCTTCTGAAGATGACGTTCCTAAAACGATCAATAACTCTTCCTTTATTTCTACGAGGTATTTCCAGATACTCATTTTATAATATCTCATGATACTGCCAAGCACAAAAAATACAAAGACAAACATCGTGAGATAAACGCAGCCCATCAATTTGGCCAATGGGATCAGTGTTTTTAAGCCAAACTTGCCAATAGTGTAAGCCATGCCGCCAAAAGCTCCCAACGGTGCTAAGTACATCACATATCTTAATCCGGTAAAAACATAATGCGATATTTTACCGAGAAAATGAATGGCAGT
>CAIKTE010000187.1 GCA_903830285.1 uncultured Chitinophagaceae bacterium | reverse complement strand
TCATTTTTAAAACTATGCGCTGGCTTTTTCTCTTCCTTTTATTGATCGCTTTGGATTGCCAATCGCAATGCAAGACCTTTCGGCTTACTTCTAGTCGAGACACCATAAACTGCACCGACTTTTCTAATCTCAAACAAGGCAAATGGATCATTCGGATAGAAGAATTACGCGGGGAACCCGGTTTTGAAGAAGAAGGCGTTTTTAAAAATGGTTTACGCGAAGGAAAATGGCGTAAATATAATTTGATGGGTGATCTTGAATCCATCGAAAATTACAGATGGAATAATAAAGATGGTGTGCAGCAATATTTCTATCAGAGCGAATTAGAACATGAAGAAAGTTGGCGTGCTGTGGATCCCTTTAAAAAATATGATACGTTAGATGTGCCCGATCTTGACAATCCTAATACAACACATAAAAAAATAATCAAGGTTGAAGCCTATAGTCAGAAGCATGGTGTTTGGAAATATTATAAACCCGGAACCATGTCGCTGGTAAGCACAGAAACTTATTTATTCGATTCCTTATACAAACCCGTGCCAAATATTGATAAGAATATTGCGGCAGCAACTCCTGCAAAAGACAGTACAAATCAAAAGCCCGTTGTTGCCAAACCAAAAGCCGTAGAAGACTTTGATAAGAAGAATGCAAAAAAGAAATCGATTAAAGTAATTGATGGAAGTACACATAATTAATTTACATGTGATTTTAATGTTATGTATTTTTATGAATCAGTACCATCCTAAATAAAAGATCATGACCATTAGAACCCTGTTTAATGTGATTCTAAAAGTTCTTGGAATTCTCTTTATCAAAGATTTCTTAGAAAAATTACCCCAACTATTTTCACTTATTTCTTTTATGTCGCATTACGCAGGTTCGCAACAGACAATCATCGGTATATGTGAGATATCAGCCATTCTATTAATTTATGGGCTGCTTAGTTTTTATCTGATCTTTAAAACTGATCTAGTGATTGATAAACTTAAGCTTGACAAAGGTTTTGATCAAGAGGCAATCCCCTTAAATATTCACCGAACAACCATTTTAAGTATTGCGATCATAATAATTGGTGGTTTGCTTATCATAAACGAAACCGGAAATTTTTGCAGGGAATTGGTCTTGTATTTTCAAGAAAAGCAATTTACCTATATGCAAAAAAGTCCGAGCATATCGTATGTGATCTTATCTGCTGCAAAGATCATTATAGGACTCGTGCTGTTAGGCAATCAAAAACTGATCGTACATTTCATTGAAATGAGAAGGAAAAACTAGTGTTGCATTATTAATGCACAGAACAGCATTTATTGAAAAAAACATCCATCACAATCCTTAAAAGTAAATTCAATTATGTTTTATATTGTAAGCTTTAAGGTTTACCAATAAAACATTGCTATGAAATTTTTAATTGTATCCATCGTTTTCTCTACCGCATTTTTATTACAAGGATTCAATAGTAATCATGCGAATCTCAATTCTTCTACCATCAAACCTAAAAAAGCCCCTGCCATCATCACAGGCGCAGATCAAACTGAAAAATATATTGACTTTTTAAAAGGCAAACGTATCGGCATTTTGGCCAATCCCACAACAGTGATCGGATCAAAACATTTGGTTGACAGCCTTTTATCCAGAGGCATCCATATTGTAAAAATATTCGGGCCGGAACATGGTTTCAGAGGTAATGCCAGTAATGGTGCAAAAGTTGGCGACGAAACAGATGCAGCAACAGGCATTAAGATCATTTCACTCTATGGTCCTAAAAGAAAACCCAGTGCTGATGATCTTGCAGATATTGACTTAATGATATTCGATATTCAGGATGTTGGCTGCCGGTTCTATACCTATATCAATGTACTCAGAAATGTGATGGAATCTTGTGCAGAAAATAAGAAGTTACTCCTGATCTTAGACAGACCCAATCCAAACGGCTATTTAGTGGACGGACCTGTTCTGGATATGAAATTAAGATCGGGTATTGGCCAATATCCCATCCCTATTGCACATGGTATGACCGTTGGAGAATTTGCTCAAATGATCAATGGCGAAGGATGGATCCCCGGTAAATTAGTTTGTGAATTAAAGATCATACCTGTACAGAATTACAAGCATGATATGCTGTATACTTTACCGGTAAAGCCTTCCCCTAATTTAAACACGCAGCAAAGTATCATGCTGTATCCTTCCACCTGTTTATTTGAAGGAACTATTTTGAATCTTGGTCGCGGCACTTATTTTCCGTTCACAGTTTTGGGTTGCCCTTTATTAAAAGACAGTTATCATTTTTCATTTACGCCCGTTAGTCTGCCCGGCATGAGCGAAACTCCTTTGCATATGAATCAGGTTTGCTACGGCATTGACCTGCGGAACTATGACGTAAATAAACTTGTCAAAAGCGGAAGGATTAATCTAGACTGGATGATCGAATTATACAATGCTTATCCCGTAAAAGATAAATTTTTCGACAGAACACAAAGTAAAGAAATGGGCAATATAGATGGGCTTGCGGGAAGTTCTGAATTCAAAAAACAAATCATGGCCGGAAAGTCTGTAAAGGAAATTCAGGATTCCTGGGAACCCGGATTATCTGAATATAAGACCATGCGAAAAAAATACCTACTTTACCCATAAGGCAATGTCATTAAGTTAAGTATGTCAACTCTGTCCAAAGGACTCCTTCGGAGAGGCTCTCGAAGAGTGATCAATGTAAAGTTCGTTAATAAATCATGTTTCGAGAACCTCAACATGACATCGCATCTCTTAACTTAATGACAATGCCCATCGGGAGGCAATTTCAAAGCAATCTGGTTCCTCTCTTGCTTTGGTCTTGTTCTTCTCTCCTTCTTGTCTTCTTTTGGTTTCCTTTTGGTCTGCTTTTGCTTGAGCAAAACAAGACCAATACAAGACCAATACAAGACCAAAGCAAGACCAAAAGAAACCGGGGTTTTCCCCTGTTTTTCTATGCTTTCGAATATGTAAAAAGTAAGTACTAGGTATTTGTATTTTTTGTGACTAAAGCCAATTAGTATTTTATTGAATTGCCCCGCCATTAATGGCGGGGCAATTGAAATGTTAAAACAGACAGGCTTTAGCCATAAAAAAGAGTCAGACATCTGTTAGATATCTGACTCTTTTATTTTGGTTTTTATAGAAATTAATTATTTAATTTCTGCATTGGGTTTGCTGCGCTTCCCGGGTTTCTTCTGTTGAAATTTCCGGCTTTGAACAACTGGAATTTGGATGGTTCATCCAATTTAGGCCAACTGTTATTGCTTGTATTGATATCAGCAGTTTCCTTTAAAGGATCCAATAAAATAGCAGTTGCTTTCTTATGCGTTAAGAAAACCTTGGTCACTTTGTTTTCATTCTTTCTCCAGATCTGTGCAGGTATCCTTTCAATTTCTGATGTACCGTCTTCAAATGTGAACTGAACAATGATCGGCATCACCAGTCCTCCTTTATTACTGAAAGTGATCTCGTATAAATGCACGTCTTTATATTTCGCTTTTTCTTCAGCAGACAGAGGCTCAGGTGTACCGCCGCCAAATGATGGAGCAGCAACTTTTATGGTACTGTCGTAAGGAATGATAGCACGATCATATTTCCAGTAAAAATCATGCAGAGAAGTATCGGCATCAGCTAAGAAAACGATCTTCTTATCTGCTCTGTTTCTAATTTTAGAAATATCATCAAATGTTGGAATGGCAGGTTTGTCTAATTTACGTTCTCCACCACCGCCGCCAAAACCACCACGACCGCCTCTTCCTTCAGCAGGAGCTGATGATGCGGTTGCTTCAGGATCGAATACTGCATGTTTAACGGTATCGATAGCAATATCAACCGGATCTATACCGTAGAACCATCCTCTCCAGAACCAATCCAGGTCTTCAGCACTGGCATCTTCCATTGTTCTGAACAGATCGGCAGGTGTTGGATGTTTGAATGCCCAACGACGTGCATATTCACGGAAAGAATAGTCAAACAAGTCTCTACCCATCACTGTTTCGCGTAAAATATTTAAAGCTGTTGCAGGTTTGGTATAGGCATTAGGACCAAAGTTCACAATGTTCTCACTATTGGTCATAATAGGTTCCAGTTGGTCTTTGGGTAATTTCATGTAATCAACGATAGTCCATGCTGCACCTTTGCGTGAAGGGAATTTATTATCGTATAATTCTTCGGTCAGGTATTCAACAAAACTGTTCAATCCTTCATCCATCCAGGTCCATTGTCTTTCATCGCTATTCACGATCATTGGGAAGAAATTATGTCCCACTTCGTGAATGATCACACCCAGCATCCCATTCTTTGTTCCTTCGCTATAAGTACCATCTTTCTCTGTTCTTCCGAAATTGAAACAGATCATCGGATATTCCATACCATTGCTGGCTTCAATGCTTTGTGCAACAGGATATGGGAAGGGAATAGAGAATTTAGAATATGTTTTGATGGTATGTTCAACAGTTTTAGAAGAGAACTTACGATAGAGACCATAGGCTTCTTTTCCATAAGCACTCATGCACATTACTTTCTTGCCTTCCACATGTGTAGCTAATGCATCCCAGATGAATTTGCGTGAAGAACCCCATGCAAAATCTCTTACATTCTCAGCATGGAACATCCATGTTTTTTTAGCCGTGCTTTTTGCAATCTCAGCTTTCTTTGCTTCATCTAAAGTAACGATCTCAACAGGTTCTGAAGATGTTTGTGCTTTCTTCCAGCGTGCCAGTTGTGCAGCACTTAATACCTGCGGATAGTTTTGGCCTTCGCCTGTTGCCATTACAACATGATCAGCAGGAACTGTCATCTTCACATTAAAGTTTCCGAATGTCAAAGCAAATTCACCACGACCGGTGAACTGATGATTCTGCCATCCCTGAAAATCGCTGTACACGCATAAACGTGGATACCATTGTGTCATAGTAAATAAATAATTCCCGTCTTCAGGAAAGAATTCATAACCACCACGTCCGCCCATCACTAAGCGGTCAGATATTTTATAGTTCCAGTCAATATTCAGTACAAATTTTTGCCCGGGTTTTAATGCTGCGGGTAATTCAACGCGCATCATTGTTTTGTTGATGGTGTATTTCAAAGATTTACCTGTGATATCAGTTAGTTTAGTGATCTTATCACCATAACCATTATCAAGCTTTTGTTCATCCATCCTGTCGATCAATGTTGTGGAAACACGGCCCAGAGTGCTTGCATCCTGATAGTTTGCGTTGTTGATGGTGCTGTGTTCATTTTCATCCAGTTGAAACCACAAATAGGTCAATACATCCGGAGAGTTATTGGAATAAGTGATGGTTTCACTTCCGGTTAGTTTTAAATTCTTTTCATCCAATTCTGCCTTGATATCATAATCTGCGCGTTGCTGCCAGTATTTTGGACCTGGTGCTCCGCTTGCCGTACGATATTCATTAGGCGTAGGAAGAATGGTTCCCAACTGTTCAAATTTATTACCATGATTTGATGTTGGATTGTTTCTGATATCCTGTGCTTTTACTGCCACAGCCGAAACAATTAATAACAAAACGAGTAGTCTTCTCATCGGTGTTTTATTTTGGTTAAGTAGTTTATTAGTTTACTGGTTTATTTGTTTATTAGATTGTGCCTACTCCCGACTAAAGACTCCCGACTCTTTACCTACCAAGGAATCCTTTCCGCCGCCATTTCAACTGCCAAAGCAAATATGCCACTACTCACAAATAAAAGATATTCTCTTCTGTTCACCTTAAAAATATTTGTAGCTATAGCTGTTATGATCAAAATACAGAATACAAAACAAATTTGTCCGGCTTCAATGCCCAGATTAGCTGATAAGAGTTTGATCACTACTCCATCTCCGTTTCCTATCAAACTTTTCAGATCATTACTGAAACCCAATCCATGTATCAATCCAAAGATCAACGCAAAGAAATAGATCAACGGGAACTTTGCTTTGAAAGTGAATTTCTTTACAAAGAAATTACTCACTGCCGTGATCGCAATAGTAACAGGGATTAAAAACTCAATCCAATGCTTCGACAAATGCAACAAATTAAAAACAACCAGTGTTAGTGTTGTTGTATGACCGATGGTAAACGCCGTAATAAGAACTAATAATTTTTTCCAGTCAGAGAACTGATACCGTAAACTCAATGCCACAATAAAGAGGATATGATCCAGTGCGGTCCAATTTACAATATGTGCGAATCCTATCTCAAAATAAATCTTAATTGCATCCATGTATTGCGGTTCAAATTAATTACAGACATTTACGCCATCAAAAAATCGTGGTTAAATGGTAAATAGTTTATTTCAATGGTTGACGATGGCTTTATTCACTGCTATTCACCCTTTGTACATATCGATCATCGACATCAACCATAACGCTAAAGATAAAGAACTGGAAGTAAGTGTGCGCATTTTTACGGATGATTTTGAAAATACCCTGAAAAAATACAGTACTGCCAAGGTTGACCTGACCCATCCTGCAGACAAAGCCGCTGCAGATAAACTGGTAAGTAATTATATTGTAAACAAACTGCAGATAAAGGCAAATGGTAAACAGATGAATCTGCAT
>CAIKTE010000186.1 GCA_903830285.1 uncultured Chitinophagaceae bacterium | reverse complement strand
TGCAATTGTAAATGATCAGGAAGAAGTTGAAATGCATTCGCGAAATTTTGAAGAAGAGTTGATGGATACTACGAATAATCATCGAACTATTATTCCTATTACATCAGGTAATATCACTGATATTGAAAGCATGAATAGTATTGAAAATCTGATCATCATTGTTCCTGATTATAAAAAACAAGTTTGGGATTCTTTGAAATGGGTAATAGCAGCGGTAGCGATTTTTATGCTAATCATTCTTGCAGCTTTTTATGTAACACTAAAAACCTTGTTGAACCAGAAAAAACTGGGTGAGATCAAAAGTGATTTTATTAATAACATGACGCATGAATTAAAAACTCCCTTAGCAACGATTTCGCTGGCCATTGATGCAATTAGGAATGAAAAAGTTTATAATAACAAAGAAAAATTCCAATATTTCACAGGCATTATCAAAGAGGAAAATAAAAGAATGAACAAGCATGTAGAAACCATACTACAGGCGGCTTTGATGGAAAAACAGGAATTACAACTTAATTTCAAACAATTGCATGTACATGAAATTATCAATAAAGTGTTGGATAACTATGAATTGCAGCTAAAAGATAAGCAGGCGAAAGTGAATTTACTATTGAATGCTAAGAATGACTTGATCAATGGAGATGAGATTCATTTTACTAACATGATCTCAAATTTGATTGATAATGCCATAAAATATTCAAAAGATAATCTGAAGATAAAAATCATAACACATAGTTCCAATAGGCTTTTAATAATAAGTGTGGAAGATAATGGGATCGGTATGACAAAAGAAAATGCCAAAAGAATCTTCGAAAAATTTTATCGAGCCCATACTGGTAATGTTCACAATGTAAAAGGATTTGGTTTAGGAATGAGCTATGTGAAAACAGTTATTGATGCACACAAAGGAAAAATAAAGGTTGACAGCACTTTAGGCAAAGGCACAACTTTTACTGTTGAAATGCCTTTGGATATGGTTTAATTTTTCTTCCATAATAAACTACCGTCCCCATAACTTAGAAAACGGAAATTATTTTCTAGTGCATACTGATATATTTTTTTCCAGTCATCACCAACCAATGCTGCCACTAATAGAAGCAATGTTGATTGTGGCTGATGAAAATTACTGATCAACCCTTTGATGATTTTAAATTCATAATCAGGCACTATGATGATTTGTGTTTTAGTGATCAGTCTTTCAAGTTTATTTTGATTCATCCATTCTAATAAACTTTCTAAAGATACTTTAGCTGAAATGCTTTCTGTACTTAAATTGTAGGGATCCCATTGATAAACTGAGATATCTTCAATATCTGGATTACTCCCGACTCCTGACTCCCGACTCTTGACTATTTTCACACCCATCCAGTACAAACTTTCCAAAGTTCTTAAAGAAGTTGTTCCAACTGCAACAATGGTTTTGTCAATGTTCGCGATTAAATTTTCGATGAATGAATAAGTGACATCAATAAACTCAGCATGCATTTCATGTTCATGAATTGTTTCGGTTTTTACAGGCTTGAATGTTCCGGCACCCACATGAAGTGTAACAAAATTTTGTTGAATTTTCTTTGCTGATAATCTTTCAAATAATCTTTCAGTAAAATGCAAACCCGCTGTTGGTGCAGCTACTGAGCCATCATGTTTAGCATAAATAGTTTGATAAGTATCATTATCATTTTCTTCTGCAACTCTGTTCAAATATGGCGGTAATGGTAACAGTCCAGCAAGATGCAATATTTCTGCAAATGAAACACTGGCATCATTCCAATTCAGCTCTATCAAAAAATAATCATTCTTTTGTTCAATTATTTTGGCAGTAAGATATATTTCTTTTGAACCATTTTGAATTATTCTTGTCAAAAATTCTTCTTTCCATTTCTTCGCTCCTCCTACCAAACATTTCCAATACACTTTTTCTTTTTGCAACATTGCTGAGGTAATATCTGCATATTGTTCATCGGGTTCTAAACAAAATATTTCAATGGTTCCGCCGGAAGGTTTCTTAAATAACAATCTTGCCTCTATTACTTTAGTATTATTAAAGATGAGTAATGAATCTTTGGGTAGATGGTTATTCAGGTTGAAATAAATATCTTCAGAGATAATACCTTCTTTATAAAGCAATAATTTGCTTTGATCTCTTTGCAACAAAGGATACTTTGCAATTTTCTCCACTGGTAAAGCGTAAGTAAAGTCTTTA
Organism: uncultured Chitinophagaceae bacterium; assembly: GCA_903830285.1. Taxonomy (GTDB): domain Bacteria; phylum Bacteroidota; class Bacteroidia; order Chitinophagales; family Chitinophagaceae; genus CAIQDX01. The sequence continues at coordinate 17,807 of CAIKTE010000186.1, read as the reverse complement.
ATAAATAGATTTTCCGGGTGCATGTAAGTCTAAATTCTAATTCAATTTTCGCTAATTTTTGTTATTTGTCATCCACTAATCACATCTTGCTATTTCTGAAAATCAAGCCTGAATGGCTTCTTGATTGCTTATCCACAGCAATTCACATTAAAATCACAGGTTATTTCTTTAAAATCCTCTGAAACTCTTTACAGTATTGAGCATTGGTCAAATATAATCTGTGGATAAATACAGTTCCTTCAAATTTGCATTTAAAGTGGGAAAAAGTGTTATTTTGTGTCAACAAGTGGTAATCTTGAACAATATTTATTAACAATGAACGGATTTCACGGCGAATATGAGGCTACAGTTGATGCGAAAGGTCGCTTCCTGCTTCCTGGCGGACTGAAAAAACAGTTGCCTGAAGGGGAAACGCGTTTCATCCTCAGCCGTGGATTTGAAAAGTGCCTCACACTATATCCGATCAAAAGTTGGGAACTCATTATTGCCAAGATTAGTCAGTTGAATGATTTCGACCCGAAAGTACGTCAATTCCGTCGTCAGTTTTTAGGTGGTGCAACAGAAATTGAACTTGATTCTGCTTCACGCATGTTGCTTCCAGCTTCACTAAAGGAATTCGCTGGATTGGGCAAGGATATCATTCTTGCTGCTGCCCTTGACAGATTCGAAATCTGGGATGCTAGTAAGTACAAACAGCTCTTTGAGGATTTTTCACCCGATGCGTTCAGCGATTTGGCGAAAGAGGTAATGGCAGGGAAAAATGTTGAATGATAAATTTTAAATGATGAATGACAATAAAGTGAAAACGGAAAACAATTCAACACTTAACATTCAACATTTAGTATCAGACTATCATGTCCCAGTTCTTTATCAAGAAACACTCGATGCACTCAATATTAAACCTGATGGTTTTTATGTTGATTGCACATTTGGTGGTGGCGGTCATAGTAAAGGAATCCTTGAGCAATTAAATGCAAAAGGGAAAATATTTGCATTTGATCAGGATGCTGATGCACAAAAAAATGTTCCTGTAGATGAACGTGTAGTTTTTATTCCGCAAAATTTTCGGCATCTGCAACGCTTTTTACGATTGCATAAAGTACAACAGGTTGATGGTGTCTTGGCAGATCTGGGCGTAAGCTCACATCAGTTTGATGAAGCTGACCGTGGTTTTTCAATTCGCTTTAATGGACCCTTGGATATGAGAATGGATCAACGTCAGGAGTTAAGTGCAGCGGATATAATTAACACATATACAGAGCATCAGCTGCATAAATTATTTGAGCAGTATGGCGAAGTAACCAACTCCAAAACATTGGCCAAACATATTGTGCAGCATCGTAAACAATTACCTGCACAAAATATTATCCAATTCAAATCGCTGATAAGCCCCGTGGTGAAAGGCAATCCTAACAAGTACTTGGCGCAGGTGTTCCAGGCTTTAAGAATTGAAGTGAATGATGAAATGGGGGCGTTGAAAGAAATATTACAGCAGTTGCCTGCTGTGTTGAAACAAGGCGGCCGTGCGGCTATCATCACTTTTCATTCATTAGAAGATAGGTTGGTAAAGAACTTTTTCCGCCAGGGCAGTTTCCACGAATTGCCTGATAACCCCTTTTTGTCTGAAACGAAAGAAGCGGTGTTTAAAATAATAACAAAAAAACCCATCACTGCAGCAGATGATGAATTGAAAAAAAACAAGAGAAGTAGAAGTGCAAAATTGAGGGTGTCAGAAAAGTTGTAAGTAATAAGTTTTTTGAATTAACTGATGAATAAGTAATCAGCTGAGTTGTGTCACTCATTTGTACGTTCAATTCTTTATTTAATAGTTGGTAATTAGAAAAGAGATGGCAGAAACAACAACAAATACAATTTCAAAAAATCCATTGAAAAAGGTTTTTCGCTATCAATGGATTACAGGTAACATGAATTTCTTTTTGTTCCTGAGTGTGTTGGCTGTTTTATATATCGCAAATGGTCATACGGCTGATAAAACAATTCGGAATATCAATAAAACGCAAAATGAATTAAAAGAATTGCAATACGAATACAAAACACTGAAAAGTGAAGTGATGTTTAAGAGCGAAGAATCGCAGGTGCTGAAAGCTGCAGAACCAATGAGTTTGAAGATAAGTAATGAAGCCCCGAAAAAATTGAGATCGGAGAATAAATAAAATAGTTATTTGAATAAATGGATGTAAAACGAGACATATTATGGAGAGTGTATCTGAGTTATATCGCAGTTGTGATTGTAGGGTTTGTAATTATTGGCAAAGCGTTTTACATACAGCAGGTTGAGGGTAAACATTGGCGTAGCATGAGTGATAGTCTGCACCAAAAAATTGAAGATATAGAAGCAGAACGTGGAACAATTTACAGCGAAGATGGGCAGATGTTAAGTACCAGTGTTCCGCAGTTTGACATATACATTGATTTTGGAGCAGAAGGGTTACAGGAAAAAAACGGGAAAAGATTTAAGGATAATATTGATTCATTGAGTTATGATCTTTCAGATCTTTTTAAAGACCAAACTGAGGGTGAGTATAAAAAAATATTACTGGAAGAATTTAAAAACAAAGACAGGTTTTATTTCTTGAGAAAAAATATTTCATACAGAGAATATCAACAACTAAAAGCCTTTCCATTGGTAAGATTAGGAAAAAATAAAAGCGGGTTCATTGCAGTGGATAAAAGCAAACGCTTAAATCCATACAATATGCTTGCTTTCCGAACCATTGGTTTAGCAAGAGACTCCTTTAAAGTAGGCTTGGAATTGACATATGATAGTTTATTAAAAGGCAAAAGCGGCAAAAGGTTGGTGCGCTACATTGCTGGTGGAGTAAGCGTTCCTGTAGAAGGAGGATTTGAAACTGAAGCTGAGAACGGTAAAGATATTGTTACAACGATCGATGTTTTTGTACAGGAAATAACAGAGAATGCTTTGATGAAAATGATGATTCAGAATGAAGCAGAACATGGCTGCGCTTTGGTGATGGAAACAAAAACAGGAAAGCTTAAAGCCATTGCTAATCTTGGTAAAAGAAATGACGGTTCCTATTTTGAAGATTATAATTATGCGATCAATCCTTCTGAGCCCGGATCAACTTTTAAATTGGCAACAATGTTGTCGTTATTAGAAGACAAAAAAGTTTCTCTTAATAACAGCGTTAATCTTGAAGGTGGAGTTTGGAAAATAAACGGCCAAACTGTTTTTGACAGCGAGAAGCATGAAGAGAATTTGGATGTTACAGTAAAGCGAGCTTTTGAAATAAGTTCTAATGTGGGAATGGCAAAATTGGCATGGAATAATTATGGGAATAATCCCAGTCAATTCATTCGTCATTTACATCACATGCATTTGGACACTTTAACAGGAATTGATTTAAAAGGAGAAAGAAATTCGGTGATCTATAAACCAGGTACAAAATACTGGAGCTCAACAACATTGCCTTGGATGGCGTTTGGTTACAACATTGAAGTAACACCATTACAAACAATCACTTTGTATAATGCAATTGCAAATAATGGAAAGATGATGCGTCCTTATTTAGTAAGCGCTGTTAAAGAGCAGGGAGAATTAATCAAAACTATTGAGCCAAAAATAGTTGATGAAAAAATTTGCACAGATGTTACTCTGAAGGAATTAAAGGAATGTTTGGAAGGTGTTTGTACGGAAGGAACTGCAAAAGGAATTTTCAAAAATGCAACATATAAAGTTGCAGGCAAAACAGGAACTGCATTAGTGGCAAATGGAAACCGTGGTTATGCCGATGAAATTTATCAGGCATCTTTTGTAGGGTATTTTCCAGCAGATGATCCTCAATATACCTGTCTGGTTGTAATAAAAAATAAACCTCATGCATTAAAGAGACATGGTGCTGATGTTGCCGGTCCTGTTTTTAAAGAAATTTCTGACAGATTGTATTTGAATTATGTGCGAGAGAATAATTACACAAAAAATTCAATCAATAAAAATGACAGCAGCTATTTCAATTATGTTGGATTAAAGGAAGATGTGAAGCAAGTAATGAAAACAATGCAATTGCATTACAGCGATTCAACCACTCTTACAGAAGATTGGGTAAATATCAACAGCAGTAAAGGTTCTGTTGCATTGATCAACAGGAAACAAAATGAAGGCACAATGCCGCAATTAAAAGGAATGGGTTTGAAAGATGCTGTTTATCTATGTGAGAATGTAGGATTGAAATTAAATGTGAAAGGAAAAGGCAGGGTGGAAGATCAATCTATTACTGCAGGAACACCAATTGCAAAAGGACAAATTATTAATATTTCATTGAACTGATTTGAAAAAGTTACAAGACATATTATACAAAGTTCATCTCAAGCAAGTGCAGGGAAGCACTGATGTTGTTGTGAAAGATGTGCAGATCGATTCTCGAAACGTTAGTGAAGAAACTTTGTTTGTTGCTATTCGGGGTGAAAAAACTGACGGTCATCAGTTCATTGATAAAGCCATTGCTTTGGGAGCAAAATCAATTTTGTGTGAAGTAATGCCGACTGAATTTGCCGAAGGAGTTACTTATGTTCAGGTAAATAACACGCACGAATCAGTTGCTTATGTTGCACACAACTTTTATGATGAGCCATCAACTAAAATAAAATTGGTAGGCGTTACCGGCACAAATGGTAAAACTACTATTGCTACTGTTCTCTTTAAATTATTTACACAGTTGGGATATAAGTGCGGGTTGATCAGTACTGTGCAAAATCAAATTTCATCAAATGTAATTCCCTCAACACATACAACACCTGACGCAGTTAGTTTGAATGCATTATTGAAACAAATGACTGATGAAGCTTGCACACATGTATTCATGGAATGCAGCAGTCATGCTATTTATCAACATAGAATAACCGGATTACAGTTTATAGGAGGTGTTTTCAGCAACATCACTCATGATCATCTGGATTATCACAAAACTTTTGAAGAGTACATCAGAGTAAAGAAGAGTTTCTTCGATTGCTTGCCATCTTCTGCCTTTGCTATTTCTAATCGTGATGATAAAAGAGGTGAAGTGATGCTGCAAAATACCAATGCTAAAAAATATTACTATAGTTTAAAAACCTTGGCTGATTTCAAAGGGAAGATATTAGACAACGCACTTACGGGTTTGCAAATGCTCGTGAATGATACTGAAGTGCATTTCAGATTGATAGGTGAATTCAATGCTTATAATCTGCTTGCTGTTTATGCTGCAGCTATTTGTTTACATGAGAAGAAAGAAGAAGTATTAACTGCATTAAGTTTATTGACTGGTGCTGAAGGGAGATTCGATTATATCATCAGTAGTCATTTGATCATAGGAATTATTGATTATGCTCATACGCCTGATGCATTGGAAAATGTATTATCAACAATCAAAAAATTAAGAAAGGGTCACGAACAAATCATCACTGTTGTAGGATGCGGTGGCGACAGGGATAAAACGAAACGCCCGGTGATGGCACAAACAGCTTGTGATTTAAGTGATAAAGCAATCTTTACCAGTGACAATCCAAGAACAGAAGATGCGAATCAGATTTTGTTGGACATGGAAATTGGGTTAAGCAGTTCTGCAAAAAGAAAATTTATTTCAATTGTTGACAGAAGGAAAGCGATCAAAACAGCAGTGAGTTTGGCAAAAGATGAAGATATCATTTTAGTTGCAGGTAAAGGGCATGAAAAATATCAGGACATCAACGGCGTGAAACATGCCTTTGATGATAAAGAAGTCCTGAGAGAAATGTTTGAATTATTGAATAAGTAGATCATAGGTTATAGCAGACAGTTCATAGTAACGCCATGAGCTAAAAGCAAAGACCATTAACCAAAATATATGTTATACTATTTTTTCACATGGTTGCAAGAGCATTATAATTTTCCGGGAGCAGGATTGTTTCAATACCTGACTTTCAGAATTGCAATGGCAATAGTATTGTCTTTGCTGATCGCAACTATTTATGGCCATCGTTTGATCTTATTCTTACAGAAAAAACAGATTGGTGAAAGCGTTCGGGATTTAGGATTAGAAGGGCAGATGCAAAAGAAAGGAACACCTACAATGGGTGGTATCATTATCCTTTTAAGCATTTTGATACCAACATTGATGTTTGCCAATTTGCATAAAGTATATATCCGATTAATGATCCTTTGCACTGTTTGGTTGGGGATCATTGGGTTTTTGGATGACTACTTTAAAATCAGAGCAAGAAGGATCGCAAAAGAAAAAGGTGAAGCATATAAAAAGAAAGACAGCGACGGTTTAGCAGGTATTTCAAAAATAATTGGCCAGGTTGGATTGGGAATAATCATTGGGGTTACACTTTATTTCAGCGAAGCAGTAACAGTAGAAAGAGAAATTTTTTCAAGTGACGCACATGCTTATTTGCAGAAAGGAGAAAAATTGGCGAAGTATTAAAATATATTAGTAAGAACAAATAATGGCACAACACATTATTTCAGAAAAGTAAAAACGCCCATAACTACTATTCCGTTTGTAAAAGGGCATGAATTTAATTACAGTAAGTTGATCAGTTGGGCAGGTGCTGGTGCAGAAAAATATACCTGGATCATTTATATTTTGATCGTCACATTTATTATCACAGCTGTAAGTAACGGGGCAAATCTAACAGATGGAATTGATGGTCTTGCAGCAGGAGTAAGTGCCATCATTGGTGCCGGCTTGGGAATATTTGTATATGTAAGCGGTAACTACATTTTTGCTGATTATTTAAACATTATGTACATACCCAACTTGGGTGAACTCTCCATTTTTGTTGGCGCATTTGTTGGAGCATGTATTGGCTTCTTATGGTACAATACATATCCTGCACAGGTTTTCATGGGTGATACCGGAAGTTTAGCGATCGGAGGAATTATTGCATCACTCGCCATTATTGTAAGAAAAGAATTGCTAATCCCGATGTTTTGCGGTGTGTTCTTAATTGAATTATTAAGTGTAATGATTCAGGTGAGTTATTTCAAATATACCAAGAAAAAATATGGTGAAGGGCGAAGAGTATTTTTAATGAGCCCGTTACATCATCATTATCAGAAGAAAGGATTTCATGAAAATAAAATTGCGTTACGATTCTGGATCATGACCATTTTGTTGGTGGTGGCAAGTATCATGACGTTGAAGATCAGATAATATCTGAAAATGGATTTGGAAGAGGAAATGAAAACAAAAGATGCGAACAAAAATGATACATCGATTAGTCATATTGGGAGGAGGGGAAAGTGGAGTAGGAGCTGCATTGCTGGGAAAACAAAAAGGATACGAAGTATTTGTGAGTGATGGCGGCTTGATAAAAGCAAATTATAAACAAGAGCTCATTGAAAATGGAATTGAATTTGAAGAAGGCAAACATACTTCCGAAAAGATCCTGAATGCAAGTGAAGTGATGAAGAGTCCGGGTATTCCTGAAAAGAATGATTTGGTGAAAGCCATTCGTGCTAAGGGAATAGATGTGATCAGTGAAATTGAACTCGCATACAGATTTAAAGGTGATAGCAAAATAATTGCCATTACCGGGAGTAACGGAAAGAGCACGACAACTGCATTAACGTTTCACATTTTAGAAACAGCGGGAATGAGTTGTGCGTTGGTTGGAAATATAGGTTACTCGTTTGCAAAGCAAGTGGCCGAAGATCCGAAAGATTGGTATGTAGCCGAGATCAGTTCTTTTCAATTAGACGATATAAAAACTTTTCGTGCTGATATAGCAATGTTGCTAAACATAACTGAAGATCATCTCGACAGATATGAATACAAATTCGAAAACTATATCAACAGCAAGTTTAAAATTATAAATAACCAAACAGCAAACGATTATTTCATCTACAATGATGATGATGAGATAGTCATAAAAAATTTTGATTTACTAACCACCCATACTAACCCATTACCATTCTCTATGAAACATGAAATTAAAAAAGGCGGCTACATCAAAGGCGATCAGATGATGCTCCGAATTCAAGAAGAAAGAGTAAGCATGAGCATTTATGATTTTGCTTTAAAAGGCAAGCACAACAACTACAACACTATGGCAGCCTGCATTGCAGCCACCACCGTTGGCATCCGCAAAGAAAAAATCCGTGAAGCTGTGAAAGATTTTCAGAGCCTCGAACACCGAATGGAATTCGTTGCGTCGGTACGCGGTGTTGAATTCATCAACGACAGTAAAGCAACCAATGTCAACAGCACGTGGTTTGCATTGGAGAGCATGAACAAATCAACGGTGTTGATATTGGGTGGAACGGATAAGGGTAATGATTATTCGTTAATTGCTGATCTGGTAAAAGAACGGGTAAAAGCTATTGTATGCATGGGTGTAGACAACAAAAAGATCATTGCTGCCTTTAAAGATATTGTTCCTGCTATAGTTGAAACACAAAGTGCCAAAGAAGCAGTGAATGCAAGTTTTAAATTGGCAACTAAAGGTGATGTGGTTTTATTAAGTCCGGCTTGTGCAAGTTTTGATCTGTTTAAAAATTATGAAGATAGAGGCAAACAATTTAAAGAAGCCGTGAAAGAATTATAATAATAGATTTTACAAAGAATGCTCGAAACCACAGATAAATTATTTTCGCAAATGCCTTCGGTAGAAGGCATGCGATCGCAACTGATGCAACGCACCAGAGGCGATAAATATATCTGGGGTATCGTAATTCTACTGGCTATTATTTCAGTATTGGTGGTGTATAGTGCAACAGGTTCTTTGGCATATAAGATGAATAGGGGAAATAATGAAGTATATCTGTTCAAGCAACTGGCTTTTATGATGGTGGGAATGTTCATCATTTATTTTTTGCATCGCATTAATTATACAATATTCTCCAGGGTAGCTACTATTTTATTTTTAATTTCTATTCCGTTATTGATTTATACTCTATTCTTTGGCGCAAAAATTAATGAAGGAAGCAGGTGGATCAAGCTTCCCATCATTAACATGACATTTCAAAGCAGCGATTTTGCAAAGCTTGCCTTATTCATGTATCTCTCAAGGATATTGAGCAAAAAACAGGAAGTGATCAAGGATTTTAAAAAGGGATTTTTGCCTGCATTGATCCCAGTTGTATTGATCTGCGCTTTGATCATGCCGGCTAATTTATCCAACGCTTTATTAACAGGAGCAACTTCTTTGTTGCTGATGTTCATTGGAAGAATAAGTATCAAGCATATTTTATTATTGATAATAATTGCAATGATCCCTATCGGGATCATTGTGTCTGTTGCAGTGTTGACATACGATGGTAAGAAAAAAGAAACAACAACCGCGTCTACTGCTTCAGAAAAAATTAAATCATTCGGTCGGTTTGGCACCTGGGTAAAACGCGTTCAGGATTTCCGATATGCAAAAGATGCAGAAGTGCCTTATCAGGTGCAGCAGGCAAAAATTGCCATAGCAAATGGAAGTATGTTTATGGGATTAGGGCCTGGAAATAGTAGGCAAAGAAATTATTTACCGCAAGCGTACAACGATTTTATTTATTCCATCATCATTGAAGAATATGGATTGCTGGGTGGTGCCATCATCATCTTTATTTATCTGATCTTCTTATTTCGATGTATCCGGATCTTTAGGAAATGCCCTTATGCATTTGGTGCATTTCTCGCGTTGGGGTTGAGTTTCACATTGGTTATCCAAGCTATTGCAAACATGGCGGTGAATGTAAATCTTGTTCCGGTAACAGGAGTAACATTACCCTTGGTGAGTATGGGAGGGAGTTCATTTTTATTCACTTGTGCGGCCATTGGAATTATATTAAGTGTGGCAAGAAATGTGGAACAATTAGAGGGAAAAGATATTCAACCTGCAGTTGTAAATAATGCAGGAGTAGAAAATAATACAGCAAACGTAAGTGCTGCTTTGTAACATTGTTGCATTGCACGCTACACTCTAAAGCTTTACGCGACAGAGTGATTGTAAGGTTTGAACAATATTGATCAATGAGTAAAATAAAAAATAGTAATAGATTTTCTGAACCTGTAAAAATTATCATTGCAGGTGGGGGAACAGGCGGTCATATTTTTCCTGCAATTGCTATTGCCAATGCCATCAAACAAATAGAACCGGGTGCAGAGATATTATTTGTAGGTGCAAAGGGTAAAATGGAAATGGAAAAAGTGCCGCAAGCGGGTTACAGAATTAAAGGAATTGATATTGCAGGTTTCAACAGAAGTTCTTTGATAAAAAATATTGGCTTGCCATTTAAGCTCATCAAAAGTTTTTTTCAGGTAAGAAAAATAATCAATGCTTTTAAGCCTATTGCTGTAATAGGCGTTGGAGGCTATTCCACTTTTCCTGTATTACGTTTTGCGCAGTCAAAAGGTATAAAAACATTTATTCATGAATCAAATTCCTTTGCCGGGAAATCAAATATTCTTTTGGGGAAAAAAGCAACGATGATTTTTGTGGCAAGCGATGGCATGGAAAAGTTTTTCCCGAAAGAAAAAATTGTGGTAACAGGAAATCCAGTAAGAAAAAGTATTGCAGAATCAAATATTGAAAAAAGCACTGCAACCCAATTTTTTGGTTTGGATGAAAGAAAGAAAACTTTATTTGTAGTTGGTGGAAGTCTTGGTGCCAAAAGCATCAATGATGTGATCGCTGATCATTTGAGTGATATTGAAAATTTGAATATTCAACTCATCTGGCAAACAGGAAAAAACAATTCCGAAGCCTATATCACAAAAGCTAAAGCATACAAAAATATTTGGGCAAGTGAATTCATCAAAGAAATGGAAATGGCTTATACCGCTGCTGATGTAGTAGTATCAAGATCCGGTGCAATGTCGGTAACAGAATTATGTGTATCAGATAAAGCAGTTGTGTTTGTTCCGTTTCCACATGCGGCAGAACATCATCAAACAAGCAATGCGAAAGCTTTGGTTGATAAGAATGCGGCATTAATGATAAAAGATGAAGATGCGCCAGCTAAATTGTTTTCTGTAGTAACTGATCTTTTATTTGATGAAGCAAAACAAGAAGCATTGAGACAAAACATAAGATTACTAACTATTAGTAATGCAGATGAGATTATTGCAAAAGAAATAGCCCTCTCTATCTCTCCCAAAGGGAGAGGAAAAGGAGAAGTAAAGTAAAATATTGTAATGAACGAAACTGCAAATAAAAGCACGATGATACAAAGTCCCTCCCTTGGAAGGATTAGGGAGGCTGTTTATTTCATTGGTATCGGCGGTATCGGCATGAGCGCATTGGCTAGATATTTTATATCGAAAGGATATACCGTAAGTGGTTATGATAAAACAATGACACCCTTAACAAAAGAGCTGGAAAAGATCGGAATCAGTATTCATTATGAAGAAAGGGTTGATCTGATACCTAAAGAAGTGGAAGCAGTTGTTTATACACCTGCCATTCCTAAAGACCATAAAGAGTTGCTGTATTATCAACAGCATAATTATAAAGTAGTAAAGCGGAGTGACGTATTGCAATGGATCACCGAAAGTTCTTTTAACGTTTGTATCGGGGGTACGCATGGTAAAACAACGGTTACTTCCATGATCGCGCATATACTTCGTGATACAGGATTTGGCTGTAATGCATTTCTCGGAGGCATTGCTGCCAATTACAACACGAATTTCTGGAGCAGCGAAAAGAATGTAGTGGTTGTGGAAGCAGACGAATACGACAGAAGTTTTTTGAAATTAATTCCTGATGTGGCAGTGATCACTGCAATGGATGCAGATCATTTAGATATTTATGGAACTGCCGAAGAAGTAGAGAATGCATTTATTCAGTTCTCACAAAAAATAAAGGCCGGTGGATGTTTAATTAGCAAATATGGTTTGAAAAGAAATGATGAATTAAAAGCAGATCATCATTTTACATACAGTTATAATGATGTTCGGGCTGATGTTTATCCGGTAAATATGCAAGTACAACAAGGCTCTTATTTGTTTGATGTTATAGCTAATGACTGGTCTTTGAAGAATGTGTTATTGCATATGGGTGGTCTGCACAATATTGAAAATGCTATTGCAGCCATTACAGTTGCAAAGTATCTGAAGATAGATGATGAGAAAATAAAATCAGCAGTTGCCAATTTTAAAGGCGTGAGAAGAAGGTTTGAATATGTGCTGAAGAATGATGATCATGTTTTGATCGATGATTATGCTCATCATCCGGAAGAATTGAGAGCATTGATCACAGGGGTGAAAAGTTTATTTGCCAATGAAAAGATGACCGTTGTTTTTCAACCGCATTTGTTCAGCCGGACCAAAGATCTGGCAGAAGATTTTGCAACAAGTCTGGATCTGGCAGATGAAGTGATCCTGTTGCCTATTTATCCCGCAAGAGAATTGCCGATGGAAGGTGTAACGAGTGAATTGATCTCAGGTAAAATGAAATTGAAGAATAAGAAGGTATTGAGCAAAGATGAATTGAAAGTTTGGGTGAAAACGCATCAACCAAAATTGCTTGTCATGGCAGGGGCAGGAGATATTGATGCGTTGGTTTTACAAGTAAAGGAAAGCCTCACCTAACCTCTCCAAAGGAGAGGGATAGGATGGAGAAGATTGGAGCGATTTTTTTATAAGAATTAATTATAAAACTGAAAGTGTCAAATACAGAAAATGATAAAAAATTCTTGAGGCTAAAGCCCCTCTTTTGGAGGGGCTTGGGGAGGCTTCTATGGCTGTTGATTGGAACAGGCACCATTGTTCTTTTTGGTGCGGCCATGCAAAAGAAAGATCACAGGCTTTGCAGTGAAGTGAAGATCGAGATAACCGGAGCAGAGAAAGATGTTTTTATTGATGAGAAAGATGTGTTGGACTTGATCAATAGCACAGGAAATATTATTGGCAAGGATCTGTCTAAGATCGATCTGAAAGCATTGGAATCTGCATTGGAGAAAAATCTATGGGTTAAGAATGCAGAAATGTTCTTTGATAATAATCAACTCTTGCATGTAAATATTGAAGAAAGACAACCTGTGGCAAGGATATTTAGTGCTGAAGGAAGTTCTTTTTATGTGGACAGCATGGCTATTCGGTTACCCTTGAGTGATAAGCTAAGTGCAAGGGTTCCGGTCTTTACCAATTTTCCGAGTGATAAAGATGTCCTGACCCAATCTGATAGTATGATGCTGAGAAATGTGGTAAAGCTTGGAAAGTTTATAGTAGCAGATAGTTTCTGGATGGCTCAGGTATCTCAAATTGATATTACTTCGGCTGCAACTTTTGAGATCATTCCAACCATTGGCGATCAGGTGATCGAATTAGGAAATGCAGATGATCTGGAGAATAAATTTGGTCGCTTGTACAGTTTTTATAAACAGGCATGGTTTCAGAACGGGATCAATACATACGAAAAGATAGAACTACAGTTCGATCATCAGGTAGTGGCAGTAAAACGAGGTATGGAAAAGGCATTGATTGATTCGGCAAGGGCGAAACAGGCTATGGAAGAACTATTGAAACAAAACACAACTGCAGCTGGCATTGACAGTTCACATACAATTGTAAAACAGAAGGCAACAACTAAAAATATTGCATTAAAGGATTCATCCTCAAAACAGGGAAAAACTGAAAAGGCGATAAATAAAAATCTTGTTGATGGTAAACAAAATAAAGTGAACAATAAATCGTTATCTGTTAGTCATGGGACGGTTCAGCCGAAAAAGGAACCTGTCAATAATGTGAAACCGAAGGCAGTGATGGGGAAAGAGCAGTAGACTGAACAAGGATTTTGAAGGATTATTTGGATGAATATGGTTGTTAGGAATGTGAGTTGAATAGTGAATGGAAAGTACAAGAGTGCGACGCAACAGACGATGAGTTAAGATTTAAAGATTGGAAATATATATAAAAACGTATCCTGGAAAAACAACTAAAAGCATTTTATGAGTTTACATGAAGCACCTATTATTGTTGGATTAGATATTGGTACAACCAAGATCGCTGCTATTGCCGGAAGAAAGAATGAACATGGCAAATTGGAGATTTTGGGTTTTGGTCGTGCAAACAGTAATGGTGTACAACACGGTCAAGTTTTGAATATTGATCAAACGATCAAAGCCATTCAGGCTGCTTTGCAAAATTGTTACGAAAGCAATCCCGATCTGGAAATAAATGAAGTGTATGTTGGTATAGCGGGTCATCATATCAAAAGCCTGCAGACACGCGGCGATATGGTACGTCAGGAACCAGATAATGAAATTCAGGCTTGGGAAATCGATCAATTGGTAGAAAATCAGCGTAAAACATTTATTCCTGCAGGAGATCAGATCATCGATGTGATTCCACAGGATTTTCATGTAGATAATATTCAGAACATCAAGGAACCTATTGGTTTCAATGGTGTGAAAGTGGGAGCGAATTTTCATATCATCACAGGTGATAGGAATGCGATCAGAAATATTAACCGTGCCGTAGAAAAGAGCGGATTAAAAACAAAAGACCTGGTTCTGCAACCTTTGGCCAGTGCGAGTGCAGTGATGAGTGATATTGATATGGAAGCAGGTGTTGCCATTTTAGATATTGGCGGTGGTACCAGTGATCTGGCCGTTTTTTATGAAGGCATTTTAAAACACACAGCAGTAATTCCTTTCGGTGGCGAAAACATTACTAACGATATCAGGATGGGTTTGGGAGTATTAAAGAGTCAGGCCGAAGCAATGAAAGTACAGTTTGGCAGTGCTTTGGCCGAAGAAGCAAAAGCAAATGCATACATCACTATTCCGGGATTGAAAGGAATGCCTGCAAAAGAGATCAGTGTTAAGAATTTAGCACAGATCATTCAGGCAAGAATGACTGAGATCCTTGATTTTGTTGATTATCATTTGAAACAAATTGGTCTGGATAATAAAGCCTTAAATGGCGGTATCATCCTTACCGGTGGTGGTTCTCAGCTGAAACATTTGATTCAGCTGACAGAATACATCACACATCTGAATGCAAGGATCGGTTTGCCAAACGAACATCTGGCACCCAATCATATCGATGAATTGAAGAAACCGATGTATTCAACCTGTTTAGGATTGATCTTAAAAGGATACAGCGATTACGAACATAAGTATAAAGACTTTGCTGATAGATTCAAGAAAGTAGAAGTGCCGAAGAAACTGACAGTTGAGAAAGAAGAAGCAAAAGTTGAAACAGAAGAAAAAGTTGTGGTAGATGTGAAAGAGAGAAAAGGAAAATTCTGGGACAAGTTCAAAAACAATTTGATCGACTTGTTCAAGGAAGAAGAAGACCAGGTAATAAAATGATAAATGTAAGATGATAAATGTTAGATTGAAAACACTAACATTTAATATCAAGCAGTAGAATATAGATCCGATCCCTTTAGAAAACCGGTTCATTACTTACTAACCGTTAAACCGTAAACTATGATTCACTTCGATTTACCGAAGCAGAAATCATCAATCATCAAAGTTCTTGGTGTTGGTGGTGGTGGCAGCAATGCCGTTAACTTCATGCACGCTCAAAACATTGAAGGTGTTGATTTCATTATCTGTAATACCGATGCGAAAGCAATTGAGCAATCCAAAGTCCTCAACAAAATTCAGTTAGGCCCGCATTTAACTCAGGGTCTTGGTGCAGGTGCTAATCCCGAAGTTGGGAAAGCTGCAACTGAAGAATCATTGCAAGAAATTAAAAGTATCCTGGAAGTAAATACCAAGATGGCATTCATCACTGCCGGAATGGGTGGTGGTACCGGTACAGGTGGTGCGCCTATCATTGCAAATATTTGCAAGGAACTGGGCATTTTAACTGTTGGTATCGTAACTACTCCTTTTGGGTTTGAAGGTCCACGCAGAATGCAACAGGCTGAAGAAGGTATCAGACAACTGAAACCTTATGTTGATACATTACTGGTCATCAGCAACGATAAGTTGCGTATGCAATATGGTAATTTGAAAATGAAAGAAGCTTTCAGCAAAGCTGATAATGTATTGGCAACAGCTGCAAAGTGTATCACTGATATTATTAATAGCCGCGGACATATCATTGTTGATTTTGCGGATGTATGTACCGTAATGAAAAATGGTGGTGTGGCTATTCTAGGTAAAGCAGAAGTGGATGGTGAGAACAGAGCGATACGTGCAATCGAAGAAGCATTAGCTTCTCCTTTGTTGAATGATAATGATATTAAAGGAGCTAAATGGATCCTCATCAATATCAATAGTGCAGAAGGTGATGATGAGTGTACGATGGATGAAGTGGAAGTGATCAATAATTACTTGCGCATGCAGGCAGGCGAAAATACCGATGTGATCGTTGGTATGGGTTATGACAGTACATTGGACAAAAAGATCGGTATCACATTGATCGCAACAGGATTTGATTCAAGAGATCCGTTTGCAAAACCTGTTGCTGTAAAGAAACCTGAACCAAAGCTTGAAAAGATAGTTATGACTTTGGGTATGGAAGGCGAAGAAGAAAAATTAGTTGCAAAACCAGCACCTGTTGTGGAAGAAAAAGCAGCACCTGTTGAAGAAGAGCAATATTCATTTACCCCATTATTGAAAGAAATAATGGAAGAAGAAGAACCGATTCAGGTATTCAATACTCATTCAATGGAAATAGTTTCTGAAGAAGAGATCCTGGATGAAAAAGGAAATGAGATCCTGCATTTTGAATTGAGTACAGAAATAACCGAAGAAATAATTGTAACAGCAGCGGTAATTGAAGCAGAAGTTACTATTCCGAAAGTTATTGCAGAAGAAAGCTTAAACAGTTTTGTACTATCTGAAAAGAAAGTTTCAACGGTTGCTTCACATAGTTTCTTATCAAAACCTTCGAAGATCTATGAAGAGCCTGAAGTGCATCAGGAACAAACTGTTCAGCCGGTAAAACCTGTTGTGGAAGAACCTGTTTATGAATTACGTGTAGTAGAAAAAGAAGAAGAATCAGTTACTGAAATGACTTTTGAAGTAACAGAAAAGGAAGAAAAAGTACAGGCACCGGTTATCAACATGCAGGATGTTGAGTTGGATGAAGCAGAAGAACAAAGAAGAAGAGCGGCAGAACGTATCCAGAAACTGCGCAACCTGTCTTTTAACATGAACACTTCCGATCCTAACAATGAATTTGATAGTGTACCTGCTTATATTCGTCGCAATATGGAATTATTCGGTAACACACTAACTTCTGTAGAGAATTTTTACAGTAAATACACGGTGAATAAGGATGAAAATAATAACACCCATATTTCTACCATCAATACTTTCCTGGATGGTAAAAAGCCGGATTAATATTTTTTCAATTGTTTTTTAGTTGTTAGTCCCTTCGATGCAAATCGAGGGGATTTTTTTGTGAAAAGCTTTTGGTGCATAGATGCTATTTTATATTTGAACCATTTGTTTTCAAATAGTTAAAAGCTTACAAAAGTGATTACCTGCTTTACTGAAAATGCCTATTTAAAACATAATAGCTTGTTTTTGAATGCTTTAGGCGTAATATGAAATGCGGCAATCCTGTATTGGATAGAAGCAATCCTGTATTGCATAGAAGTAATCCTGTATTGCATAGAAGTGATCCTGTATTGCATAGAAGTAATCTTGTATTGCATAGAAGTAATCTTGTATTGCATAGAAGTAATCCTGTATTGCATAGAAGTAATCCTGTATTGCATAGAAGCAATCCTGTATTGCATAGAAGCAATCCTGTATTGCATAGAAGCAATCCTGTATTGTATAGAAGCTATACTGTATTGGATTGAAGTAGACCTATATTGTATAAAAGCAAAACAATATTGAAACGGAGCAAATCTTGTTAGAAATGAATAAAAAGGGATAAGGTTATTTCACATCAAGCTACAATTCCGGTTTG
>CAIKTE010000185.1 GCA_903830285.1 uncultured Chitinophagaceae bacterium | reverse complement strand
TATTGTTGTAATTGATACGGAAAATAAAAAACATCTGTTGTTACCAGGTATGACTGCCACAGTGGACTTTATTATTGAAGAAAAAATGAATGTTGTCATGGCACCTATATCTGCAATACGTTTTAAACCTACTAAGGAAATGATAACGGCTTATAATAAGGAGAAAATATAGATCTCGGAACTGAATTTGAGATCAATGGCAAACGTGCATTTTTTGCTTTACAAACAAAAGGATTTCGTGGTTTTGGAAGCAGCTTTTGTGTAACAACGATCGAAAGAGCCAGATATTATTCCAATCAATCTCCCAACAATATAAGTGCCATATTGGTAAAACTGCAGCCTTTTGCTAATGCAGAAGAGGTTTGCGATCGTATTAACAACACATTGTATGGTGTTCATGCATGGCCATCAAAGAAACTTGCATCTTCAACTATAAGAAAGATCCTCTCTACCAGTGGCATTGCTTTAAGCACTGGTACATTGATCGCATTTGCTCTGATAGCAGGTTTCTTTATTATTGGCCTCACCATGTATTCTTCCGCACTGGATCGATTAAAAGATTATGGCACATTAAAAGCCATTGGTGCAGGCAACAGGTATATCAGCAGATTGATCTTAACGCAAGCACTATTATTTGCAGTGGTGGGATTTATTATTGGGTATTTATTACTGGAAGGATTTAGAATGGGCGTAGCCAAGTCTGGACTCATTTTTAGTTTTTCTCCTCTGGTTCTATTCTCCATGTTTTTAACGATTGCTTTGATCTCCATTGGCGGAGCTTCTTTTGCATTAGGGCGAATAAAAAATGTAGAACCTGCAGCAGTTTTTAGATGATCTTAAAATGAATGTATGATACTAAAAGAACAATTTATTTTACGGGAAACAACAATAATGAAGCGTCGATTTTTAAATATTGTCTTACTTAAGTCAGTACAATTAGTGTTTCCATTATTGCTACTTTCCTTACTAAGTATTGCGCAAAACACATTGACCTTAGAACAAGCCATCAACAGTGCATGGACGAACAGAAAAAATATACAAGCAGGTAAATGGGACCTGTCAATCCGCAAACTGCAGACAGATGCGTTAATGAAAAAGTATTGGCCGCAGCTTTCATTTGAGTATACTTATTTATATAATCCCATTTTACAAACTTCTATTTTGCCAATTGGTTTGTTCAATTCTAGCTTTCCACCTGATGCAACAAAGGCACTTCAGTTTGGAACCACTTGGACACAATCGGCTGATCTGATATTACTGCAACCATTAATGGACCTTTCCATAAAAAGGCAGATCAAGGAATTTGAATTGCAGGAAAGGATCACGGCTTCTTCTCAGGCTCAAACAGAATATGATCTTGCTTATACGGTAGCTCAAACCTATTTGAATATTGGTTTGCAGGAACAGCAGATCAGATCCGCTGTTACAGATACGAACAGAACCTGGATCAGTTATCAGCTACAAAAAGATAAGTTTGATGCAAAGCGATTATTAAAATCCGATTTGAATAAAGCACAGATCAATCATAATAATACATTACAAAAACTAAAAGATGCCATATCTCAGCTCATAGAAAATAAAGTATACTTACTCTTTTTGATTGGCGAACCTGATATCTCAAAAGCTGATTTTACAATTGATGCAGGGCTTTTTAAACAGGATCAACTATTAAAATCTGATCTTAGGCTTCAGAAAGATTCAATTCCTGAATTGAAACAGTTGGAACTGCAGGGAAAACTGGCAGGTTTACAGGCTCAATCCGAAAAAGCAAAATATATACCTACTCTTAATTTGAAAGGACATCTTGGCGCGAATCAGTATACAAATAATTTTAACCCTATAGAAGCTAATAGTTGGTATGGCAGTAGTTATTTGGGACTCGACATGAAAGTTCCATTATTATTTGGAGAAGATAAGCAAAGTAAACTGCAACAGCTGCACCAACAGGAATTACAATTCAATCAGCAAAGGGAAGATAAATCGGCACAGTATGAAAAAGATGCATTGACCGCAAAACTAAAAATGAAAAGAGTGATGGCGCAGATCAATACATTTGAAGAAAACATATCTCTTTCTAATGAAACTATCAGGATCATTCAGGAAAGAGTAAAAGAAGGGCAGGAAACATCGTCTGCATTAAATACAGAAGAAGCTGGCATTCAAACAATAGAAGCTGATGAAGCGGTAGCCAAAAAACAATTATGGCTGTATTGGCTGGATTATCTAAAATCAACCGGGCAGCTCAACAAATTGTGGAAATAATAAATTATTTATTGAATCAGCCTCAATGTTTCTCAGTTAAATAATGTTTCCTTAAAACATCTTCACCATACTCATTGCCTTTTTCTCTCCATATAGCATGAATATGATTGGCACTATTTCTTGGGCCTCCGTTATTGTCAAACTCGATCAAAAATGTAGGGCCATTCAAAACATAATAATGTGGTTTCTTTTCATCGTATTCACCTATCCAGCCAAAATATATCTTATCCATTCCGGCTTTTTGGATCTTTTCATATTCTGCAACAGCTTTGTCATATTCCAAATTAAAAACAAATTCACGGATGATATATTGCAATACTTTCTGCTGCTGCTTCGTCATATCCGATGAAAGAATTCCCCAATTGTTAACTAAGCGTTTACCGCTTTCTGCAGCAGTGATAATATCACCCGGAACTGCAGTACTCATAGTAGCTTTTTTTTGCTGCGTTTCAGATAATAAATGAATGAGTTTTATGCCAAGATCCTCTTCCTGCCCTAGTACCCTCAATCCTGCATATTCGGTTATAGGGTATTCAGCGGGATCTGTACCCACAAAAAATGGAGTGACTGAAAGCTTGTCATTGACAAAAGTAAAATTGATGGAAAGATGATGGCCTTCAACTTTAAAACCCCAAATACTATCAGTAGGCTGGCCAAAAAAAGCAAGATAATAATTGCGTGGCGACCATAGCAATGACCTTACAAAACCATATGTGGTATCGTTGATTTCTTTTCGGTAATAAATGCTGTCGTAATAGTTGTTCAGCAGATTATCCAATTGCATGATACTACTTGCTTTCAGATAGCCCTGGGAACTGAGCGAAGCAGACAGGATTCGATGAAATAACTTACGCTGCTCATCCGTCATATTGCCAACACTCATACCAGCTCTTGCCCTAAGGCCCACCGGAAGATTATTCCATTTGCTTCTGGCAGTATCACTAAATTCAAGCAAGGCTATTCGCGTGTGCAGTTTGTCAAGTGTATTGACAAATGCAATAGCCGCTTGTTTAATTTCTGCATGATAATCTGATTGGTTTTGAGTTGTTTGTCCAAAACAGCTAACTGCCAATATAAAAACAGCATAACATAAAAAAGCGGTTTGTCTCATTGAACTATTTTTAGGTTATAAAGATTTACTTCATCCAATACTGATTTATTCAACAAAATAATTTTATCAAAGGCCGTTTAGAAAAATAAAAACATTTTTTGATATCTCATAATTTTTTGCGCTCTAATAATCATCAATCAAGTGATTTAAAAAAGCCAGCAACATTTCAATTTAAAATTCTCCCATACTATTATTAATGATTCCGAATATCCCGGGAGCATGTGATTGAAGCTATAAATTCAGAACATCCTATTGTTTTCTGCCTTATCCCCTTCAGTTGATAACAATTTCTTTACAGTCACTTCATTTTAAGGTAATAGTATCTCGGGACTTTTGGAAAACCTTATCCAACCATGGAAAGAAGAAAAATAGATGTGGCAGTAGTGAGTGATTTGCATTTGGGTACTTACGGTTGCCGGGCTAAAGAATTGGTCAACTATTTTAAAAGTATCGCTCCGCAAATATTAATTCTCAACGGCGATATTATCGATGTTTGGCAATTCAGAAAAAAATACTTCCCCTTAGAACATATTCAGGTCATTAAAGAGATCATGAGTCTTGCTGCAAAAGGTACCCGCGTTATTTATATTACCGGCAATCATGATGAAGCATTGAGAAGATATACAGATATTGATTTTGGCAACTTTCAACTCGCGGATAAACTGGTCATGGAGATCAATGGGAAACTTTGTTGGTTCTTTCATGGCGATGTATTTGATACTACTACCAAAGGCTTTGCAAAAATGCTGGCGAAATTAGGAAGCCGTGGATATGATCTGCTGATTCGCTTTAACCGTTCCATAAACTGGTTGTTGAATCTAATAGGAAGGGATAAGATGAGTTTATCAAAAATGGTGATGGACAGGGTGAATAAAGCTGTCATCCGTATCAACAACTTTGAGCAGACCGCCGCAGAGATCGCCATCGAAAAAAAATATGACTATGTGATATGCGGTCATATTCATGAACC
This sequence comes from uncultured Chitinophagaceae bacterium, assembly GCA_903830285.1. Lineage (GTDB taxonomy): Bacteria > Bacteroidota > Bacteroidia > Chitinophagales > Chitinophagaceae > CAIQDX01. The sequence continues at coordinate 14,289 of CAIKTE010000185.1, read as the reverse complement.
ACAGATGAGATGCGTGATCACAAACAAAGGAAATGTTACTTATCTCAACAGCGGCGATTGGGTAGAACATTTAACAGCACTGGAATTCTATCAGAACGACTGGCATATGTATGAATATGATGCTAAAAAATATACGGCCACTGTTGTTCACATGGAAAAGCAAATGCCAGCACTGAATGTGGTAACAGATCGGGTTGCATTTTTTATTAATTCATTGCAACCCATGAGAGAATCCATGAACGCATCTGAAGTTTCATTGGAAACCCTTTTAAAATTCCCATTTGTAATATAGCTTATGAAAATATTATACGCGATACAAGCAACAGGCAATGGACATATCAGTCGTGCCATTGAGCTACTTCCCTTTCTGCAACAGTATGGAGAAGTGGATGTTTTTTTGAGTGGAAGTAATTCCAATTTACAGCCTGATCTTCCTGTAAAATTCAGAAGCAAGGGCCTCAGCCTTTTTTATGGCAACCGAGGCGGGTTGGATTACCTGAAAATGCTTTCAGCATTTTCGCCTTCAAGGATATGGAAGGAGGCAAAGGAATTGCCCGTTGAAAAATATGATGCCGTGATCAATGATTTTGAATCGATCACTGCCTTAGCCTGTAAATTAAAGAATGTTCCCTCCATCAATTTCGGTCATCAGGCAAGTTTTAAAAGCACTAAAACACCCAGGCCTTCTAAAAAAGACATATCTGGTGAATTGTTGCTGAAACATTATGCATCAGCTACAAGTTATGTGGGGCTTCATTTCGAACGATACGACGATTTTATATATTCTCCCGTCATTAAGGATGAGATATTAAGGGCCGATGTAAAAGATGATCAACATATCACCGTTTATTTGTCACATTACAGCGATGAGATAGTAGCAAAATATTTAAAGAGATTAAGCAGTTATCGCTTTGAAGTATTCAGCAAAAAAGTAAGGACTCGTACAACAGAAAATAATATCACTTTCATTCCTGTTGATAATAAAGCATTCAATCAAAGCATGATCAGTTCGCATGCTGTCATCACCGGCGCTGGTTTCGAAACGCCTGCAGAAGCTTTATATATGGGCAAAAAATTAATGTGCCTGCCTATTAAAGGTCAATACGAACAATTATGCAATGCTGAAGCACTAAAAAAATTCAATGTTCCTATTATTCATAGCATTGATGATTCCTTTATGAATACAATTGAACAATGGATGAATACCGGCACTGCGGCATCTTTGCAACTATCGCATTCTACTTATGAGATCGTTCAAACTGTGATGGAAAAAGCAAGGGATCTGAAAACAGAAAAGTTGAATGCTCATTTATTGAGTGAAGAAGACCTGATCGTGATGAGTTATTAGAGATGGATATTCGTTTGGCCGCTTAGAAAATCCCTGAACCAATGGCCTGATTGTTTCACAGTCCTTAATTGAGTTTTAAAATCAACATGCACCAATCCGAATCTCGCATGAAAACCTTCCGCCCACTCAAAATTATCCATCAAGGTCCAGGCAAAATAACCATTCACAGCAATCCCTTCCTGTTTTGCTTTTAATAATGCAGCAAGATATTGTTGAAAATAATCGATGCGTTGCTGATCATTGATGATCCCATTCACCATTTTGTCTTTAAAAAAAGCACCACCTTCAGTTACAATGATCTCTTTTACATTTTTATATGCCGCAAAGCGTTTGATCATTCTGTAAAAACTATCTGCATTGATCTCCCAACCCATATCGGTATGTGGCACTTTTCTGGTTGCTGCTTTCACTTCTGATGCCTGCACAATAGGTATCAGCGGATTATACTTTACAGTGATCGGAAAATAGTTTTGTATACCAATGAAATCAAAATCAAATGTCATCCGCTCTTTAAATTTCCATGCCTTATTGAATAAGTTTAGTTTTTCCATCAATACAAAATGATCATCCGGATAACCCATACCCAATGTAGGTTCTATGAATAATCTGTTCAATAAGATATCCATACGATTGGCAACTTCTATATCTTTTGCTGCCGATGAAAAAGGCATGACCTCACTACAGGAGAATGAAGTGCCGATGAAAGACCCTTTTACAATATGCCTTACTATTCTGCCGCCTTCTGCCTGTGCCATAGCTGCATTATGAACAGCTGCTAAAAATTCATTGAGAGACATTTTTCCGGGTGCATGTTTGCCCAGCATATAACCCAAAGAAGTAAAACCCATCGGCTCATTTAAGATGATCCAGTTTTTTACACGATCACCAAATTCTTCTGCACATACAGTAACAAATCTGTTAAACCATTTTAATAATAAGTGCGAACTCCACCCGCCTTCTTTTTGCAAAGCCTGCGGCAGATCCCAATGGTATAATGTAATAAATGGTGTTAATCCCAATTTTAAACATTCGTCGATCAGTGCTTGATAAAATGCGATACCCTCTTTATTCACCTTCCCGCTACCTTCCGGTAAGATCCTGCTCCAGGAGATCGAAAAACGAAATACGGTAAATCCCAAGGCTTTTACTAATAATAGATCATCTTTATAGCGATGATAAAAATCGCAGGCTTCATAAGGCTTTGCACCGCCTTTTATTTTTCCCTTTCGTTTAGCATACAGATCCCAGATAGAAGGTCCTCTACCATCTATTGCATGAGCTCCTTCATTTTGAGCCGCAGCAATAGCCACTCCCCATAGAAAGTCTTTGCCAAAATCTCGAGAAGATAATTCTGAAGAATAGTTGATCACTAATAAATGATTGAATGAAAAATAAGCATGAGAAACTGCATCTAAATATACGATGCCGAGATCTTATTGTATAATTTCTGCAAGACTATTGCTGTATAATAATATTGCCAATAATTTATGACTAAGGATGAAGCTTAAACAAGATTGCTATTCTTATTTCCAGATATAAGTAGCAACATCACTGGCGCCCAATGTGCTCGTTACGATCTTATTATTGAATTGAATGTTGAAATTTTGAGAACTTGTATTATCGTTAAGTACGATCAACACTTTATTTCCATCGGGCGTTTTAAACGCAACGTTCTGCAGCGATGAAACAATATTTGAATTGATCCTTACCGAACCTGCTGCAATGAATTTTGAAGCATGTGCTATGATATAATAGGATACGTTTCTGGATACACTGCTGCCAATAGTTACTGCACCTAAGCAGGTTGAACAACCTCCCGTTGTATGCGGATTATAATTTGGATCGGAAGCCAGATTCCATTCAATTACATTCTTACTCCAGTTTCTGGTGGCACCAATGATCAGGTTTTTAAAATGCCAGTTCAGGTCACCTGAAAAGTTACTCGGCCCACCTACCCATTGCTCTGTAAAATAAACGCCTTTATCAGGATAAGCATTGTGAACCTGCGTCAATGCACTGATATCGCCTAAGTATAAATGAAATGCAGAACCATCCACATATTTTTTTGCATCAGCATCATTCAAAATAGAAACAGGATAAGATGGAACATCGCAATTATGATCGTATACAATGATCTTGGTATTAATACTTGCCGCAGCAAATTGTGGCCCCAGATAATTTTTAATAAAGTTCAATTCTTCTGTTGCCGACATCAGCATACTGGGATTATTGTATGCATTCAATGGTTCATTCTGCGGCGTGATGGCATCGATGCGTATGCCCTGAGCTTTCATCGCCTGAATATATTTTACAAAATATTGCGCATACACATTGTAATAGTTTGTTTTTAAATTTCCACCTACGGCGCTATTATTCGTTTTCATCCATGCAGGCGCTGTCCAGGGTGTGGCAATAATCTTGATATTGGGTTGTAATGCAACCACCTTTTGTAAGATCGGAATCATATCAAATTTATCTGCCCCAAGATCAAAATAACTTAAAGTGGTATCAGGCTGAGTATTGGAAACATCATCATAAGTATAAACACTCGTACTCAGATCTGACGCGCCCATGCTTATTCTGATATAATTGATACCAATATAACTACTGTCTGAAGTAAATAATTCCTTCAGCAAAGCATCTTTATCAGCAGCCACTAAATGATTGATCAAATAAGCACTGCCGCCGGTCAATGCAAATCCGAAACCGTCAACAGATTGAAAGGTTTGTGTTGTATCTACAATGATCGTTGGGTATTGATTGCTGCTGGCTGAAAAATTTAAACTCACATTTTGTTTTTGAAACAATATCGTTTGATCCGACTTAGTTAACCAAAATGCAACATCCGTGCTAACAGGTGTTGGCGTGGGTGTTGGAGTAGGTGCTGGAGTCGGTGTTGGTGTTGGAGTAGTACCCCCGGTTTGAGATTTACTGCAATTTGCATTTACAGTAATCACTAATAAAAAGATCATGGTTTTCAATAACCATTTTATATGAAGAAGGATCATTTTGATTTTTTAAATAGAAACAGATAAAACACATTTATTGGAATACTCTCACATAATCAACAAGCATTCTTTGAGGGAATGTAGTAGCAGCAGTTGGTGCACCCGGCCAATCGCCACCAACAGCAACATTAAATATCAAGAATGATGCCGCATTGAATGGCCATGTTCCACTAGTGATACTGGCATTCGTTGCCGTCATATAAATGACACCATCAACTAAAATTTGAATACTGTTTGATTTCCATACTAAACTGAACACATGAAATTTTTGAGAAAAATCCCCGGTACTTAAAAAATAATTATTGTTCACTGTACCCGAAGTTCCGTTTGCCTGTGCCCAATGTATGGACCCTGTAACACGTGATGGATAAGTTCCTATCAATTCCATGATATCCGTTTCACCACATGCCGGCCAGGGGGTTGATGAGATATTAGAACCCAACATCCACAAGGCAGGCCATAAACCCGGTGCTACCGGCAATTTGGCCCTCATATCAATTCGCCCGTATGTAAATGTCTTTTTATTTTGTGTGGTCATTCTTGCGGAAGTATAATTATTACTTCCCATTGTTTCTTTTCTGGCTTCGATCACCAAATTACCATTCGATAAATAGGCGTTGTTAGGACTATTGGTATAATATTCCAATTCATTATTTCCCCAGCCGCCACCGCCTGTTTCAAAATTCCAGTCACTCGTATTAATAGTTGATCCGTTAAATTCATCATTCCAAACTAAAGTATAACCCGGATAAGTTAAAGGGGATGTATACCCCGCTGTATCACTCGGATAATAAGTTCCTGTATTTTGAATGGTGCCGGTTGCTTTTCCGGTACCACCTATAGTTGCATTTGTTGGATTACTTAACTGAAGAAAAAAAGTTTGATCAGGCTGACGTAAACTATCTCCTCTTACCGGAACATCAATATATGCCAATGTTTGATTAGCAGCTATGTTTAATGTTCCGGAAACAGAAGTATAATCATTATTGGCAACTGCTGTTCCTGCAGATGTTGCATAGTTTACCGTGATGACAGAAGTACTGCTCTTATCGATATTGATGAAGAACCTGAAATTGGTGGTTAATTTATTGTCACGTACCTGCGTAACATCCATGATCGTTAAAACGGGTAATGTTACCGGTGGGGTAACTGTATTGTCTCCGCCGCCTTTACTGCAAGAACAAAAAAGTAACAGTATACTTAAGATCTGAGAAATTTTCATTGGACTAGTTTTTTAAAAATGTCTTCTTTCGTAAAAGAAGACAGCAAACAAATGATCCTATCTGTTATTACAGTAATGACCATTTACATTCACATTTACTGCAAGATTCAATTTAAACTCGAAAAATTATTTAAAATATGATAGAACTTATCGGTTGCCCGATAAGTTCTATCATTGAATATTACAAAGATTTTAATTTTAAGTACCAGGCATTTCCTGTTTCTGTTCCCTGTATCCTTAGATACATATAGGTAGGTGTTAACACCATGATCTCATATTCGTTTTGCAAAGAACCATATCCAATAAATGTGGTATTGCTTCCTAATAAAAGACTTGTTTGAGTGGATGGAGTTGATGCAGCAAGTCCTGTACTGGCAGGAATAAATGAGAATGCACCACTACCGCCACCATAGGCATAACATCCCTCAGCACCAGATGCAGGAATACCGGGAAGATTTGTTAAAGAACCTGTTTTTGTTAAAACGCCGTCAGGGCTTGTTACTGCTAAAGAAAAAGTACCATTTGAATTTTTTGTGAAAGTAAAATGCGCTGTATAAAAACAATTACAGCAAGATACTTTTTCATTCACAGAAGCAGACCACCATTCCGGAGTGATAGATGTATTACTCCATGGACCTACACCAAACTGGCCGGCAACACTTGGATCAACTGCCCAAATCTTAGAAGTGCCTCCTGTTAAATTTGAAACAATGGTTGGATCAGGTGTAAAATCACTTCTCACAATAATATCTTTTGTGATAGTAGATGATGTTCCCCCTTTTCCATAAACCACTGCAGTAAGTCTATAAGTGTTCGTACCAAGTTTAGTGAATTTTTTTGTGGCCGTACCTGTTGGTAAATTAACCAAACTGATCGTTGAACCGGTTCCATAATCTACATAATAAGACAATGCATTATTAGCACTGATGCTAAGATTTACATTACCGCTTCCATCACCGTTGGGATGGGTAGCATCCTGTCCGACAATAGCAGCCGTGATCACTAAATTTTGAGGAGCCGTCAGATCCCCTAATACATAATCTTTTTCCTTACAACTATTGATCAATAGCAATAATATAAATATGGCAAAAAGATTTTTTATATTTTTTTTCATAATCATTTTTTTAATTAGTTAGTAAGCCTGAAATTGTCTACATAAATAATATCACTGTTACCTGCTACCGCATCATCAAATCGCAGCACCAATTGCGTAAATCTTGGCAACGGAGATGTTGTTGGTATAGTAGGAATAGTACTAAAATCAAATACTAATTCTTCCCAGGCACCGGATGTTGTTAAAGGGGCTCTTAAAATTGCATTCCATGGGTTTGCAGGTCCGGGATCTCCAACATACCATTCCAGTTCTACATTCATTGTTTTACCAATATTTGCAGCAGATGGATTATAAACTAGCACTTTTATTTTTTTGCCATAAGTAAAATTGATAGGGTTATCCAAAGGACTGTATGTACCACTCCATGAATCTGTTCCCTTTGTGAATTTCCCTACTAAAGCACTTGTATTCAAACCTGTCTTACTAGGATTGGCTACTGTTGCAAATGCCTGTCCGCCGCCGAATGTTCCAAAGAAATAATTGATATTGGCGTTTTCAAAATCGATCGGAAAACCAAACAAAGTTTTAGTAGCTGTAGTTGTTGCAGCACCACCACTTTGTGCTATCACTTTCAAAACAAAAGGAGCACCTGTTGCAGGATAAATATGTGCAGGAAGTGTTTGTCCAATAGCCATAGGGGTTCCTACTTCATTGGTTACATCACCATAATACACCAAAAATGATTTGGCATTGGTGGCTGTTGCACTCACTGTCATGTCGGTACCTGTTGTAATGTTTACATTGGTAGGCGCCACATAAGTAACTGTTAATGGATAGGTAGCACTAGCGGTATGACCTGCTATATCAGTAGAAGTGATCGTTACGGTATAAGTTCCTTCAGGATAAGCATGTGTGGTATTGTTGCCTGGCAACACTGTTGCTGAAGCATTCGCTCCGCTACCGTTACCATAGTTCACTAAAAATGATGTAACACCTTCTCCTGTTGGAGTGATCTTTACATTACCTGAATTATCAGTACTGATATCAAAGATCTTGGCAGTATTTCCGGAAGATGCACTGGATAAGAATCCCAAATTTTCATCTATCCCGGATTGTTTTGTACAACTTATTGTGATGATCACCATCAACAATAGGCTGAATATGGATTGTATTTTTTTCATAATATTATAATTTAGTCATTAGTACCCTGGGTTTTGAACAAGTTTTGTATTATTCAATTCATTCAAAGGAATAGGCATCACTTCATGCGTTCCGGCTTTAAATCCTTTAAAAGCCAATGCTGATGATGCTTTTCCTGTGCGAACCAGATCATACCAACGATGTCCTTCTGTTGCCAGTTCTAATTTTCTTTCATTATAAATATTATCAATTGTTGCAGGTATTGAAGCCAGACCCACTCTTTTTCTAACCTTATCCAAATAGGTTTGTGCTGTTGCTGTAGAACCTCCGCCACGTACTAAAGCTTCGGCTTCCATTAAATAAACATCAGCTAAACGGATCTCAATATAATCGTTAGGAAAATTCAATTCGGCCTGTGCAGCTGTATTTACAAACTGTTGTAATGGCGCAAATTTTTGAATAAAGTATCCTGTGTTTTGATAACCTTTTACATAACTGCGACCGGGAGCTGCATTTACAATGCTGTCAATATTTGCAACAGTGGCTGAATAACGAGGATCAGATTTTATTGCTGTTACAAATGACGGGATGATCGGATTAAAACTCCAGCCACCTGAATAATAAGAAGGTCCACTATAACTTCTTGGTCCATTCATGGTACAATAAAGATTACCTGGGAATGGATCCATTCCCCACCATGAATTCTTAGCAGTGCTGTGCACGATCTCAAAAATAGATTCACTGTTGAATTTATTCAGCGGACTAAAAATATCAGCATAATTAGGTAGTAAAGAATACACACCTGAGCTGCTTACTTTTTCAAACCATGCTGCAGCTTCCTGCATACGGGATGCATTGTTCTGATATAAGATAGCTTTTCCTAATTCTGCCATGGCAGCACCTTTCGATACTCTGCCACTTTCACTTGAAGGAATAACAGAAGGTAATCCTGCGATCGCATCATTCAGATCTTTTTCAATTTGAGTATATACTTCAGCAGGTTTTGCCTGTGTAACAGTGTACCAATCACCTGAAGATAAAGGAGCTATTATTAAAGGAACATTTTGAAATAATCTAACCAGTTCAAAATAAAAATAAGCTCTTAAGAATTTAGCTTCTGCAATAAATCTTGTCTTATCAGCATCAGTTAAACCGGGAACACCGGCACTGATCTTCGACAATAATAAATTAGCTCTGTAAATTCCTTCATAATCAACACCCCAAAAACCTGCCTGCGGACCGTTGGCTGCTGATAATGTATAAGTATTCCATGCCTGCCAGCTTCCCATATCTGTTGAACTACCACCACCGGTATAACATTCGTCACCCGCAGAGTTCAATGGTCCCAGTTTATTGCAATACCAGTTAATGGCTGTATTGGAAGTTTCAGTGGCAGTAGCTACATAGATAGATACAAGCCCTGCATATACCTGATCGGTGCTTTGATAATAGTTGGATTCCAATACCTGCCCTTTGGGTTGTGTATCCAAAAAGCTTTTATTGCAGGCAGATGCTACAAGCATTGCCCAGGCAATAAGTAAAGTGTATTTTAAAAAGTTATTTTTCATTATAAAGAAGTTTAGGAATTAAAAAGTAAGATTAATGCCGGCCATGAATGATCTTGCCTGAGGATAAATACCACGGTCAATACTATACAACCAACCGCCACCGGTACCACCAATTTCAGGATCATAACCTGTGTATTTAGTAAGGGTCAACAAATTGTTTCCGCTTATATAAATACGAGCACTTTGGATCTTTGCTTTTGCTAAAATATTTTTTGGAATATTATAACCGATCTGCAAAGTTTTGATCCTTACATATGACCCGTCTTCTAAATAGAAAGAAGAAGGATTATTGAAATTGTTGTTAGGATCACTATCGATTAATCTTGGGAAATCAGTAGATGTTCCCTCTCCTGTCCAACGGCTCATTGCCTTAGTAGAATAATTAGCAGTTGGAATATCTAATCTTCTTAATTGTTGAAAGATCTTATTACCTGTTGCTCCCTGTACAAAAATTCTGATATCAAAATCTTTATAAGTAGCTGATCCGGTAAATCCAAACATCCAATGAGGAGTAGGATCACCTAAGTAAGTACGATCTGTACTGGTAATAGCTCCGTCACCATCCAGGTCTGCCCATTTAAAATCACCGGGTCTTGCATTAGGCTGAATTAATCCGCCTGCTTTATTTACATAACTGTTTACTTCAGCAGCATTTTGGAAAATGCCTAAAGTTTGAAATCCGTAGAAAGAATTAATCGGCTGACCTACTGCTTTACGACTTACTTCATAGGCGCTTGATTGCATATTTCCATAAGTTAAGAAAGAGGTACTACCTAAACTTGTTACTTCATTTTTGATATAGGTAACATTGGTTTTAAAATCAAGTCCTACCTGTCCAACTTTTTTCTTGTATCCTAATTCTATTTCTATTCCTTTATTATCCATGGAACCGATATTAGCCCAAGGTGTTTGTAAAGCACCGATATAATAAGGGATACTTGGCTGCATCAGCATACCTGATGTACTTTTCTTGAAAAGATCAACCGTTAAATTCCAGTCTTTGAATAGGATCATGTCAAATGCAAAATCTGTCTGTGCTGTTTGTTCCCATTTTAAACTAGGGTTAGCAACTGTTTGCGGTGCATTACCTGTTACCAGTTGTCCGCCAATTGGGAAAGTACCTACACCACTGATAGTGGATACATATTGGAAAGGACTCAAATTATCATTACCATTCACACCATAGCCTGCACGCAACTTGAAGAAACTGATCGGTGTATTTACCGGCCAGAATTTTTCACGAGTCAATATCCATCCTGCTGACATAGAAGGGAATGTTCCATATACATTGTTGCTACCAAAATGAGATGAACCATCTCTTCTGATAATACCTGTAAACAGGAATCTTCCATCATAATCATAAGTCACGCGACCAAAAAGAGAAGAAATATTATAAGGTTGACTTTCATAACCGTTACCATGCATATCAGTTGCAGGAACAGTGAAGTTCATAGATGCATCACCAAAACTATTCACCGGAACTCCTACATAAGAAGAACCTGCACCAAACTGTGTCATCTTCCTTGCTTCCACACCGCCTAAAGCGCTAAAATTGTGCAATCCGATGCTCTTGGTATATGATAGGGTGTTCGTAAAGATCATGTTGAACGCCTTATTCATATTACGTGAAAAATTAGTACTGGTCAAATTGGATTGTGTTGCACTTAAATAAAATAGCGGAGTAAAAGATTCTGAACCCCAGAAAGCCAGATCACCACCAATACTGGATTTGAATTTCAAACCTTTCATGAATTCGATTTCCAGATAGGCGTTACCAACAAGTTTGTCTCCCCAGCCATAATTACCCTGACGGGTTTGAATATAAGCCGCTGGATTAACCATTTCCTGTCCAACATAAGGAGAGATACCGTAAGGGTTTCCATTAGGGTCTCTAACCAGTGTAGTTGTATGATTTGAATATGGATTCTGAGCCAATACTGCAGGATCTGTAATGATCAGCGGAGTGATCGGATCTAAATTAATGGCAGAACTGAGTACTCCACCATAATAAGCATTGGCATCAAAATTGCCTTGACTTTTTGTATAGGCATATGAAAAATTTTCACCAAAACTCAACCAGCTATTCATCTTATGCGCCGAGTTTAAACGAACTGAAAATCTTTGATAATTTGAAATAGAAGGCGCTACGATACCATCCTGCTGAAAGAATCCGAAAGAAGCGAAGAAAGTAGATTTGTCATTACCTCCGCTAAAGCTTAATTCATGATTCTGGATCTTAGCACTATTGTCGAAAATGCTGTTTTGCCAATCAGTGCCTGTTCCTAAAGTACTGAGATTGGGGAATAAAATTCCATTACCTGCTGCTGCAGAAGATTCATTACGCAATGCAGCATATTCTGTAGCATTTAATAATTTCAGTTGCTTGGCAGGAGCTTGTGTTCCGTAATAAGAACTTAGATTAACCCGTAATGCACCGGCTTTACCTTTCTTGGTAGTAACCAGGATAACACCGGAAGCAGCTTTTGTACCATAGATGGCTGCTGATGCAGCATCTTTTAATACTTCGATTGATTCAATATCGGCAGCATTCAAATAATCGATACCACCTGCAACCACAACACCATCCACCACATATAAAGGATCGAAATTATTGATAGAGGTCACCCCACGGATCATCACTGTTGATGCGCCACCCGGAACACCGGAATTGGATGAAACAGTAACACCTGATGTTCTTCCTTTCAATGCATCTTCCAATCTTACAACAGGCATGTCTTCCAGATCTTTTGCTTTTACACTGGAAATAGCACCTGTTACCACACTTTTCTTTTGCACACCATATCCTACTACCACTACCTGATCTAATACCTGAGAAGAAGCAACCAATTTAATATTAATAGATTGTTCACCCTTGATCGGTATTTCTCTTGGCACATATCCGATATATGAAACCACTAAAACCGCATCTTTATCAGCAACAAGGCTAAACACACCATTATTGTCTGTTGAAGTACCTTTTACAGTTCCTTTTACCAAAATACTTACACCTGAAAGTGGTTCACCATTTTCTCCTGTAACCTTACCGCCCACTTTTATCACTGTGGGAAGCAGCCCTGATTTTTCATTGGTACCCATAATAACCACCAGGTTATTATCCAGTACTTTATAGGATAATTCTGTATTTACAAAAAGCTTGTCTAAGGCTGTACGCATAGGAAGGTCTTCCGCAACAAAATCAACCTTTGTTTTTAATGCAGGAAGTTCATAATTGTACAAAAAACGAACATCACCATTGCGTTCAATGTTGTTCAGGATCTTCTTGATTTCTGTTTGTTTAACACTAACAGAAACTGTTTGTCCTAAAACTCCTGCTTGAACTTGATAGGCAGTTATTAAAGTTATCAAAATGGCAAGTTTCATAACCAGTAGAAATTTTAGTAATTCATTCGTGCGACCTGACCCCCGTGGAGGTACATTTTTTTTCATACATTTGTTTTTATGGTTAAAGAATAGTTAGTCTTCTGCTTTACCGAGCCGGAAATACTTCTTTTTTTAGCCTGTTTACGTCGGGGAATGTTAGCGCATTTCCCGATTTTTTTGGGGCTATTTATCTGAGATCTTTATTTCATTGTCTTTTATTTTATAGTTAAAGGATGCGATCAGTTGTAATGCCTTTAACGCCTCTTCAATACTCTCATTTTCAAAAACACTATGGAAACGGTACTCAGATGTTTTGGTATCCTGAAATACGATGTGAACATTATACCATCTTTCCATTTTTTTAGAGAACTCTCCAAATGTTTCACCGTCAACCACCAGTTTATTATAGATCCAGGCTGTTTCTACCAATGCAGTATCGGGTTTGTTTTTAGGAACAGGTATAATGGATATTTCTTTAGGGAAAACATTCACTCTGGAACTCTTGATATCGGCACCATTGGTATAATAGCCCGATGTAGTGATGGCCTGCTGGTCTTTATTGAAGATCAATTTTTCATGGGGGCGTAAAATAACTTTCGGACTCTCGGGCTGATTCTTTTTTACCACTTCTATCAAACCTCTGATCAATGTAGCTTCAATGGTAGCATCAGTTGCATAAGACTTTACATTAAAAGCTGTTCCTAAAACACGTATATCAATTCCGGAAGTATGAACAATGAATGGATGTTTTGCGTCTTTCACCACATCAAAAAAAGCTTCACCATCCAATTCAACTGAACGTATGGAATCTTTGAAATTTCCCGAATAGAGCAATCTGCTTCCGCTGTTCAGCCATACGGTTGTACCATCGGGCAGGATCATTTTAGATTTTGCTCCCGGCTTTGCAACGATCTCATTATTTTCAGTTGTTTTTGCTGAATGAAAATTGGAATAGAAGATCCAACTCATACTGATCACCAGTATCACAGCTGCTGCAATACTTAATTTTTTGATGATGGTCCTGATGCTGACAACAGGTGTTGAAGAAGGTATTGGTGGATTTTCCTGTTCATCTGTCGCCTGTTCTATGATGCTGTCGAAATGCTGATCTAAGAGATCGTCTTCTGTATGGTTAGAAAGGTCTTTGGGCTTGGTCCAGTATTCCTGCACCAATTCAAATAAATATTGTTCTTCGGGATGTGCCTGTAAATAAGTGAATAATTCGTCTAACTCTTCAGGGGAAGCCTCTCCTGATAATTTTCGGGTTAATAATATGATGATTCTTCCGTGTGACATGCGATCGCTTACCACTATAGACAGTGCATCTTGCAAATGACCCTAAAGAAAAGTGAGAATATTTTTAGGATTGTCATCCCGACGACATTTTACAATTAAAGCGCTTTTTGTCATGCTGAGGCTCTCGAAGCATGATTCATAAGTCGTTCTTTTAACTTCACCCTTCGAGTGCCTCAGGGTGACATCTCGTTTAAATTAATGAAGGAATATATTGTCATGCTGAGGCTCTCGAAGCATGATGAACGAGATGACATTGAACAAGAAACAGAATA
>CAIKTE010000184.1 GCA_903830285.1 uncultured Chitinophagaceae bacterium | reverse complement strand
GAATTTTTAGACCAAGTCTATGCAGACTTAGACGACATGGGATCTTGCTTATTTTGGGAATTTGCCAACAAAGCGGAAAAAGCCCATGAGCTAAAAACAGGTGAGATGTTAGATTCGGCGTTCGAAACAGCCTTTTCCGAACTTTGCGCAGTCGATGAAGAGGCAGTTTATCTCAATGAATTAGACTATGTTTTAAAAGCTTATCGAATCAAACAGAAAGAAGACAATATGCAAAACATGTGGGATGTATGATTATAATCAAATTGCAAAATTTAAGAAGTTTTGGGAATAATAGATACTTCCCAAAATGTGCTATTAGTATTATGATTTTAAATTTAATGCATCGTATGACATTTAAAGATAAAGATTTAGAAGAAATGCGCAAGGTTGGATGGTATATCGACATTTTAGAGGAGGAGTAATATGGATTGGCTGCAAGTAATTACCATTGCTGGATCAACGATCGGATCGTGCTGGTTTTTTAGAAAAGAAAGTTCCGATGAAATTAAATCTATGAGAAGGGATTTAATTGAATTGTCCCGCGAGTGGAAAGAGGAGTCTAAGGAATTCCACGGAAGACTTTGCACACTGGAGGAAAAATATATTCAGATGATGCAGAGAATTTTAGAAAATAAGAAATGAGAATGAAGCGAGGAAGAATGAAAAAACTTTTTATGAAAATCGATTGGATGATAGTGCCGATCTTGTGGAATATGGCTGCATCTCTGTTCTACTGCTATCATAAACATTTGTGTGATTCTGTTGTGCACGGATTGTTCTTCATCGGGTTTTGCGTAATTTTTGCATCTCAAAGAAATATGTCCGAATAAAATAGCAATGCCACGAGTAACATCGTGGCATCCTACGCACCCGTAGGCACTTGTCTCAAGACCGTTACTTTTTTCGAGGAATCTTAGCACCAGCTTTACGCGCAGTCTCCAAAGCAATAGCTACGGCCTGGCGTTTTGGCTTTCCCGCTTCTTCTTCCCTCTTTATATTCTCGCCAATGACTTTCTTTGATTTTGATTTTATCAGTGGCATGTTATTTCTTCCCTTTCATAGCTTTTTTGCCAGCATCAACAAATTTGTCGCGTTTTTTGTCTTTGGCTAACACTTTCTTGGTATCTTTTTCCAAATGCTTTTCTTCTTTTTCTAATTTCTTGTAGGACTTGTCCATTTTTAACCTCCAGGTCTTTGCTATAAAAGTAGACAAAGCGCGATTTATCAATCAAGAAGTCCCTGCAAAAAGATCGAGTTGATGAATTTTAGGCGAATTTGGTGGAGGATTTTTCCCCGACTTTTCTTTTAGCTCTCTAAGTTCCTGCTGCATATTATAAGTTTCTTTTAAATACCACAATTCCTGTTGCATGCGTATTAATTGTCGCTCTAAACGACACATTTTCTTTTCCGTGGTCTCCCCAAAAATATCTCTTTGCTCCATTATGCCTCCAAATGACCGCGATTATAGGCGCAGTCGGTAGATTTTGAAAATTCATAGGAGTTTTTTTAATGTCAGCGCAAGCAACAGAAATTAAAATCCCAGAGATGAAAAATTTCTTTATCAAAGAAGTTTCTGGCGAAAAACACTGGATAGGTGCGCATGATTTCAGCGTGCAAGAAGGGTTTTTGAAATTCACACGTCAAGGATCTTTGGGAGTAAGGATAATGGCCGTATTTAAAGATTGGGCGTGTTTTTACGAAGTTGAGGATGAAGAGTAGTGAAAAACTGCCAGCTTACACTGGCAGAACACAAGGAGGTTTTTAGGTATCGCAACTACATAGGATTTCCAACGTATATGACAGTGGGAGATTTAATTCAAGGTACGTGTCCGATGGTATATTCGGCCAGGGGACAGATCTTTATCACAGCTTTGGGAATTTCTCCGTACCATTTGCTTACAGGTCCATCTACAATGGTCGAATCATCTGCAATCACAATCCCTATCAAACAATCTTCTAAAAATTTTAGATAGTTGGTTCGATCGGGGCGTGTAGTAGGTCTGATGATTCCAGCGAGCATTTGACGTTTTTTAATGGCGCTCGTGTTTTTGGGTATTGGCACGTAAAAAATAAATGCAGCCCATAACGCGGAACACAGAAGTTCCTTGCCGGAATATTGAGTTTTAAGCTGCCAACGTACGTATTCTTTTTCCCTGAATCTCGGGTTAAAGGAGTGACGACCGTTGCCACCGTGGGCTGCCCAAGCGGTTGGCTTTCCTTCGATTTCAAAAATGAGCATTCCAAATAGATAATCTTTCCCATAATTTTAGTAACCAAAATCTTTCATTTCCAATGTTTTCTTTGTGCAGCGAACTATTCTTTTTGCTATTCTTTGAGTGATTTTTTTTCCTAAAACCGCTTTATTGACCGTGCAAAGACACACTTTGCTAATCAAAGAAAACTGTGTTTTTGTAATGTTTTTCTCTATGAGATACTTTTCGAGTGGTGACATACGTGTATTTTTCTCCATGGTTTTTATAGACTATAATCTACCATCTTGATATGATCTTAATCAAGAGAAAAAATCAAGAAAAGGAATATATCATGAGCGAGAAAAAAAATATACTGGCTGCGCTGATTAAGGCACAGCTCAACATCGAAGCACCTAAAAAGGACAAGACAAATGGCAATTTTAAATATAAATATGCTTCCCTTGACTCTATCTATCATGCTTGCCGTATCCCTCTTTTTAACGAGGGTTTGACTGTAATGCATGACATTGTCGAAGAATCTGGCAAATTGTCATTAGTTACGACTCTCTATCATGTTTCAGGCGAAAGCCTGACTAATTCATTTCCTCTAAGCGTGGATAAAGCTACAAGCCAGGGAATGGCTTCGGCGAGGACTTACGCTTGTAGGTATGCAATCTGCAATCTGCTAGCACTACCAAGCGATGAGGATGACGACGGAGAATTGGCCTCTAAGTCAAAATCCGAAGCAAAGCCTACAGAATCGGTCATCACAGCGCAG
>CAIKTE010000183.1 GCA_903830285.1 uncultured Chitinophagaceae bacterium | reverse complement strand
TTTCATCCACATATTTTTTTGTGGCTCCATGTCCTTATTCAAATTCATCAGCATGATCACAAATAAGAACAATACCATGATAGCACCTGCATAAACGATCAAATTTACTATTGCCAGGAATTGAGCATTCAATAAAATGTAATGACCTGAAATAGCAAAGAACACCGAGATCAGCCATAACACACTGTGTACCGGATTCTTGCTCAGTAATACCATCAATGCACTTACCAGAGCAAGTGCAGATAAAAACCAGAATATTATTTGTGTAGCACTCATTTTTTTTAATTGGTAATTAAAAATTAAGAATTAAAAATTATTGCAACTTTAATTCTTAATTACTAATTTTTAATTCTTAATTCCTTTCGCTGCTGCAAATTCTGCAGGCTTCGTTACAGGATCGGGTATTAACAGATCTTTTTTCCCGTAAATAAAACTTTCTCGAGTAAAACTTGCCGGCGTAAATGTTTCACTTAAATAGATCGCATCTTTAGGGCAAGCCTCTTCGCACAATCCGCAAAATATACAACGCAACATATTGATCTCATAACGTGCTGCATATTTTTCTTCACGATATAAATTTTCTTCTCCGGGTAAACGTTCAGCAGCTTCCATCGTAATGGCTTCTGCCGGACAAGCCACTGCACACAATCCGCAAGCGGTGCATCTTTCACGACCTTCTTCATCCCTGTTCAACACATGCAATCCACGAAACACCGGACTGAATGGTCTTGTCTGTTCAGGATAATGGATCGTAGGCTGTTTCTTAAAAATATGACTGAACGTGATCATCATTCCCTTCAGTATATTCCATAGATATATACTTTCCAGAAATGTCATCGGTTTGCGTTCCAATATTTTCGATCTGTTTGTTAATGCCTGCATACCCCTATCCCCTGAAGGGGGACTACTTTTTAATGTTTGCAAAAATATTTTTATAACCTATTGATACCAACTTTATCTCTTTGCTCATCTTCGTTGTCTTCAATTCTTTCAGTGAAAGAATTGCTCATTTGTACATTCTGCACTTTATTCATCAAGTCAAAAGTGAAATGTCAATCGTCAAAATATTCACCTTTCACTTTTCACCATTCACATTATTTATTAAACCATAATAAAATAACTGCTCCTGTGATCAACATATTCGCCAGCGCCAATGGTACTAATTTTTTCCATCCCAAATTCATCAATTGATCATATCTGAAACGCGGCACTGTCCATCTTACCCACATGAATAAGAAAATAAAGAAAACTATTTTCGCCATCAATGCAATGATACCCACCAATGCGGCAACATTTGGCGACAATAAACTTTCATTCAGAAAAGGAACATCATATCCGCCAAAGAATAAGGTACTCATGATGGCACTGCTGATGAACATATTAATATATTCTGAAAATAAATAGAACCCCAGTTTCATGGAAGAATATTCCTGATGATAACCCTGATTCAATTCACTTTCTGCTTCCGGCAGATCGAATGGTGTACGGTTACATTCTGCAAAAGCACATACTAAGAAAATAATAAATGCCAAAGGCTGATAAGCAATATTCCATAAATGACCGGGTGCCATTTGTTGTTTCACGATCTCGCCTAACTGCAGCGTTCCAGTTGTCATCAGCACTGCAATTAAACTTAAGCCCATTGCTAATTCATAGCTGATGGCCTGAGATGCACCACGCAATGCAGCCAGCAAAGAAAATTTATTATTCGATGCCCATCCGCCAATCATGATCCCGTATACGCCCACACTTACCACTGCAAATACATATAAGATCCCAACATTGATATCTGCTATTTGTAAAGCCACTTTTCTTCCAAAGATTTCTAAATGATCTCCCCATGGAACAACAGCACAGGTCATCAAAGCAGCTGTCATTGCCAATCCCGGTCCTAAAACAAATAATGCTTTATTGGATGTGTTGGGAATGATCTCTTCTTTCATGATCAGTTTCAATCCGTCGGCAAAAGGTTGGAATATTCCGAAAGGGCCGGCTCTGTTTGGTCCCGGTCTATCCTGCAAAATACCTGCTACCTTTCTTTCACCATAAGTCATATATAATGCAATACCTAAACTTGCAAAAACAATGATCACGATCAATATCAGTTTCTCTGTAAATAATGCCCAGTCTATTGCGAGTAGTGTTGTCATTATTATGCGTTGGTCTTTTCAGAATGATTAAAAGTTTTTGATGTTGCCGGACCGTCTATCAAACTCAGTTCAATGTTCGTTCTATTTACTTCACTCACTGAATGGATATCCATCAACAATTTGGGTGCTCTTCCGTGCATCACTTTCGGCATGATTTCTTCCGGTTTTTGCAGTCCAATATAATGTCCCTGTGCGATCACTGAATGACGATTTACTTTTGAAGGTCCTTCGATCACCCAATCATTGATATGTTTCTTTTCAAAACGACAAGTATTACAGATCCATCCCGGTTTGCCATCGGTTGTATCTTTTACTTCGCCCCATTCGTCTTTACGAGCTGTTACACGAAATACTTCATCACCCCTCATCCATAATTGAACCTGGCCGCTGCAGGTAGGACAATCTCTATGTGCATCCACGGGTTTGGTAAACCAAACACGGTTCTTAAAACGGAATGTTTTATCGGTTAATGCTCCTACCGGACAAACATCAATTACATTACCAATAAAATCGTGATCCAAATTCTTTTCTATAAAGGTTGCAATTTCAGAATGATCTCCTCTGTCCAGCACACCATGTTCTCTTTTATCCGTTAACTGATCTGCCGTGAACACACAACGGTAACATAGAATACAACGTGTCATGTGTAATTGAATATACGGACCTAGATCATGTTTTTTGAAAACCCTTTTTTGAAATTCGTAACGAGTGCCTTCTTTACCATGCTCGTAACTCAGATCCTGTAAATGACATTCGCCTGCCTGATCACAGATCGGACAATCGAGCGGATGATTCAATAATAAAAATTCAACAATACCTGCTCTTGCATCGATCACTTTGGGAGATGTGATATTCTTTACTTCCATTCCATCCATCACCGTTGTTCTGCAGGATGCAACCAGTTTAGGCATGGGTCGCGGATCTTTTTCAGAGCCTCTGCTCACTTCCACCAAACAGGTACGGCATTTACCGCCACTGCCCTGCAACTTGCTATAATAGCACATCGCAGGCGGAGCCACTTCCCCACCGATCTGTCGCGCAGCATTTAATATAGTCGTCCCCGCAGGAACTTCTATCGTAATGTTGTCAATAGTTACTTTAAATAATTGTTGTTCTGACACTTTCTTTATTTTTTCACGCAACGTTCGCAACGAGAACGCAACGCATTTTAAACTCTTATAAATTATTGGCAATTCTATGAATGCCATCTTTCAAATAAACCTGATTAAAATTAATGAGCAATCCCAATTTCAAATTGCTCAATTTTAAATAAGTCTGCACTTGTTTAAAATGAACATTCGCTAACTCCTCAACACTTTTAAATTCAATCAGCAATGTTTTATCAATGATCACATCTGCCCTGAAACCTGCTTCCAACCTAATACTTTCATGTATCAATTCAATTGGCGCTTGTCTTTCAAAATATACGTCTTCCTTACTCAATTCATAACAGAATATTTCCTCGTAAATATTCTCAAATAATCCAGGACCGTATAAACGATGAATACGAAAACAAATATCTAACGCCAACTTTGCAAGTTCATTTTCATATTTCTCTTCCTTTGCGTTCGTTGTTTCCGTTGCCATCGCCGCGTGAAATTATACAGTTACAGGAACATGAATCGGTTCCGCATAATGCGCCAATCCATAATTTCTTTTTTGTGCTTCTTCCGCATGTGTTACATGCCACTCAAACTCATCCCTGAAATGTCTGATGGCGGCTGCAACAGGCCATGCTGCTGCATCTCCCAACGGACAGATCGTATTGCCTTCTATCTTTCTTTGAATATCCCACAACAGATCAATATCGCTTATTTTACCCTGGCCGTTTTCCAAACGTAATAATAATTTTTCCATCCAACCCGTTCCTTCGCGGCAAGGTGAACATTGTCCGCAACTTTCATGACGATAGAATCTCGCCAATGTGTAAGTATTTTTAACCACGCATTGGTCTTCATCTAACACAATGAATCCACCGCTTCCCATCATACTGCCTGTTGCAAAACCACCATCACTTAAACTTTCATAGTTCATATAACGTGTTTCGCCTTTTGCTGTTTTCAACAAAAGGTTTGCAGGAAGAATGGGTACTGATGAACCGCCCGGTATACAGGCTTTCAATCTTTTACCATTGGCGATACCGCCACAATATTCATCACTATAAATAAATTCTTCCACACTGATGGTCATATCAATTTCATAAACACCGGGTTTATTGATATTGCCACAGGCTGAAATCAATTTTGTACCTGTACTTTTTCCTACACCGATCTTCGCATATTCTTCGCCTCCCAAATTAATGATCGGAACAACTGAAGCTAGTGTTTCTACATTATTTACAACAGTGGGTCTTTCCCATAATCCTTTGATGGCAGGGAATGGCGGCTTCAATCTTGGATTACCTCTTTTACCTTCCAGACTTTCGATCAATGCGGTTTCTTCACCACAGATATATGCACCGGCACCGCGTTGTACATGGATCTCACAATCAAATCCTGTTCCTAATATATTTTTTCCCAGCCAGCCATTTGCTTTGGCTTCGTTAATTGCATTTTCTAAAATATCAACGATCCATGCATATTCACCACGGATATAAATATAAGTATCATGAGAACCCAATGCATAAGACGAAACGATCAGTCCTTCGATCAATAAATGCGGAATGAATTCCATCAAATAACGATCTTTAAAAGTGCCCGGTTCACTTTCATCTGCATTACAAACCAAGTGACGTGGAACACCTTCGGGCTTTGCAATGAAACTCCATTTCATTCCCGCAGGAAAACCGGCACCACCTCTTCCACGCAATCCGCTTTTCTTTACTTCGTCCACAATGGCATCAGTGCTCATTGTCTTCAAAGCCTTTTCCACGCTGCGATAACCGCCTTCACGGCGATACACTTCGTAAGAACGAATGCCTTCAACATGTGCTTTTTCTAATAATAATTTTACTCCCATTTATATTTAGCTTTTAGCTACAAGCCGTTTGCTGTTAGCTTTTATTTTTTGTTACTGTTTGTCCTCAGACATTAGCAGTTGCTTCTATTTTTTATCCTCACAATTAAACATCCAGCTGATGCCAAACTTGTCCTGCAACATTCCGAATGTAGCTCCCCAAAATTGTTTTGCCAATGGCATCGTCACTTTGCCGCCTTCACTCATTTTACTAAACACTTCATTCAATTTTTCTACAGTGTTAATTTCCACACTCAATTGAATATTGCCATCTGTTCTTGCCTGATATCCTTTAAAGCCATCCGAGATCATTAATATATTTCCATCAAATTCTAATCTGGAATGCATGATCTTCTGTTTCCAGTCATCATCTACTTTTTGCGGTGCTTCTCCAAAACGACTGATCATTAATATTTTTCCGCCAAAAACTTCTTTGTAAAAGTTCAAAGCTTCTTCTGCATTTCCTGAAAACAATACATATGGATTCAGTTTCATAAGCTCAAATTTTTAAGTGATTCATTTTTATTGATCAACTCAAAGAAACCGCTTGTCTTCCCATTAATTTCCATTCCCCATTTTCTTTTATCCAAACCAGCATCATAGCAAAATTCAGATCTGTTACTGTACCGTCTTTCTTATTTTCTTTTGCTTTAAAAAGATAACGCACAATGGCTGTATTGTCTTCAATAAATATTTTAATAGCTGAAACCGCAGTATCGGTATAATTGGAAACATTGTGTGTAACACCTTTGATCATTTCAGACCTGGTTTGCAGGTTGCCATGCGAATGACCATAAGAAACAGTTTTCGACAGCAAGCCTTCCAGTGTTGCACTGTCCTTCGAACCGAATACTGTATGACTCAGTAAATATGTTTTTTCCGTAAGCTCTTTTTCATCTTTGCTCTGCGCATTTACCGCAATGAACCCCAGCAAAAAAACAAAACTGAATATTACTTTCATTTGATTAATTATTTACAGCAGCATTTTTTCTGCATTCATTTATAATGGTATCCACTTTTTCTTTGGTCAGATGTTCGCGGTAATGTTTTCCCATTTGCATCATCGGCGCATAACCGCATGCACCCAAACATTCAGTTGTTTTTAAAGTAAACAAACCATCCGCACTGGTCTCTCCGGGTTTGATGCCTAATGTATCACCGATATATTTGATGATATCCTCACTGCCGCGCAACATGCATGGCCCGGTCTGACAAACTTCGAATAGATATCTACCCACCGGTTTTAAATTGTACATGCTGTAGAAAGTTGCTACTTCATATACTTCAATAGGTTTTAATTGTAAAAGTTCAGCTACATAATCCAATGTTTCTTCACTTAACCAGTTACCAAAACTCTCCTGTGCCAAATGCAATACAGGCAATAAAGCACTCTTCTGTTTTCCTTCCGGATAACGAGCCACTAATCTTTTGAACTCTGTGAGTTGTTCTTCGTTAAACTTCATAACCCCTATCCCCTAAAGGGGAATATTTTAAATTTATAAACTATTAATAAATGCGCAAACCACACTCCCCTTCAGGGGCTGGGGGTTTATGCATCCAATTCTCCCGCGATCAAATTCAAACTACTCATGGTAATAACGGCATCACTCAGCATTGCACCTTTCGTTAATTCACTGTATGCCTGATAATAAATAAAACATGGCCTGCGGAAATGCAAACGATACGGTGTTCTGCCACCATCGCTTACCAGATAAAAACCTAATTCGCCATTTGCACCTTCCACTGAATTATATACTTCACCTTTTGGAATTTCTGTTTCACCCATGATAATTTTAAAATGCCAGATCAAAGCTTCCATCTTCGTATACACATCTTCTTTTTCCGGCAAATAATATTCCGGAATATCTGCATGAAAAACTTCTGCTTCAGCACCTTTAAATTCCTGCACCTTTCTGTATGCCTGTTCAATGATGCTTAAGCTCTGCCACATTTCTTCTCCGCGAACTAAAAACCGATCGTAGTTATCACCCGTTTGTCCAACCGGAACAATAAAATCAAAATCCTCATAACTGCTGTAAGGCGAATGCACACGCACATCATAATCAACACCGGTTGCACGAAGATTGGGACCGGTAAAACCATAATTCATCGCACGTTCTGCACTAATGCCCCCGGTATGCAGCAAACGATCCATGAAAATGCGGTTACGTAAACAGAGTCCTTCAAATTCTTTCAGCACTTTTGGATATTCTCTTAAGAATTTCTCGAGTTTCGTAAATGCTGTAGCTGTGAAATTCCTTTCAAAACCGCCAATACGCCCAATATTAGTAGTAAGACGGGAGCCGCATATTTCTTCATAGATCTCATAAATTAATTCACGGTACTGCATTACATACACAAAACCTGTAAAAGCACCAGCATCAACGGCAACAATAGAATTACAAATCAAATGATCTGAGATCCTTGCCAATTCCATAATGATCACACGCAGATAATCAACACGTTTCGGGGTTTTTACTTTCAACAATTTTTCGCAGGTCAAATGCCAGCCCATATTATTGATCGGACTGCTGCAATAATTCAATCGGTCTGTTAAGGTTGTAATTTGATACAAGGGTCTGCGTTCTGCGATCTTTTCAAAAGCACGATGTATATAACCTATTGTTTGTTCTGCCGAAACAATTCTTTCGCCATCCAGTTCAAGGATATTCTGCATCACACCATGTGTTGCAGGATGCGTTGGACCCAGATTCAACGTATTCGTTTGTTTCTCTATCGAGCCTTCTGGCAGTATAATATGATGTTGCTGTTCTTGCATTTTCTATTGTATGTTACCGGCTTTTGTATTTCAATTAAACTGTTGTTGCATCGCACTCTTGTACTTTCTTATCTCTATTCAACAATATTTTTATTTCTGTTTCTGATCTTTTCAATTCCTAACCAAATAAAATATATAACACTTACTGATGAAACTCCTAAACAGAAAGATCGTAATTGTTCAGATTTCGAAAAAAGCATAACAGGAATAGCCAATACAATAATAATTGCATAAACTTTTGATCTGTTGGCTTGTGTCCAATAATACCATTTCATAAAAACAGCTTATTTTTTTTCCATTCACACATTTTCAAATTTTCAAATTGCCACATTAAATAATTGATCCCCCTCTTCCAAACATTTCATCATCTTTATCCACTCTTGTTTGATCTTCCATCGGGAATTCTTTCCGCATCGGAAAATAATTCATCTCATCCACATTTAATATCCTTTTCAAATTAGGATGTCCCACAAAATTTACTCCAAAAAAATCAAAGCTTTCTCTTTCCATCCAGTTAGCTGATGAAAATAATTTTGTAGCTGTGAACACATCCGGCTTTTCGGTACTTGTAAACACTTTAAAACGTATACGCGTATTTTCTACCAGATTATGCAAATGATATACTACTGCCAGTTCTCTTCCTTTATCATCAGGATAATGAACTGCACAGAGATCCGTTAAGAATTGGAATTGTAATGCTGCATCATCATACAAAAATTGCAACACTTTTAAATTCATGTCTTTGGGTGCTTCAAAAGAAAGCATTCCATAGGGTTCGTCAAAATTGGTGACAATATCACCAAATTTTTCAATCAATTTATTTTTTATCTCTTCGTTGCTTAATGCCATACCCCAACCCCTAAAGGGGCTATTGATTTTTGTTAATTTATATTGTTTCCCTCATTCCCCTTTAGAGGATAGAGGTATTATTCTATTCCGTAAGTATCTAACAATGCTTTGTATTGTGTGCTGTTTCTTCTGCGAATACTTTCCTGTCCAACCAATTCCTGGATCTTCATGAATCCATCAAGGATCGCTTCCGGACGGGGAGGGCAACCGGGCACATACACATCCACGGGTATGATCTGGTCTATTCCCTGCAATACACTGTACGAATCAAAGATCCCTCCGCTGCTTGCACAGGCTCCAACGGCTAAAACCCATCTTGGTTCTGCCATCTGAAGATATACCTGACGTAGAACAGGTCCCATCTTTTTCGCAATCGTTCCCATTACCATTAAAAGGTCACATTGTCTGGGTGTAAAAGCCATACGCTCTGCGCCAAATCTTGCCAAATCATAATGTGCAGCTGCAGTTGCCATGAACTCAATACCGCAGCAGGAAGTGGCGAATGGTAAAGGCCAGATAGAGTTTTTACGGGCCAGCCCAACAACATCGCTTAATTTGGCTGTAAAAAAACCATCCCCCGTATATCCTTCAGGAGCTTCAGTGATACTGATAGCAGTGGAAGTAACGGCTTCTTTAGGATGAATATTAAAACGTACTGGACGCATATTATAATGTTGAATTTTGAATGATAAATTTTGAATGATCTTTTCTTTTCATTTACAATTTAACATTCATAATTTAAAATTGTTTTTTAGTCTTCCCAGGTCAACGCCCCTTTCTTGATGATATAGATAAATCCAACCAGGAAAAATGCTACAAACATCAATACAGCTTCAAACCCGCCCCAACCCAAAGCTTTAAAGTTAACAGCATACGGATAAAAGAATATCACTTCCACGTCAAATAATACAAACAAAATAGCCACTAAAAAGTATTTAATGGCCATGGGCTGACGAGCATCACCGTGGGAAGCGATTCCGCTGGTGAAACTTTCTAATTTATCGCTTGTTTTACGCTTAGGGCCAACCCATGCTGACAATCCGATCATAAATGCCACAAACCCTGCAGCAAAGATCAATTGAATACCGATCGGGAAATAATTGGCAGCAGTACTTTCAGTTGCATCTAATAATAAGGGAAGCCAATTCATGGGATCTGCTTTTGAAATGAGCTGCAAAAATAAGACAGCAAAGCATACAAAAGAAAAACTCCCCGGATTAGGGGAGTTTTTTTTGTATTTAACTAATTTGAGCTTGCGCCGGATGGTTTTTTACCCGCCGGTTTTCCTGATTTGGCAGGTGGCGGATTCAATGCTTTTTGCAAAACATCTTTCGTTTTTAATATAAAATCATTTTCTTCTCCCGGATTTGGATACAAAGCCAGCATTTTATCGCAGATCTCCATTGCTTTTACATTATCCTTCAATTTCTCACCATAATACACCAAAAGGAAATAATAATTAGTGAAGATCGATTTTCTGTTCTTTTCAATATCCTTCAAGAAATAATCATTCTGTTGTATGATAGGATCGATAGCTGTTGCACTATCTATTCCTTTTGCAGCTCGTACATTATAGCTATATCCCTGCGCTTTATCGGGAAATGCAGCGATATACGTTTTTGCGATAGCCATCGTTTGAACATAATCCTTTGCATTAAAAGCTGCAGTAGCAAGATTATAATAATCAACCTCTCCGGCTCCTCCTTTTAATTCAACAATTTTCTGGTACCATTTTAATTGCTCGGCATATAATTTTGCTTTACCTAAAACAAAAGCAGCCTGATTGGCATAAGTAAGTTTGTTCACCCTGCTTGTATCGTTAGCCATTGCTTTTTCCAAAAAACTTACCGCTTGCATTTCACTTCCAATGAATTTAGTGAACACTTTTACAGCCAGATCATAATCTCCCGGAGTAATGGTACTGGCGGGTGCGTTAGCAAAATATTTTTCAGCATAGGATTTTGCCTGTACAGAATCACCTAATCTATCATAATTATAAGCATACATAATATTCAAATGCGGTTCGGTGTTAACACCAATCGTAGCTTCTATTTCTTTTGTTTTTGCAAGAGATTCACTGTATTTGCCTGCACGGAATAAATATTCTGCATAAAAAAGATCATTACGGGGATCCTTATCCGCATATTGTAAAAATTTATCTAAATACTCTTTGGCTTTGTTCACATCTCTTTCAGCATAATATCTGAATAAAGAAAAATAAGCAAGCGGAAAAGTAGGATCAGCAGAAATGGCACTATTGAATGAAGATTCAAACGCATCTTTATTATTCTGACTTAAATAGATCTGACCGATCTGATAAAATGCGATCACATTCTTGGGGTCACGAGCCAAAGCTTCTAAAAAAGATTTAACGGCTTCACCACCATTTTCAGAACCCAATTTACGATAGCATCTGCCCATATTATTATAGATATCAGGATTGGTCTTATTGATCTCGGCAGCATGTTTTAATTTTTCAATACCATATAAAGGATC
>CAIKTE010000182.1 GCA_903830285.1 uncultured Chitinophagaceae bacterium | reverse complement strand
ATGGGAAAGTCAATACCCTGTAATGATTATTTCTATATCGGGGAATTAAGGGCTAATCAAGAGCAGCTTTTGGCTAGTACGAATATAATTGTAACTATGGCTGCGATTATAAGCCCAAATATACAACCGTCAGCACCCTCATCTCTCTTGATTATTGCTGCTTTGCAATGGGCGCAAAACTTTGCTTCAATGGGAGTTAATTTTTTACATGCAGGGCAAGTAAAAATATTAATAATTTCGGCGGAATTAATCCTCAGATCATCAAGAGTTAACAATCGTCCGCAATTTCTACAGTACGAGTGATTAGTAAAATTTTCAGTTTTACAATCTGTACATATTATCCTATTTAATTCCGTCGAATTGGTGGAATGTTTGGATAAGTCATTTTTTTCTGTAATCTGGCATTCCCGATATACTTTTTTCCCCTGACCGGCTTTAAACTTGTTTCCACAGGCCAGACAAGTAATCGTAACCTTATTACTACCATGAAATCCTGCTATTAATCCAATGCCGCCAGTCAGGATTGCCCCGGTAATAGCTTTACCTGCACTATATCCTTTCTTGTTTGCGGTGATTTGTGTTGATCCACACTTTGGACATCCGATGTCAAAAACTTCCTCCATACTGTTATTTTTCCTGCAATTTATAAAAAATCCGGAACGTTCTTGTCGCCGGTCCGGATTCTTGATATGTAGTTCCTTTAGAAAATGGCCACACAGGCAGTGCGCCATGCCCTGTATTAGGGACTTCAGCGCCTGAATACATCAAAGAACCTGGCAAAGAGGTTGCGTTTCCATAGGAACACAAATAATAAAATGATCAGGACCGATGCAGCGATTACTATATATAAGGTAAGATTGGGGCGCTTTGTTTTAAGCTGTTTGTTCTCACTTAGAACAGCCTTCTTTTCATTGATGCTTTTGTTCTCCGTTGACTGGCTTTTATCTTTAACCACTTGCTGAGTGCTGCTATACTGCTGATGTTTGATCACCCGTTTAATTTTAACCGGGACCTTAACCGCTTGCAGGGTTCTTGAATCAGTGATGGTCACAATTGTATCAACGCTTTCGGTGATTTCGGTTGAAGCTGTAACCTGAAGCTTCGTTTCGGTGACAATATCATTGCTAGTGACCTTTTTTTCGATAGCCGTGCAATCGATCTTAGATTCTATCTTCTGCTTTTGCATTTGCCGGCTTGTACTGCATGCAGAAAGCAGCAAAACAATGACCAGAATTAAGCCCAGGGTTAATTTTTTCATACTGTAGAAAATTGGAAGCTGTTAAGCCGGTTGATCCAGCCTTGTTTGAATCTCACCTGCGATGGATCCCGACGAATAATATCATTAATGAAAGCAAGCCTTGCATTACGAATTTTCATATGAAAATCGCCCTGTTTGGAAACATTAACGGCAGCTATAGTTTCTGGGCCCACTAAGCCATCATTATTTACTGAAAGGAGCCGCTGAGGGATCACCACACCCCATTTCCCGGAGCACCAAACCCAGTCAACCAGGATGTCAGCCACAGATTGATTGAAAATCTGATCAGCCTTCCACCGGTCCCAGTAGTATTTTTTTAAGACTATCGTTGCATCCGCGCGGGTGAGTAAGCGGATATCATCCGTGTCGATATCCCCATCGCCGTCTTTGTCATACCCAACCTGTTTCCAGGTCGCGATAGTGACTCCCATGTTGGTTGCGCCTCCGTGATCCGAAGGATCATTGACAAATCCGCCTTCCCATTGCAGGATTTTGGGTGCAAGTAATTCTACTTTGGCCATTTTACTCCTTGGTTAATTTAGCCGTGACTCCGGCAAAGGTGCCCGCGATCACGATGTAGGTGCAGGCTAATTCAACCCATTTCGGGATCTCTGATAATGTACCTGTAGCTTTTAACGCGATCACGGCGAGCGCTCCCGATACCGCCCAGGCTGCTATTTTGTAAACGGTCTTGAATAAAGCCGGGCTTTCGGAATTCCAGCGTTCAATTAATGAATTCTTCATGTTATTTAATTTTATGGTAGTTCATTAATTATACCATTTATGATTTGTATAAATCGTTCACTTCCTAAAGGCTTTTGGAACTTGTATTTAAAAGGTAATTCTCTGATATATTCATACATGGCGTTGGACAACACGACAATAGGCGTATCATACTTTGATTTAATGTAATCATGTAATTTAAGTCCTGATATCCCGGGCATGTACAGGTCGACAACAATAAGATCGTAGGTGATTTTTTGTAACAGTTCTATAGCTTTCAGTCCACTAATCGCTGTGTCAGAATTATAACCCGCATCCAGTAACCACTTCCCGGCTAAGCACAGCCAAGAATCCTGATCATCTACTACTAATATTCTCTTCGAGTTCATACTTAATTATTTTTAGATATTCTGAACCTTCCAATGGTTTGTGATAGAATTTACAATATGACTTAAGCCCAAACAAAGATTTATTGTCCATTCCACTCATGATAATTATTTTCACACCAGGGTATTTGTTTCGTATATATTCGCAAAGTTTGGTTCCCGACATTTCTGGCATAAACAAATCAAGTATAACAAGGTCAAAAGTCTCTTTATACATTAATTCTAAAGCGTGATATCCATCATTTGCAATCTTGTATTTATACCCACTACATTCCATCCACAGCCTTACCGTGTAGCACCAATCGAGATTATCATCGACGATAAGGATCATGTCTTATCTTT
>CAIKTE010000181.1 GCA_903830285.1 uncultured Chitinophagaceae bacterium | reverse complement strand
TTGTTTGAGTGTTTTTGATGTTAGTGTTCCAGGCAAGAGTAAATCAAAAGGATTTATTCCTGTTGGCTGGTATCCTACCAATGTTAAAGTTATTGATAAGAAAATTTTTGTTGCCAATGGAAAAGGATTCACTTCAAAACCAAACCCAAAAGGACCAAGTCCGTATAATCAACATCAAGCTGTAAAATATCAGCAAGGCGATCCGCATCAACCACAAGACATACAATATATCGCCGGATTATTTACAGGAACAATGAGTATTATTGATGAACCTTCAGAAAAACAATTAAGCATTTATTCGCAGGCTGTTTATCATAACACGCCTTATTCAAAAAACATTGAATTAAATGCAGCAGGCGAAAAAGGAAATCCTGTTCCAATGAAAGTTGGTGATGCATCACCCATTAAATATGTATTCTACATTATTAAAGAGAACAGAAGTTTTGATCAGGTATTAAGTGATGTGAAAGGTGCGAATGGTGATACAAGTTTATTATTGTTCGGTGAAAAAATTACACCTAATCTTCATGCCATTGCAAAGAATTTTGTTTTGTTAGATAATTTTTATTGCGACGCAGAAGTGAGTGCCGACGGGCATAACTGGAGCATGGGTGCTTATTCTACCGATTATCTGGAAAAGACATGGCCAACAAGTTATGGTGGTCGTGGTGGTGCTTATGCTGCTGAAGGTAATCGTGCCATTGCAAATAATAAAGGCGGATTTATTTGGGATCAGTGCAAAAGAAATAATGTTAGTTTCAGAACATATGGTGAGTTTGCAGATCATGCTACTAAACCAAACATTGAAGTGTTGAAAGGAAATACTTGTCCTTCTTATACCGGTTGGAATTTGAATGTTAGAGATACCACAAGATTTACGCAATGGAAAAACGAATTTGATTCTTTAGTTGCTGTAAATGCAGTTCCTAAATTTAATACGGTTCGATTTGGAAATGATCATACTGCAGGATTGTATAAAAATCAACCAACACCAAATGCGTATGTTGCAGATAATGACTTGGCAGTTGGATTATTTGTTGAACATTTAAGTAAAAGTTCTATCTGGAAAGAGGCAGCAGTTTTTGTTTTAGAAGATGATGCGCAAAATGGTCCTGATCATATTGATGCACACAGAAGCACTGCATATTTGATTAGTCCTTATGTAAAAAGAAATTATGTAGATCATAGTATGTATTCAACTTCATCAGTTTTAAGAACCATTGAACTGATTTTGGGAATGCCACCAATGACTCAATACGATGCCGCTGCAACGCCCATGTGGCAAAGCTTTACAGCGAATGCTAATTTTAGGGTTGTTGATCATTTGCCAGCCAATGTTAATTTAAACGAAAAAAACGGCGAAAATAAAATGGCAGCACTCAGCGAAAAATTTGATTGGAGTAAAGAAGATAAAGTTCCTGATCTGGTGTTCAATGAAATATTATGGCAAGGTATTAAAGGAACTTCTGCACCCGCACTTTCAAGAGCTGCATTTGTAAAGTTGAATAAGAAAAATAAAAAAGATAATGATGATTAATTCTTTTTTTGTGAACGACTTTATTGAGTTTTATAACAGTAATGCTTATACGAATCAGCGGATGTTATTTCTTAAAGAGCTGTCCAATTCATTTGGTTAGGCTCAATGGCTTTACCATTTAATAACTTTCTTTTTTCCCTTCCATGAATTAGCTTTACAAAAACTAAATTTCATGCGAAAGATCATTGTCTTTATTCTTTTAGTAACGGTCATTGCTGCACAGTCTCAAACTTTACAGGAAGTGGAAAGTTCAAGGGTTCATCTTCCCAATGGCTGGAGTTTAACTCCTGTTGGAAAAAGTATCGCATTGGGTGACCTCCCTTTAAATATTGCCGTAAGCAAAAGCAAAAAATTGATAGCGGTTACCAATAACGGGCAAAGTGAACAAACCATTCAACTGATCGATGCCGTTAAGGAAACAGAGCTGGATAATATTGTGATCGCTAAGAGCTGGTATGGATTAAAATTCAGTGCTGATGAGAAGAACCTTTATGCAGCCGGCGGTAATGATAACATGATCTTGAAATATGCGATCGTCAATAATAAATTGAAGGTTGAGGATAGTATCGTTCTGGGCAAACGCTGGCCTGAAAAAATATGGCCTTCAGGAATTGAAATAGATGATGCCCGTCAAATATTATATGTAGTGACCAAAGAAAATAATTCTTTGTACATCATAGATCTGAAAACAAAAGCAACCATTTCGAAAATCGCATTAGGCGCAGAAGCTTATGCATGCCTGTTTTCGGCGGATAAAAAAACATTGTTTATCTCCTTGTGGGGAGGCGATAAAGTGTTGTTGTTTGATGCTGTGAATAATAAGATCCAAAATGAAATAGCAGTGGGTGATAATCCCAATGAAATGTTTTTAAATAAAAGCGGGAAATATTTATACGTGGCCAATGCCAATGATAACTCGGTTTCAGTGATCGATGCAGCACAACAAAAAGTGATAGAGACATTGAATGCGGCATTGTATCCCAATTCGCCAAGTGGTTCCACCAGTAATGGTGTGGCATTAAGTAACGATGAAAAAACGTTGTACATCGCTAATGCCGACAATAATTGTTTGAGTGTTTTTGACGTGAGTGTTCCCGGGAAAAGTGTCTCAAAAGGATTTATTCCCGTGGGATGGTATCCAACCAATGTAAAAGTAGTAGGTAAAAAAATATTCGTTAGTAACGGTAAAGGATTTACATCAAAACCCAATCCGAAAGGACCAAGCCCGTATAATGCAAGACAGGCCGTAGTATATCAACAGGGAGATCCGCACAAAAGCCAGAATGTAGAATATATCGCCGGATTATTCATCGGAACAATGAGCATCATTAATGAGCCATCCGAAAAACAATTGAGTGTTTATTCTCAGGCAGTGTATCATAATACACCCTATTCAAAGAATATCGAATTGAATGCCGCCGGAGAAAAAGGGAATCCTATTCCCATGAAAGTGGGTGATGCTTCTCCTATTAAACACGTCTTTTATATCATCAAAGAAAACAGAACCTATGATCAGGTCTTGGGCGATGTAAAGGCTGGTAACGGTGATACAAGCTTAACCTTATTTGGAGAAAAGATCACGCCCAATCTTCATAAGATCGTAAAGAATTTCGTGTTAATGGATAATTTTTATTGCGATGCAGAAGTAAGTGCCGACGGGCATAACTGGAGCATGGGTGCTTATGCTACTGATTATTTAGAAAAGACATGGCCTACCAGTTATGGTGGACGTGGTGGTGGTTATGATGGAGAGGGGATGCGATCAGTTGCCAATAATAAAAATGGGTTTATCTGGGATAATTGTAAAAGAAATAATGTGAGTTACAGGACCTATGGAGAATTTGCGGATTATGCCAAAGCTAATATTGATGCATTAAAAGGAAATGCTTGTCCAACTTATACCGGATGGAATTTAGATGTTCGTGATACCACAAGATTCTATCAATGGAAAAAAGAATTTGATTCTTTGGTTTTGATCAATGCAGTGCCTCATTTTAATACGATGCGTTTTGGAAATGATCACACAGAAGGTTTGCGTAAGAACAAACCAACGCCTTATGCTTTTGTTGCTGATAATGATTTGGCAGTTGGATTATTTATTGAATATTTAAGCAAGAGTTCAATCTGGAAAGAATCAGCTGTATTTATTTTGGAAGATGATGCACAGAATGGTCCTGATCATGTGGATGCACACAGAAGCCCGGTATATGTGATCAGCCCTTATATAAAAAGAAATTATGTTGATCATACGATGTATTCTACATCTTCTATGTTGAGAACGATGGAATTAATTCTTGGCATGCCGCCTATGACACAGTATGATGCTGCTGCAACATCCATGTGGAAAAGCTTTACAGCTACTCCTGATCTTACACCTTTTAACCATTTGCCTGCCAATATTGATCTGAATGATAAGAACGGTCAAAATAAAATGGCAGCACTCAGTGAAAAATTTGACTGGAGTAAAGAAGATAAAGTTCCTGATCTGGTATTCAATGAAATTTTATGGCAGGGTGTTAAAGGAATCAATCCACCTGCACCATCAAGAGCGGCGTTTGTGAAAATTAGTAAGAGTAATAAAAAAGATGCTGATGATTAAGTAAGTTGTAATTTTTGTTTAACCACAAAGATCGCAAGTGAAGAAACACAAAGGGCACTATGGATTTCGTAAAGAAAATCATAGTGCCCTTTGTGTTTAAAGATGTTCCTCATATTTGAATGCAGAGAAACTTCACTTTAACTGAAAAAGTTGAATTCAGAAGGTGTTGTTATGAATTACATATTTGGCAATAAATAAAATCAAGCAACATCTTCACCGGTTGATGCAACCCAAAGTTTAAACCAGTCCTCTCTTGTTAAATGAATATGATTGGCTTCTTTGGCTTGCAATAAACGATCAACTTTTGTTGTGCCTACAACAGGAATGATCCCTGAAGGATGCGTTAATAACCATGCCACTAAGATCTGATCGATACCTGTATTGTATTTCTCAGCAAGCTCTGTTGCAGTGGCAGTAATACTTCTGAAACGGTGATGACTTTCATCGGTAAACATTCCTCCGCCCAATGGAGACCATGCCATAGGAACAATATTATGCTGAAGGCAATTGTCCAATGTTCCGTCTATGAAAGAGGTTAAGTGAATGATGGATATTTCAACCTGATTGAATTCGATCAAAACATATTTTCTTAATGATTCCGTTTGATGTGGCAGGAAATTAGACACGCCAAAATGTTTGATCTTGCCCTGTTCTTTTAAATGTGTGATGGCTTCTGCTACTTCCGTTGGATTTAATAGGGGATCGGGGCGATGAATAAATAAAATATCGAGATAATCCGTGCACAAATTTTTTAATGATCTCTCTGTGGATTGAATGATATGTTTTGCAGAAGTATTATAAGACTTGATCTGATGATGAGGGCGGTTTTCACCCATCATCTGAATACCGCATTTGGAGATCAATTGCATTTGTGAACGTAATGCAGGTGCTTCTTTTAAAGCATTCCCGAATTCTTCTTCGGTAGTATAATCACCATAAATATCTGCATGATCAAAAGATGAAATGCCGTGATGTAGACAGGCATCGATCATTGTTCTATAGGCGGCGGTTGAATAATTGGCACCCCATTTTCCCCAACGCATACAACCTGCAACGGGTGATGAGAATTTTAGCATCGGTACTTATTTAGAAACTAAAATTATGCAAAATTTTAGATAGCAGGTTCCTGCTGACTTAAGCAATGCCAGCTTCCCAATCCCCAGATCACATCTGTGCTGTTAATACCGATCACTTTTCTATCAGGGAAACATTGCTGAATGATGCTGAGTGCCCTATCATCATTGCTGTCATTAAAAACGGGGACAGCCACAACAGCATTGGCAATATAAAAATTTGCGTAAGAGGCGGGCAGGCGTTGATCTTCCCAGATAACATGCTGTGCAGGCATGGGCAGTTCAAGGATATTCAATTGTTTGCCATTCAATAAACGCATCTGCTGCAATTGTTTTAGATTATGTTGCAACAAAGGATAATTCTCATCATTTTTATTTTCTTCAACGGTTGCGATCACGGTGTCTTCATTTACAAAACGAACAGTATCATCAATATGCCCGTCGGTATCATCACCAATGATACCTTCATCCACCCAAAGGATCTGCTCAACACCATAATAATTGATCAAATATTCTTCGATCTGTTTTTGATTGAGTGTAGGATTACGGTTTGGATTCAATAAACATGCGGTAGAAGTGATCAATGTTCCATTGCCATTAAAATCAACTGACCCTCCTTCCATGACGATACCCGGATGGTAAACAGGCAGGTTTAATTTTTCACCGATCAATGTTGGTATCACATCGTCGAGATCAAAGGGTGGATATTTATTTCCCCAAGCATTATAATTCCAGTCAACAATTACTTTTTTCTTTTCAACAGGATTAATTAAAAATGCCGGACCATGATCTCTGCACCATGCATCATTGGTTGGATGATGAAAGAATTTTATTTTAGTCAGATCAACTTGCTGATCAGATAAATGTTCTTTTGCAAATAATTCCATCGCGGCATTGGCAACATTGATACAAATAGTTTCATCTTCACTCACAGCTTTAATGAATTGCACATAAGGATGATACACTGTATGGATCTTCCCAGGCCAGCTTGCTTCTTTATGCGGCCAGCTTAACCAGGTTGCAGTATGTGGATGCCATTCGGCAGG
The DNA here is from genome assembly GCA_903830285.1 of uncultured Chitinophagaceae bacterium. Taxonomy (GTDB): domain Bacteria; phylum Bacteroidota; class Bacteroidia; order Chitinophagales; family Chitinophagaceae; genus CAIQDX01. Next base: position 15,775 of record CAIKTE010000181.1, on the reverse strand, counting down.
GAAGAAGTAACCGAGTTGTTTGGGGGTTTGTTGATGGTTCATGGGTGATGATTCATGGGTGATAGTTCATGGGTGATAGTTCATGGGTGATAGTTCATGGTTCATAGCAGTTGGTTTTAAATATGACCTATCACCTATTAGCCATGATCTATTCTTCATCAATAAATCGCTTCGTAATCGGTTCATACGAATCAATTCTTCTGTCGCGTAAAAATGGCCAGTGTGTTCGGTAATATTCAGATCTTTCCAGATCGATCTCTATCACTTCGGTTTGTTCCTGATCGTGTGATGCTTTGAATAATAAGGAACCGAAAGGATTGGACACAAATGATCCGCCCCAGAATTTCATTCCTGCTTCTTCACCTACCCGATTCACGGAAACAACATGCACACCATTGGCAACTGCATGAGAGCGTTGAATGGTTTGCCATGCATTGTATTGTTCTGTATTGGTGGCTTCATCCTGGATTTTTGCCCAGCCTATTGCTGTTGGGAAAAATAAAATATCAGCTCCCATTAATGCAGTTATTCTTGCTGCTTCGGGGTACCATTGATCCCAGCATATGAGCACACCCAGCTTGGCATATTTTGTTTCAAAAACCTTATAGCCAAGATCTCCGGGAGTGAAATAAAATTTTTCGTAGAAACCGGGATCATCAGGGATATGCATTTTCCGGTATTTACCTAAATATTTTCCGTCAGCATCAATAACTGCGGTTGTGTTATGGTATAAACCAGAGGAACGTTTTTCGAAAAGGGATGCAATGATCACCACATTCTTTTCTTTGGCAACCTTGCTTAATATATCAGTAGTTGGACCGGGAATGGCTTCTGCCAATAAAAAATTATCATGGTCTTCGATATCGCAGAAGTACAAAGAAGTAAACAATTCCTGTAAACAGATGATCTGTGCGCCTTTGGCAGCAGCTTCATTTATTTTTTCGATGGTCTTGGATAAGTTGCTGTTTTTATCCTGCACGCAACTCAGTTGAACCAGACCTATATTCACTTTTGACATGATAAAAATTTTTCGTCGCAAAAATAATGTTTAGTCTTTCTAAGAAGGATGAATTGGCGAAGTTTATTATCCAGCAGACTGTAGTAGTTCAAATAAAAAATCCCGCAATTAATTGCGGGATTGAATTTTTTAATGGAATTGCGTGATTAATACCTGTTGTATCCGCCGCCGCTGCCGCCGCTGTTGCCACCACGATCACGGTTGTAACCGCCACCGCTGCCACCATTGCTGCGACCACCGCCTCCGCCGTAACCGCCGCGGCTTCCGCCACCGCCGCCACCACCAAAGCTGCGTTTCTTGAATCCGCCGCCGCCGCCGCCTTCTCTTCTTTCACCTTCAGGGCGTGGAGTAGACTCGTTTACAACGATCTTGCGACCTTGAATGTCTGTGTCATGTAATGCACTGATTGCAGTACGTGCAGCTTCATCATCAGCCATTTCAACAAAACCAAAACCTTTGCTACGGTTGTTGTTGAATTTGTCGGTAACAATCTTAGCAGAAGTTACTTCGCCATAAGGAGCAAATAATTCTTGCAGGTCTTCACTGGTCATGTTCCAGTTTAAATTTCCAACGTAAATGTTCATGTCTTTGTTTGATTAAATAAATAATAACCAATGATCAAAACAGTAACCAAAAACCCTGAAGCATTTACGTGAAAACCTTCTAGAGATATGGAAGAACTGGTCATTGGACTTACGAAGATAGTTTTTTTATTGATTTTCCAAACTTTTTTATTATGCCGCAAAATCCCGCAAATCCAATGCCTGTAAATACTGCAGAATTATTTGAATCGTGGTAATGGCATAAAAAAGCCTGCAACAATTTGCTGCAGGCTTAGAATATGGTAGAAAAGAGATAGGATTACTCAGCTATCACTTCAAATTCGATCTCAGTACTGTTTCCGTTACCGAAATCAATAGAAGCTTTATAAATACCCAATTCTTTTACTTCATCAGTGATATTGATTCTTCTGCGGTCAATTTCGTAACCTTTCTGGTCGCGGATCGCTCTTGTGATCTGTAAAGAAGTAACACTACCGAAAATCTTTCCGCTGGTGCCTGTTTTAGCAGCGATCTTCACAGGAGAAGATTTCAACACTTCGATCACTTTATTGATCTCAGCTAACATAGAAGCTTCTTTCTTAGCTTTCACTTTCAGCTTTTCTTCTAATTGTTTCAGATTAGAAGGGCTTGCTTCAATGGCCAATTTTCCCGGAATTAAAAAGTTACGTGCGTAGCCGTTCTTTACATTCACTAATTCGTTACTTCCACCCAGATGATCAACATCCTTAATTAAAATTACTTGCATGATTATTTGGTTTAGTTCCCAAGAGCCCAGTTGCTTGAACTGTCTCCCGACTTTTATCGGGATTAGGGAAGGTTACTAATTTAAATTCTATTTCAATAAATCTGTTACGTATGGTAACAATGCCATTTGACGGGCTTTTTTAACAGCGTCGCTTACTTTGCGCTGATATTTTAAAGAGTTTCCGCTTAAACGACGAGGCAGCATTTTGCCTTGTTCGTTAATGAATTTCTTTAAAAAATCAATGTCTTTATAATCAACGTATTTAATGCCATATTTCTTAAAGCGGCAGAATTTTTTCTTAGGCTTTTCCTGTTTGATGGCGGTCAGGTATTTGATTTCATTCTTTGCCATGGTTATGCCTCCGCTTTTTGAGTTATTTTAAATCCGCCATTTCTTTTGGTGTAGTTGTACTCGACGGCGTTTTTATCGAGTTTAGTAACCATGTGACGCATTACACTTTCGTCACGCAATAACTGGATCTTCAATTTTTCATTGAAATCAGCATTTGCTGTAAATTCCAATACCCAGTAAATTCCTGTGGTCTTTTTCTGGATAGGGTAAGCTAGGGATTTTAATCCCCAAGGATTACTGTGCACAATAGTTCCGCTGTGATCTGTAATGAAGTCGGAATACTTTTTCTGAGCAGCTTTAAAATCTTCTTCAGAAAGCACAGGTGTAAAAATCAACATTAATTCGTAACTGTTCATTTACCTGTTTTTAATTTAATTAATTGGTTTTTCCCAATGGACATCCGTTCTTATCCGGAACGAACGATTCTGCCAAAACAGAATTGGGGCTGCAAAAGTAGGGTTTTGTAAGGAGAAATCGGCGTGTAATTGGCAAAAATTTCAGAGTATGCTGCTTACAGCTTGAAATTCGAACTTAGTAACATGTTCCGATCATTTGCAGGATTTACCTAGGATAGGCGTATTTACATGATAAATTTAGCCAATAATCAAGAATTTTATTGGTAATTGACTATAAATGAGCTGCTTTCAGCAGAATAATATAAGTTGGAAAATGGTCGCTGTACCCGCCACGATAGGTATTTCCATCCCAGGTTCGCATGGGATAACCTTTGTAGCGGCCAGTATTTTCGGTTAAAAACGCAGGGTTGAATACCTGTGATCGATAATAAAAGAAACCATCCTGTTTTTTGTTTAGCAAGGGATAGGAAACAATGATCTGATCAAATAATGACCAAACATCTCTGTTTAAGATGCTACCTATCCCCTTTTTGTAGAGATCGGCAAAAGGGTTGAAAAGACCAAACATCGAAACATTAGATTCATGTTCTTTTGCTTTTAAAATTTCGCTGATGCTTTTGTTTATAGGATCGTCATTGAAGTCGCCCATGATCACTATTTTTTGGGAACCATCGGCTTTTAAAATGCTATCCATGTGATTTTTTAATACCCGGGCTGCGATCATCCTGGATGATTCTGTTAGTTCCTGACCGCCTATTCTGGAAGGCCAGTGGTTAACATAAATGTGAATTGTTTCACCCTCTAAACTTCCTTTCACCCATAAAATATCTCTTGTGTAATAGTAGCCGGGCATTTTTACAAAGAGCGGTTTACTTGCTTCAACTTTAAAATACTTTGGATTGTATAAAAGTGCAACATCTACTCCACGTTCATCTTTACTGTCGAAATGAACATAATTGTAATTCCTGTTTTTTAATAAAGGGTGTTCGATCAAATCGTTCAAAACATTTTTGTTCTCGATCTCAGCTATTCCCATGATTGCCGGACCATCAGGATTTTTGAAAGACTCATCCCTTCCGATCCTTGAAATTACAGTAGCGATCTTTTCTAATTTATCGCTATAGATTTTTGAAGTATAATGTTTTTCTCCTGCGGGTGTAAACTCATCATCTCTTGATAATGGATCATTAAGGGTATCATAAAAATTCTCGCAGTTATAAAAAGCAATTACCGCAGTTTTATATAGCTGCTTTTTTTGCGCAGATACTATAGAAAAAAGCAGGCAAAAAAATAGCCCCAACGGTTTTGATATTACGTTTTTGGGAAAAATATTCTAATAGTATTAGTTATTGTAAAAATATTTAGAAAAAATAATATTACAAAACAAATAAATAATTAAATTAGCGTATTCATTTTATTTACTTATGCAAAAGGTCACAGTCATAGGTATCTTAGTATTTGCTGTGGCAATCCATTCAGGCGCACAGCCATCAAGAAGATCAAATCCAATACCGGTAAGAGATTCATTGATCAAACAAGATTCGGTCATTTTAAATTCTGTCAGGGAAATGGCGACAGAAAATCTTCCAATAATTTCAGTAGATGCCAGTGAAATAAATGACAAAAATTTTCAAAATATCTCGACACCAGTTACAAGCACAACTGATGTTTTTTTGTCACAAGCTTCTTTTAATTTCAATCCTGTAAGATTTCGTTTAAGAGGATATGATACTGATAACAGTATTACAAATATGAATGGGATAACCATTGAAAACCTAGAAAACGGATTTGCTTTTACTTCTTTATTATCCGGGTTTAATGATGTACTTAGAAACAGAGAAGTTGCAATTGGATTACAAAACAATAGTTTTTCTTTTGGTGGAATTGCTGTATCAAGTCAAATAGATTCACGGCCCCAAAAATTTAGAAAGCAGTCTACTGTTTCCTATGCATTTGCAGACAGGGGGTATGTACATAAAATATCTTTCACCCATACTTCCGGTATTGATAAAAAGGGATGGTCATTCGTTTATTCAGGGAGCAGAAGATGGGCTGACGAAGGATATGTTCCCGGGACATATTTAAATGCATGGAGTGGTTTAATAGGAGTTGATAAAAAAATAGGGTTGAAACAAGATCTGTCATTCGTTGCTTTTGGAACTATTGCCGAAAATGGAAGGCAGGGTTTTGCAGTAGCGGAAATGGATTCTTTAGCAGGCAGCCATTATTATAATCCTTTCTGGGGTTATCAAAATGGGAAGAAGCGAAATGCGAATATTGTTAAAATAAACCAGCCTTATCTTATTTTAACGCATGAATACAGGATCCGAAACAGTAGCTCATTCATTACTGCATTGGCTTATAGTTTTGGTGATCATGGTTCAACTTTTTTGGATTGGTATAATGCACCTGATCCGCGGCCGGATTATTATCGCTATCTGCCGAGTTATCAAACTGATCCTTATCAGAAATTTTTAGTACAGCAAACAATGATGCACAATGAAAATGACCGACAGATCAACTGGCAAAGATTATATGATGTGAATCGGGGAAGTATGGAAACTATTCAGGATGCCAATGGAATAACAGGAAACAGCGTTACAGGAAAAAGATCACACTATGTTTTGGCGGAGAATATAGCACACACAACAAAATTTGATATCAATTCAACTTTCAATACGGTTGCAGGAAAACATTTGCAGTTAAGTTCAGGTGTATCTTATCAATTTCAAAAATCCCGTTATTATAAAAAGTTAGATGATCTTTTAGGCGGTGATTTTTTTGTGGACCTAAATCAGTTTGCAGAAAGAACATTTCCTTCTAGTTCAACAGCAAATCAAAATGACTTGGATCGTCCTAATAGGATCCTTTCACAAGGTGATCAATACGGGTGGGATTATAATATCATTTCATCAAAAGCAAAAGCCTGGCTGCAAACTGCCTTTACATTTAAAAGGATCGATCTTTTTTTTGCTGCTGAAGGTTCGGATACAAAATTCATTCGGGAAGGGAATGTAAAAAATGGGTTGTTCCCCGGCAATTCAATGGGTCCCTCACCTGCATTTCATTTTATAGGTTATGGAACTAAGGCCGGCATTACATATAAAATAAACGGGCGAAATTATGTTTACATAAATGCGGCGATCATCAGCAAATCACCCTCTTCTCAAAATGTATTTGTTTCTGCCAAAACGAGGAATGAAGCACAGAGTAATTTGGTTAATGAAAATATACGAACTGCAGAAGCCGGATATATTTTGCACGCGCCAAAAGTAAAATTACGGTTAACCGGATATTTTACAAGATTCGATCATCAGTTGGATGTGATCAATTATTACGATGATGATCTTTTGAATTATGTGAACTATGCATTGAGCAATATTTCAAAGCTGCATTATGGAACTGAATTGGGTATTGATGCAAAACTAATCGGCGGATTGAGTCTAAAAGCGGCTGCGTCAATTGCCAGATATTATTATGACAGCAGACCAACTGCTGTTGTTACGGTTGATAATACAGCATCTGTTGTTGCAAAAGATATATTGTATCTAAAAAATTATTTCTTAGGCGGGATGCCACAACAGGCTTATAGTTTAGGGTTTCAATATCAGACTGCCAATCAATTTTATCTGAATATTTCAGGGAATCTTTTTAAAGACAGGTGGATGGATATCAACCCTGTTCGCCATACCTATCGTGCTGTGCAGAATACTGTTTATCAAACTGCTCAATGGAATGATATTCTTCAACAAACTGCTTTGCAGGACCAATTCACCGTTGATGTTTCAGGTGGGTATACACTTCGAATTTCAAAAAAAAGAAACAGACATAAAACCTTTTTAAACCTGAACGGATCTATAAATAATTTATTCAATAATCAAAATATTGAATCTGGCGCTTCAGAACAATGGCGTTTTGATTTCAGCACATTGAACACTGGTAAATTCCCCCCTAAATTTTATTATTACAATGGACTGAATTTTATGTTCAGCAGTACTATCAGATTTTAAAATCCTAAAACATGTTTTATGAAAAAGGGCCTCATTTTTCTCCTGACGGGATTCATCATTGTAGGATCTGTTTTAATGGAATTTGGATCCTGCAAAAAGAAATTTGATGAACCCCCTGCTTTTATTGCCGCCAATATTTCGGCAAACAACTCCATCAAAGCATTGAAGGCATTGCATTCGATGGGCGGACTTGAACAGGTTACCGCAGACATGGTCATATCAGGTATTGTTGTGGGAGATGACAGATCGGGAAATCTCTATAAACAAATCTGCATTCAGGATTCAACAGGAGGTATCACTGTTAATTTGGGCGGAAGTAATTTGTATGTTGATTATCCTGTAGGACGACAGGTTTTTATCAAATGCAAAGGATTATACTTAAGCGATTATAACCGTTTGATTCAAATAGGTCTGATCGATAATAGTATTCCTTCCAGTCCAAGTTTATCTGCAATTCCAACAGCATTGTTTGACAGCTTTCTTGTAAAAGGTAGTTTTGGGAATGCTATCATTCCGAAATCAGTTTCGGTAAATCAACTCAATGATAGTTTGCAAAGCATGCTGATACAAATAAAGGATAGTGTGCAGTTTGTTGCTACTGATACAGCATTGTCCTATGCAGATGTTTCGGCTTCCAAAAGTTCTGTGAATCGCACGCTCAGTGATTGTTCAGGAAATAAAATTGTTGTGTATACGAGCGGTTATGCAAATTTTGCAGGTGTTAAAACGCCAACAGGGAAAGGATTGATCACTGCAATTTATTTTGTTTATAAAACTGCGCCAGAATTGATCTTAAGAGATACCGGAGATGCAAGATTGATTTATCCCCGATGTGCTGCCAATAAAATTACCATTGCTTCTTTAAGAGGTCTTTATTCGGGGTCAGATGTTTTGTTAGGGCCTTTGTCAATTAATGGCATTGTAATTTCCAATTCATCGAATCTTGCTACAGGCAATATGATCGTTCAGGATGGCAACAGTGGTATCGATCTATTCTTCGGCAGCACAACTTCAACTGCAAAATTTAATCCCGGAGATTCTGTACTAGTCGATTTGACCGGAGGTACACTTACCAATTATAAGGGGATGTTGGAAATTAATTTACCTGCTACTGCTTTGCCAGCAAAAGCTATATCAACAGGCAGGAGTATTACGCCACAAATAACAACCATTGCACAGCTCTTAAATAATATTTCTTCATTGGAAAATACATTGATCCAGATAAACAATGCAACGGCATCATCAACATCAGGTACAACTTATAGCGGTAATAAAACATTGTCAGATGCGACAGGAAGCACAACATTATACACTTCACCAACAGCGTCTTTTTCGGGAAGCACATTGCCGATCAGCTGTGAAAACTGGGTTGGCTATGCAAATATTTACACAACAGTACAATTTCAAATTAGAAATACCAATGATGCATTTGCAAGTACAGGATGCAGTGTAAACAAAAACTTTACGGCAGTCTATGCATTTTCAGGTGTAACCACAACATCGGGCACAACGGACCCGACAAAACTGCCGAGTGCCGAAGGGGTAAATTTTGGTTCTTTTATAGCAGTTGGATTGGGGTCAAACTCTTCAGCTTCAGGCAGATTTTCGTTTGCATCATGGCCGCTGGGTGCAACAAATGGTTCGAATAGTTTTACGGGAACACTATCAGCAACACAGTACTATGAAATAACCATTACTCCTGCTGCAGGGTATCAATTGGATCTGAAATCTCTGTCTTTTATATTTCAACGTTCGGCAACAGGTGTTCGGCAATGGGCAGTTCGTTCGAGTATTGACAATTTTGCCAATAATCTTACGGCATCCATCAGCCCGGCGAACAGTGCAATTCTAGCAAACACAAACAATACATTTCAGATAGTTGACCGCGCCAGCATAACTGCAGAAACGGGCTGCAATATTGTATTTGGAAGTAATCACACTAATTTGACCAATCCGGTTAAGATTCGTTTTTACGGATTTAATGCCGAATCGACCAGTGGCACATTCAGTTTGAATGCAGTTAGTATTACAGGGAGCACACATTAATATTACCTCTAATTTATTTTTACTGCCTATAGCAATACGGGCAGTTTTGGTTTAAATAACTTGCCATCATGTCAGCATCTGGAGGCTTGGTATTGTGTTTGACATATTGAAAAAGCCGATAACAGAACTGTGCAATTCATCCATAGGAAGAATTGAAGGCTACAGAATTGTCATTTTTAATCAAAAGCTTATAATAAAAAGAATCTACCATGCAAAAAGGACAGATACGCGTTCAAACAGAGAACATTTTCCCGATCATTAAAAAATTCCTCTACAGTGATCACGAAATCTTTATTCGTGAGTTAGTGAGTAATGCCATTGATGCATCTCAGAAATTAAAGACATTGACCGGCATTGGTGAAGCCAAAGGTGAAATTGGGGACCTAAGAATTGATGTGGTATTGGATGCCAAAGAAAAGACCCTGACCATATCGGACAAAGGGGTTGGCATGACAAAGGAAGAAGTGGACAAATATTTAAACCAGGTTGCATTCAGCGGTGCCGAAGAATTTTTGACAAAATATAAAGATGCCAATATCATCGGGCATTTTGGTCTGGGTTTTTACAGTTCATTTATGGTGAGCGAAAAAGTAGAAGTATTAACGCAGAGTTATAATGCCGATGCGGCAACCGTTTATTGGAGTTGCGACGGAAGTCCGGAGTTTGAATTGTATGAAGTAGAAAAGAAAGAAAGGGGTACTAAGATCATTTTGCATATCAACGAAGAAAGCAAAGAATTTTTAGAAGCCGGTCGCATTAAAAGTATCCTGGAAAAATTCTGTAAATTTTTACCGAAACCTATCTATTTCACCGATGTTGCTGAAGAAAAGAAAAAAGACGAAGAAGAAAAGCCGATCAATAATACAAATCCTATCTGGGTTAAAAAACCAAGTGAATTAACGAAAGAGGATTACGAGAAATTTTACAGAGAATTATATCCTTTTGGTGAAACACCGTTATTCTGGATCCATTTGAATGTGGATTATCCATTTAATTTAACAGGTATCTTATATTTTCCGAAGATCAAACAGAGCTACGAGATCCAGAAAGATAAAATTCAGTTATACAGTAATCAGGTTTTTGTAACTGATGAAGTGAAAGAAATTGTGCCGGAATTTTTAATGTTGCTGCATGGAGTGATCGACAGCCCGGATATTCCATTGAATGTGAGCAGAAGTTATTTGCAGGGAGATCCGAATGTGAGGAAGATCAATAGTTATATCACAAGGAAAGTTGCAGATAAACTGGAAGAAATATTTAATAAGGAAAGAACTGAGTTTGAACAAAAATGGGAAAGCCTTGGTTTGTTTGTAAAGTACGGTATGATGACCGAAGATAAATTCTTAGAAAAAGCCAATAAGTTTTTGGTGATGGAAGATACTGCTGGTAAATTCTATACACTCGATGAATATAAACTTGCAACCGAAGTGCTGCAGAAAAACAAGGAAGGGAAACAAGTAATTATTTATACAACCAACCCCATACAGCAGGATGCATTTATACAAGCTGCTGTTGCAAAAGAATATGTTGTAGTAAAGATGGAAACATTGGTGGATGCGGCTTTTATCAATAATATGGAAATGAAATGGGAGAATGTTCATTTTGTGAGGGTGGATGCAGATATCATTGATAATTTGATTGATAAACAGGATACAAGTGACAGCGTTTTATCAAAAGATGAAACTGAAAACCTGAAAAAATTATTCGAGTTCCCAGTTCCTGAATTGCATGTAACTGTTGAAGTAAAAGGATTAAGCACTGATGCTGCACCGGTTGTTGCAACAAGGCCTGAGTTTATGCGTAGAATGAAAGATATGGCAGGTGTTGGGGGTGGCATGACCGCATTTTATGCAACCATGCCCGATGAGGTTACTTTGACTGTTAACGGGAATCATCCTATTTATCAAGCATTATTAAAAGAAGCGGATGTTGAAAAACAGGGTAAACAGATTAGAAGTTTAGCTGATTTAGCTTTACTGTCGCAAGGATTATTAAAAGGAGCGGAGTTGACAAATTTTATTAATAGAAGTGTTGATCTGATGAAGTAAATTATTAGGGAAAAACTACAATATAAAAATTAAAGGATGGCAGCGAAAGTTGCTGTCCTTTTTTATTCACTAAATCTTATATCGATCACTTTCAATTGCAAGTTCTTTTCACCATTCCATTCATTCATGTCCAATGTGAAAACAATATCGATAGGTTTTTGCATTTGTAATAAATGAAATTTCTCGGACATGTTAAATCCAATTCCCGTAAAAGCGATCTTGTTTTGCCTGACAGAAAAACGGATATGCTGTTCTTTTACAATTTTAGAAAATCCGGTGTCCATTACTTTTTCGGCAATAAAAACGGGCCGCATATTTTCGGGGCCGAAAGGTTCCATTTGTGAGAGTATATTGTAAAAATTGGGGGTTAGTTCAGCAAATGAAATTTCTGAATCAATGATGATCTCTGGGATCAGTAATTCAGGAGGAATTGTAGCTGCAACTATTCTTTCAAATGCACTGCTGAATGGGATAACATTTTCCGGGGCCAAAGTCATGCCCGCGGCCGCAAAATGCCCGCCATATCCGATCAAATGTTCCCTGCAGGCATGTATCGCTTCATACAAATTAAAGCCCGCCACACTTCTGGCACTGCCTGCAACATAATCACCGCTTTTGGTGAGTACGATCGTAGGCCTATAGTATTTTTCGATCAATCTGCTCGCAACAATTCCCACCACTCCTTTATGCCAGTGTTCCTGAAAAACAACAGTTGTTTTTTTATTGATCAAGGCAATATCACTTTCAATAATTGCAAGTGCTTGTTCGGTAATGCTGCTATCGGCTTCTTTTCTGTCTGTATTATCGCTATGCAACATTTCCGCAAATTCCATTGCTTTGGTTGGGTCTTGTTCAATAAAGAGTTGTACTGCTTTTTTTGCATCGTCCATTCTCCCTGCTGCATTTACTCTTGGGGCAATGATAAAAACGAGGTTAACGATATGCATTTCTTTTTGTACTGCTGCCAGTTGCATTAAAGCTTTAATTCCAGCACATGGATTTTCATTTACTTTTTTTAATCCGTAAAATGCCAGTGTTCTGTTTTCTCCAGTAATCGGAACAATATCGGCAGCAATGGCTGTTGCTACGAGGTCTAAATATTGTAAATAAGAGTTGTCGTTGAGTTTTAATTCCTCACTTAATGCCTGCATCAGTTTAAAACCAACACCACAGCCGCATAATTCTTTATAGGGATAATTACAATCTTTTTGTTTTGCATTTAATATGGCAATTGCTTCGGGTAATTCATTATCGGGAAGATGATGATCGCAAACTATAAAATCAATTCCCAATGTTTTTGCATATGCAATCAACTCAACACTTTTAATGCCGCAGTCGAGTGAAATAATTAAGCTGAAATTATTTTCTTTTGCAAAATCAATTCCCAATTTACTGATACCATATCCTTCTCGATAACGATGCGGAATATAAAAATCTACGGCAGGATAAATTTTCTGAAGGAATTGAAACATGCTTGCTACGCTTGTTGTTCCATCTACATCATAATCACCAAAGACTAAGATCTTTTCTTTGATGGAAAAAGCTGATAAGACCCTGTCTACTGCTTTACGCATGTCTTTCATCAGCCAGGGGGAATGCAGGTCTGTTAACTGAGGGCGAAAAAAATGTTTTGATTTTTCAAAATCATCCAGACCTCTCTGAACTAAAATCTTACAGAGTGTAGTATTAATTTTCAGGGATTCATGTAATGCTGCTGCCTTCAATTCATCAGCGTCTAATATCTTCCATCTTTTTTGCATGAATCTGATCGAATATTTTATTGAATGATCTGCTATGTTACTATTGAACTGCAGTTGAGTCGCTCTAAATTACCTCCACTGGGTATCCCTGTACAGTTGATCTGATATTCAACAAGTTGAAGTTAGTAAAGGTTTTTATAAAAACGTGTAATAAAAATTAGTAATTTCTGTCGGTAGTGTAACGGACTAATTCTTCCAGGGCTTGTCTGTATTGGGTGTCGGGAAATTCGTATAAAATAGTCAAGGCTTCATCTCTGTAAGCAAACATTTTTTCGGTTGCATATTTGATACCCCCGGCCTTTTTTACTTCATCGATCACAAACTTCACTTTGTCTTTTTTGGTGTTCTGATTCTTGATGATATAAATTATCTTTTTGCGGGTATTTGCATCGCAATGATTCAAGGTATAAATAAGGGGTAATGTTAGTTTTTTTTCACGGATATCATTCCCTGTAGGTTTGCCAATATCAGCATTGCCATAATCAAATAGATCGTCTTTTATTTGAAATGCTATGCCCACATTCTCTCCAAAAAGCCGAACCTTTTCTATTGATCCCTCATCTTTAAAAGTGGAAGCGGCACCTGAGGCGCAACCCGAGGCTAATAATGAAGCTGTTTTGCCCTTGATTATCTTATAATAGACGTCTTCCTCCAAATTGAGGTTTCTTGACTTTTCCATTTGCAGTAATTCACCTTCCACCATTTCTTTCACAGCATCAGCAAGGATCTGCAAAATGGTATATTCCTTCTTTTCAAGAGAAAGCAATAAGGCTTTCATCAGCATATAATCACCCACTAAAACTGCAATTTTGTTTTTCCAGAGGGCATTTATGGAAAAGAACCCCCGGCGTTCCATGGCATCGTCCACAACATCATCATGAACCAGAGAAGCAGTGTGTAATAATTCTACAATAGATGCGGCCCGGTAGGAGGAATCGTTGATATCACCCCCTAATTTGGCACATAAAAGGACAAACATGGGGCGAAGTTGCTTCCCCTTACGTTTTACAATGTATTGCATGATCCTGTCGAGCAATGGGACCCTGCTTTTAACAGCGTCTCGAAAATGCTGCTCAAAATGGTTCAATTCGTCTTGTATTACCTGTCGTGCTAGTTTCATAAAAATATTGCAATATAACAATCCCCTCACAATAATCGATAAGAAGCAACGTTAATCGACAAATATCTGTCAATAATACATAGTTTAAACAGGTTTTGGAATATTTTATTTTGTTAATTCATTCACTTTGCAATAATTTTGCATTGGTGGATTTTATTTAAATCTCAAATAATTATTTAATCTCAAATATTAGTTATGGCAAGCAAAAAGTATGTTTTTTTAATGGCTTCACTGATGGTGTTTTTTCAAACAGTCAGTTTTGCCCAAACCAATTCGGATTGGGGATGGAACTGGAAAGACAGTTCTAAGATTCCAGCACAACGTATGCCTCAGTACAACGAATTTTTAAACAATCAGTTTCCTTATCCAGCACAGCCCCGCGATCAATGGGAATTAGGAATAGGACTGGGTGTTCCTGTATTAATGGGTGATTTAAATAATTCTGCAGGTTTTGGTGGTACCTTGACCTTAAGAAAATCTTTGAATCATACCTTTTCTATTCGCCCGTATGTAGCATACTATACCAATAGCGGTAGCGGAACAGGATATAATGATCCTAACAATTTGATGAACAGCACTAGTGCATCTTATGCTTATAAGAACAATTCATTCCATTTTGGAGTTGATTTGATCACTTCATTGAATACTACCAGTTATTACAGAGGAAATCCTACTGTTAACTTTTATTTGATCAGTGGTTTGGAAATGTATACCACAACATTGACTCAAAGCAAAAACAACGGACCTTACAATTCTTATACTGTAGGTGGAAATAACGGATCATTGAATAAACTTGGTGTTAATTTAGGTGGTGGTGTTGCTTTCAAGATTAGCAATTCTGTAAATTTAGCAGTTGAAGCAAAGGGTACATTTACCAATAATGATTACCTGGATACCTATACAAGCCCTTACAGCAATGCAAATGATTGTTGGTTTTATTCAGGTCTTAAACTGAATATCAATTTAGGCAGCAAAGCTAAAAATGTTCAGCCTTTATGGTGGATCAATCCAAACAACTATGCTTATAGCGAGTTGAATGCTCCAAAACACATGAAATTGCCTAAGGTTGTATTACCTGATGCAGACGGAGATGGCGTTACAGACCAATTTGACCTTGAGCCAAATACTCCTGCAGGCGCTCCAGTTGATAGCCATGGTGTTTCAAAAGATACAGATGGTGATGGTGTTCCTGATTACAGAGATAAAGAATTGCTGACTCCTCAGAAATGTTTCCCTGTTAATAATGACGGTGTTGGAACTTGTCCTGAACCAGCTTGTTGCAAAGAACTGAGAGACCAGATCGCTAATTTGAAATTGGCTCCAGCAGCTGCAGAATGTACTTTATCAGATTTACCAAGTATCACTTTCAAATCTGGTGTTAAGTTGTCTAAGGATGCTGAAAAATTATTAGCAGCTGCTGCTAATAAGATCAAGGCTAACCCAAATTGTAAGGTAAAAGTAATTGGTCATCCTGCTGCAAGCAAAGCTGCACAGCAATTGAGCTACGAAAGAGTTAGCGCAGTGATCAAATATTTGGTTGAAAAACAAGGTATTGCCGAAAGCAGATTCATATTCAATTATGATGGCGGAACCGGTGATGCTAGCACTATTGACCTTCAGGGTACAACAGAAGACGGTCCTAACACAGTACCTTCTCCTCATCCAAACTTAAAAACAAAAGGATAATCCCTTAGATTGTCTTAAAGAATAGAAAAGGAGCCCTGCCGGTTTAAGGCAGGGCTCCTTTTTTATATTAAT
>CAIKTE010000180.1 GCA_903830285.1 uncultured Chitinophagaceae bacterium | reverse complement strand
CAAGCTACAATTCCGGTTTGGAGTGTTTTTTATTTTATAAGTTCATTTAACTTTTCCTCTAAAGAATTTCCTCTTAAATCTCTGGCAATAAGTTTCCCTTCTGGGTCTATCAAAAAATTCGATGGTATTCCTCTTCCATAAAGATTGTATTTGTTAACTATTTCGCCTCCCCAATATTTGAAATCACATAATTGCGCCCATATCAATTCATCTTGTTTAATTGCATCCAGCCATTCACTTTTCTCTTCAGATTTATTTAATGAAATACCAATAATGTTAAAACCTTTCTCATGATATTTTGAATATGCTTCTTTCAAATAAGGATGCTCATCCCTGCAAGGGCTACACCAAGATGCCCAAAATTCCAATAAGACATACTTGCCTCTGAAATCTTTTAATGAAAGACTTTTTCCATTTATATCCGCTTGTGTAAAATCGGGAGCTTCTTTTCCAATTTGAAGTTGTTCTGCTTTTTCAATAAATTCTTTTGTACTCTTACCATAGATTGATGACTGATTGTTTTTTGAAAGCAAATTGTAAAACATTTTTAATGAATCTATAGTAAGTCTTTGTGATTTACCAACTAATAGATAGGCACTTACTGAAGAATTTGGGTATTGTTTTATAAAATCACAATCCATGCTATTTGCTTCTATCTTATAAATCGGAATCTGGTTTTCCAAAAGTTCATTTGCTTTTATAGTGTCATCTTTCTTTCTTGCTTCATAAAAAGCATCCCACATAATTTTCCATTTTTTATTCAAACTATCACTGTTCTTTGTATAAATTATATATTCTTTCTGTGTTTTGGAATTTGTGATTGTACTATGTTTAAAATCACCTGCTTTAAAAACTGCATTCATAGCAGTTGGCTCAATAAATATATCTGTAGAATTGGGGTCATCAACACTTCTTGACTTTCTTTTGCCATAGAAATATGCAATTATAGATTCATTGATAAACCCTGTAAACTTGAAATCGCCATTTTTCAAATAGCAACTGTCATGTACGTACTTGTCAAAGCTGTTCCAGTAAGATAAGTGAACGTAGCCGGAATCCTGCCCGATAATCTTTCCGGTTAGAACGAATTGTTTATTTACAGTTTTTGTTTGAGCGTTTGATGAAGGTGATAAAAAGCAGATTAGCGTTGCAATAATAAAATATTTCATCTGATTGTTTCTAATGAGATGCAACTATAAAAAAATTCCATAAAGTGTATAAAATAAAACTCAACAATAGTTTTGCATCTTTGTTATCAAATAAAAAACAATGGCAACAGTTTTGATCACAGGAGGTACAGGAATGATTGGTAAGCATCTGACAAAAATGCTGATTGGAAATGGATACGAAGTAATTATTTTGAGTCGTAAGTCGGGAGTCGTAAGTCGGGAGGGAGCTATCAGCTTTGCAAAATGGGATGTTGAAAATCAAACCATCGGCAAAGAAGCAATAGCAAAAGCTGATTATATCATTCATCTGGCCGGGGCAGGTGTGGCTGACAAAAGATGGAGCGTACAAAGAAAAAAGCTGATCGTTGATAGCCGTACGCAAAGCAGTGCATGCATTGTAAAAGCTTTAAAAGAGATCCCTAATCACGTGAAAGCGGTTGTGAGTGCTTCTGCTATAGGTTGGTATGGTCCGGATACAACTGAAAGTCTGCTGACAGGATTTAAAGAAAATGCAAAAGCTGATACTGCCTATTTAGGCAATACCTGTAAACTATGGGAAGAAAGTATTGAACCGGTCACAGCTTTACAAAAGCGGTTGGTGAAATTAAGGATCGGCATTGTATTCAGCAATGATGGTGGTGCATTAGCGGAGTTTAAAAAACCTTTGCATGCCGGGGTAGCTACCATCATGGGTTCGGGAAAACAAATAGTGAGTTGGATCCATATTGATGATCTGTGCAGGATGTTCATTCACGCCATTGAACATGATGAAATGATTGGGGCTTATAATGCAGTGGCAACAAATCCTGTAACAAATAAGCAACTAATTATCTCATTAGCGAAACAAATGTGCGGACGCGTTTTCATTCCTGTTACTGTTCCTGCATTTGTATTAAAAATAATGCTGGGAGAAATGAGCATTGAAGTATTAAAGAGTGCAAGCGTTAACAATGATAAAATAAGATCAACAGGCTTTGATTTTTTATATCCAACTGTTGAGGCCGCATTTGAAGATCTGATAAAAAATAAAACCGAATGATGAGTTCGGTTTTATTTTGTTGATAAATGATATACAGTATAAGTGTGTCCCAAAGGGATTCCTTCGGAACGACGCAAGGGAGGATGCTACAAATACTGTCGCCAGTATCCTAATCTTTTTTCTGCTGTGTTAATTTTGATTCAGGTAATTTTTCTTTTGAACCAATTTTCTCTTTATACAATTCAGGATTCACTTTTGCAGGATCTCCCTGATACACCCATGTGATATTGGTAATGTATTTATTGAAAACCCTGTTCAGATCGGCGGTTGTTAGTTTTTTGATATCATCATTTAAAGTGAGTGATCTGCGCCAGTTATTGTGCAGTATCTCATTTGCTGCCAAAGAAGAAGCCTGTGCAGCATTTGTTTCCTGTTTGTAAAAGAAACTGGTGACATAGGTTGTTTTCATGTCTTTCAGTTCTTCGGGTTTAAAACCTTCTTTCCTTGTTTTATCGATGAGCTTGTTTGCTACGGCAATGTATTTATTAGGATCGGTAGTTGAAACAACAATGTTTGCAGATGGTGATGTGCCACCATCGAAATAAGTATACGGTGCATAAGACAAACCATTATTGGTTCTTACTTCTAGGAAATGCCTGTCATATAAGATCTGCATGGCAATTCTGAATGCATTGAAATCAGGAGTGCCCGGTAAAGGTCCGCCGGTAACACCCTGAATATAATTGGTGGCCAGTTCTTTTTTCTCTTGCGTAAAAGTATTTTTCGCGGGTGTATATGATTCTTTTTTTAGCGTAAATGGTTGTCCTGCAGGAATTGTTGTCAATAAGGCTTGTATTTTACTTTCGATAGTTGCCTTATCCAATTCGCCAACGATCACGATCAATAATCTTGATCTTGTTAAGATGGCAGAATAATATCCTTTGGTTTCAGCTGCGGATAATGCTTTTACATTCTCTTCTGTTCCTTCAGGAGCTTTTGCATAATCTTTTCCTGCAAAAGCTGTTTCTTTTGCTAATTTATTGATGGCATAATCGGGTTGAGATGCCTGTGCTTTTATTCCATTGATAGCATCTTGTTTGATGCGTTCAAATTCTTTTACATCAAAACGAGGCGCAGTTAACGCATCAACATAAAGAGGCCAAACAGTTTCCAGATCACTTTGAATACAGTTTAAAGTAAATGTGGAATAATCCTTTCCAGCAGAGCCGTTGATCTGGGCACTTACTTTGTCTAATTTATTTTTAAAACTGTTCTTATCATCTTTTGCAGTGCCGCATTCTGTCAATGCACTCATGGCGAGGCTTTCAATGCCCGCTTTATTTGCAGGATAATTTTGTACACCACCTCTTATCAGTGTTTGTATTTCTACGATCTTATTGCCACTGGGTTGTACGATCACTTTTACCCCGTTAACAGTTAATTCGTAAGCAGTTTTATTTTGCGCATATACAAATACGGATGTTGCAAAAAAGAACAGTGTAAATAGTATTTGTTTTGTGAATGATCTTATCTGTTGCATATATCAGGAAGTTTAAAATGTAGAATTAAGGTTTAAAAAATTCTGAAACATTTGCAGCTTTATTCATTTCGGCATTAATGATGATGCCGGCTACATAAGGCTTGCCGGTGATATATCTGGCGATATATTTTCTGATATCTTCTCTAGTAACTTTTAAACAGTTGTCGGTATAATCTGTATAAAACTCATAAGAAGTGCTGCACCAATGATAAGTAAGCTGGCTGGCTAATGAAGAAGGCTTTTCCTGATTCCTGATATTGTTGCGTCTTAAGATCTGTTTCGCAGTTTCTAATTGTTCATCAGTAAAATAATCGGGCTGTTGCCATAAACTGATCTGATGCAATATCTCGGCATTGCATTCTTTTAATTTAGTTGGGTTGGGTACTACAAAAACACTGATAGGCCCTACATATCTTCTTGTTTCATAACTAAGACCGGCATAGGTTGCAAGTCCTTTATCAACGATGGCCTGCTGCCATTTGGAAGAATTCAATCCTACAATGGTAGAGAAAACATCTGCTGCAACTGTACCTGCAGAATCATTTCTGTAATCCGGTCCATGCCACCAATAATTGCTGTAAGGTGTTTGTGCAATGGAAGATTCTTTGATAAAGTATTCGGTTGCTTTTAATGGAGGGAATTCAGGTATGGGATATTTTTCATGCGGATTAAATCCACTATTTGCCCAATCGCCAAAGATCTTTTGAGCATAGGCAAAGGCCTGATCATGTTTTACATCCCCACAAATGATCAATAATGAATTATTGGGAAAATAATATTTGTTTTTGATGATCATCATTTTCTCAGGTGTTGCGGTATTGATGATATTATGATCACCGATGGCATTTTTTCTTGTTACCAGATCTCCCCATAATTTCTTCTGGCATTCGTACCAGATCTGAAAACCGGGATCACTTTCAGCTCTTTGAAATTCGCCATCTACAACAGGCCTTTCTTTTTGCATGTCTTCAGGTCTGTAGATCGGGAATCGAATAGCAGCATTCAGAAATTTTAGCCCCTGATTTAAACTGTCTTTATCAAAAGTGAAAAAATAATTCACTCTTTCTACATCTGTTGTACCATTCCAGATGGCACCCAGTTCCTGTGTTCTCTTTAATAATTTTTCCTGTGTGGGATAATCCTTATTGGCTTTAAAGAACATATGTTCGAAAAGATGAGAAAGACCACTGTATTCAGGTCCTTCTGTATATGCGCCGTTCTTTACAGCTATTTCAATAGTTGCCAATGGTACTTTATTGTTTTCAATCACCACTACTTCCAGGCCATTGCTTAATTTTTGCCAGAAATAACCTTGCGGTAATCTTGGTTGTGCATTTGCTATGAAAGGAAAAAGCAAAAGCACAAAGAAAATTCTGTTGACTTTCATTTTCATTTTTTTTAGTGAATAAAAAGATACTGTTTTTTTTGAATCCGATATCGTATTTATAATAAAATTTACGTACCTCTTCCCCAAAGGCACTCATAGAGGCATTTTTGTACAACAAATCCTTTATTTACAAAAGGATCTATCAAACAAAAAACAAGTGAATATATTTTCAGTATTTATAGATCTCTTTTCTTATTCAGGTAATAGCACAGCCACCAGATAGCTGATGTAAGAATTAAAGTATACAGCACATGCCAGTTGACATCTATCAGCGATTTTTTATAGGCATCATTGGATGCTTCGTTTAATTTTCCTAAAAAATTAGGCATCGGCAAAAGCCTGTTAGATATTTCGAAGGGCAAATATTCGCGGATGCCCCATTCTCTAAACTTGAAATAACCTTTAATGATGTTTTCGATGATAAGCGAATAAAAAATGAAAATACCCAATGCAATAAATGCCCTGCGCAATAAAAATGCTAATAAAAATGCCCAGCTCAGATAGGCAAATGTTTGAAGAAAAAATAAAGGAATGTACTGCAGTTCTTCTGCCCAGCGGGTTACACGAACAGTATCGGAATAATAAAATCCGAAAATTGCCGCAACAATCGTATAAGAAATAGTAACAATTAAACTGATGATAGTAACATCAATTATTTTGGCATTGATAAACTGATTGCGGCTCCACCCATCAATAATATTTTGCCTGGATGTTTTATAAGTGTATTCATTACTTACCAGCATAATGATCAATAATGCCGGAACTATTACGAAGAATGAAGAAAAATAAGCAACTGAATGCCATGCATCGGGAAATGCAAAAGGGTTGCCTAATAAAAATTTGGCAACATTTCCAGCCATGTCTTTTCTACCGATCACGCTTTCATACACATGATGAAACATATAATTAATACCCGGATAAGTCAATGCAACAATGCCCAGCATCCACCAAAAAGTAGGATACTTTTTTATTTTAAGCCATTCGATCTTTAATAATTGTAACATATTGATAAGTTTGAAAGATTAGTTATTGGTTGCACTGGTAAGTTCTAAGAATTTAGTTTCTAAACTTTTCTTCTTGTGTAATAACATGTTTAGTGTTACTCCTTTTTCGAAACAGAATTGGTTTATGTTTTCAAGGTTGGCAGTTCCAACAGGAAAGAACAGCTGAAGCATATTTTCTTCTTTTTTAAGATTGGTCTTTAAAGGATAATCTTTTAAAACATTTTCTAATAAGTCAATATCTGAAGCACTCAATTCAACAATATCTTCATTAACCAGCACCTCATCAACAGCTCCGGCGGTTAATAAATCCCCTTTTTTCAAAATAGCTACATGCGTACAAACTTTCTCTACCTCATCCAATAAATGGCTTGCCATGATAATGGTTACACCTCTTGCTGCTAATTCTTTAATGAGTCGTCTTATTTCAGCAATGCCAACTGGATCCAATCCATTCGTAGGTTCATCCAAAACCAATACTTTGGGATTGCCTAAAAATGCAGCAGCAATGGCAAGGCGTTGTTTCATGCCCAAACTATAAGTACTGAACTTGCTTTTTTTGCGTTGTGTAAGATTAACGATCTCCAATGCTGCATCAATATCTACTGCTGTTCCCCTTCCGCTGATGGCTTGAGTGATATTCAGGTTATCAACTGCAGATAGGTAATGATAAAAGTTAGGCGTTTCTAAAAGAGATCCGACCATTTTTCTGCAATCAGGTGATCCGCCCAATACTCCGAACCAGGAAAAATTCCCGGTATTCGGTCTCAGGATATCCAGAATGATACTCAGCATGGTGGTTTTGCCACTGCCATTCGGACCGAGAATGCCAAATACACTTCCTTCAGGTACTTCAAAAGAAACATCGTTTAAAGCCTGAATGGAACCATAACGTTTACTGATATTGTGTAAGGAAAGAACCGAGGCCATAATTATTATATTGATGATTATAATAATTAAAGGTGCGCATTAATTTTTACTTTTCATCAACCACTTATGTAAATACCTTTCGATGTCAATATCGTTTCTTTTGATGGAGAATTTATCGTCATAATCCCATAAAATTGCTTGAACGCCCAGGTTACTCAAATCGCCTGTTACATCTAGTAAATAATTTTTTCTGGATTTACGGTCGGCTAATTTAATAACACCCACTTCGGTACAGATAAGCGGCATATTATTTCTTAAGCAGGTTTCTGCGATGGTTTTAAAGCGTTCACGGATATATTCATGGGTGGCTTCATGTGGATATCTGCTTAGTTCTTTATCGTTTGTACCGCTGTTTTCTATAAATACAGCATCAGGCATTCTGCTTTTTTTGTAAGGATAAGGCAATTTTAAAAGGGCAGTTTTGTTATTTGTCCAGTCTGCACCCTGATGTGTAAAAATAAATGGTTCGTAAAAATGGAAGCTGTAAAACAGTTTATCATCGGGTAATCTGCCCATTACATTTAGTTCATCCAGGCTGTTATAATTAACCGCACCAATAATATATATCCTGCTTTTGTCTTCATACCGTAAATTCTGGATAATAGTAGTGATGGTTTTTTTCCACAAAATACCGTTCATCACAGGTTCATTATATAATTCAAAAAAAAGGCTGGAATATCCCTGTCCGGAAAATTGACGCTGGATCTGTTTCCACATCCAAGAAATGCGCTCTATTTCTCCCGGGCTATTATTGTTATTGAGTTTACCGTAATGGTATGTGATGATAAGATTGAGCCTTTTTGCAGCACAAGTATTGTAAATATCTTTCAATTTGCTGATAATCTGGGGTTGCAGATTGAAGGATTTTGGCTCTAAAAAATTATCAAAAGCAACGGGGATACGAACTGTTTTAAAACCAGCTTTAGCTATATTATTTAATTTACCTGAAATATCTTCCTGATATAAAAAATCTGGAGTGGTCCAGTAATGTTCAAAAAGAGAGATATTCACCCCGCCTCCTAAGTTTTTTTTGATGTCTGCCAGATTATCATCCCTAAGTTTTGCACTTAATGTGGATAGTGATACACCAAACAATAAATTTATCCCTAAAAAAACTCTTATTAATTTAATGTATATTTTCACAGAATAAAGAATTGATTTTCAGAATGCATAATACCCTATATGCCCAATAATTTTAAATTTTCCTTTGTAAATATAAATAAAGAGGCGTTTGCTGACGAACTTAATAAAAAAGGTATCTATTATGCCAATGTGGTAATGTGGACAGTTCTTTTTTCCCTTCCGCTCTTTTGGCTACTCGATTTTCTTTTTCTGAAAGATATGTGGACCGATCTGATGCTGATCAGATTAATTGTAGCTGTTATCTCTTATACGATTTATATCATTGGCAATAAGCGAGAGTGGAATTATATAAAAACCATCACTTGGTTTATTGTGGTCAACCTCCTGATGCACTCATTTTTTTGCGGAATGATCCCGCTCAATCATGTAATGCCTTATTTTCTTATTCTTTCAGTTGCGATCTTGCTGATCAATACAGCTATTTTCTGGCCACCTATCTATTCTGTATTTATTTGTTTGTTGACATATTTTGTGATATTCATACTTTTCTCAAACAGAGAAAGGGTGGATAAATACAATTTACTGATCTCGCATGGCGGCGGAGTGTATTTTGTTGTGTCAGCTTTTTCTTGTTTGATCGCCTACAATCGCTATGCGATCCTGAAAAGAGAGATCGCTAAAAATATTTTGATCGATGAGGCAAAAAATCGCCAATTAGAACAAAATGAAAAGATCAACGATCAGAAATATGTAATTGAAGATGCGAATAGAAAATTGAAAGTGCTGAACGATTACAGGCATAATACCCTGAATATTATGCTCCATGATTTCAGAAATTTTACGGGCTCTATTCAGATGTCAATAGACCTGTTGAAAAACAAATCGGATAACCTTTCCGAAGAGCAGAAAGAAATACTAAATTACATTAGCACGGGCAATGATAAACTCAATTATCTTTCTGAGAAATTGGCTGCTTCTGCTGATAGGGATGAGGCCAAAGTTCAGTTTACGCAAGAAAACTTTGATATTAGTCCGGAAGTAGAACAGGCAGTGTTGGATGTGGCAGATTCGGCTCAGATAAAACAGATCAATCTGCAATTGCATTTGTCTGCATCACCAATCATGGTGCATTTAGACAGATTATTTCTCAGTCAGGTCTTATTTAAACTGTTAACCAATGCGATCCGGTATGCAGAAGTAGATTCGATAATAACAGTGCATACCAATAGGCAAAACGATAAGTGTGTGATTGAAGTAATTAATATCGGGAAATTGGTTGGGGTTGCAAAGATGAATGAACTGTTCACTAAATTACAACCATTCAGATCGTTAAAAGAATCTGTGAAAGTTGACTCAGAAATGGGATTCTCTGTGGCTAAGAAATTAACTGAAACCATGGGAGGAACTTTTGCATATAGTAGCGATGAAAACACTGGAAATTATTACAGAATAGAGTTTAACTGTACCCAATTTTAAATAGAAACAATATGAAATCTAAATGTCTTCTTTTTTTGGTTTTTTTAATCAGCAGTATTGGCGGCTTGTTTGCCCAATCTCAACGAACATTCGAATCTATGGGTTATGATGATGAATCAATCGTTGGTATTACAGGATCGCTCAGCTACTTTTTAAAAGTAAAACCTGACGACAATGTAGATCAAAGCAAGATATTCATTAATATCCGCGCATCTCAGGTATTGAATCCTAATAATTCTGTTGTGGTGGTTTATTTAAAGGATGAACCTGTATTCACACAAAGGATCATTGCCTCTGCTGTTGATACCATGTTCACTGTTATTGTACCAATGAACAGAAAATATTTACAGCCTGATGGAAGATTCATTAAACTGAAAGTGTCGGCTAAAATGAGTGTTGGCGATGAATATTGTAAGGACGTGGATAACCCTGCTTGCTGGATAGCTGTAAAGAATTCATCTTTCTTAGCGCTGAATAATTCAGGACCCCTTTCTTATAAACGTAGTATCAAAGAATGGATTCAGGAATTTAATTCGGTTTATACACCTGCCTCATCAGATCTGGATGATCTTACTGCCGGTGGAATTATTTATACTTTATTAAAACAAAATTCACCATTACCTGTTCATACAGGAATGTATCAGCAACAAGATACAGTTCCAAGCGGTATCGTTATTGGTAGTTCCGATAAATTACCACTCCTGGTTAAACAGGTTATTCCTTCTCTGGCACAAGGTCAGGGATTAATTATGGTTGCAAGAGTGAATATTGGCTTTACCTCAAAATTAGTGTTGGTTGTTACCGGTGCTGATGCAACCGGTTATCGCAAAGCGATCAATACCCTAGCTAGCAACAAAAGGATCAGTAGCGCATTTTCTGACAGAATGCTGATCAATGAAGGCGTGCCAAGCAATGTTTCTATTGATAATCCATCACCATTGATCACTGCATTGGAAGACATTGGAGGTAATCCTGCATTGATGGAAGGTATTGGCGGATTAAGACAGAAATACAATTTCTCTCTAAGTGAATTCAATGCAATTCCCAACAAACTTACTTTTCATCTAGAAAGTTATTTCTCTGTTTTAAAACCTGATGACAGAGGCTTTTTGAATATCTATCTGAACCAGAATTTGATTTTCAATGCATCATTAATGGACAGAACAAACTTCATTGATGATATCGATCTGAAGCCTTATCTGTTAAGCAAATTCAATACGTTAGAAGTCGAATTCAGATTTCATCCTGGTACAAACATTTGTAAGGATGGATTTAGTAACTTCTTTGCATTTGTAAACGTAAAAAGTTCAACACTTACTTTCAGTGGTGAAAGAGAAAATAAGTTTTACAGCTTCTTTAATTTCCCCGCAGAGTTCAGGAAAGTACCTTCTAAAATAGTAATATCACCAAGCTTATATAATTCGAATATTGTTTCTTCTGTTGGTGAGTTATTGTATCAGTTAAATGCACCGATCAAGAATGATTTCAATAAATTGATCGTGCCTCAGCTAGTAGCTGCAGATAAATCATCACTCGATGATTTAAGGGGTTTTAATCTGATCGCATTATTGCAACGCAATGACCAGTTTGTCAAAAATTTCACCAATCTTCCGGTACAATTCGACAGGGATTTTCAATTGTACAAAGACAGTAAGGGTCAATTAACTTATTCCATTAATGACTTCTCCAATAGTGGGATGGCTCAAATTTTCAGAGAAAAAGGTAATACGGTTTTATTAGTTACTTCTTTGGGGGACAGTAGTCATAAAGATGCATTTGCAAGTGTTATTAAAAATCTAAGTACACAGCTTACTGAGATTGAAAGTAATGTGCTGATCTCAAACAGTAATGGTATCAGTAACTATTTCTTTAAAATGCCCGAAGATTCCAGTTCTGTTTTATATCGTGGTGAAAAAAATAAATTAGCCATCTTCTGGGAAAATTATAAGTATTTGTTGTTATTGATCTTATTGGGATTAGTATTATTGGCTTTCTTCTTTGTAAGAAACAGGGTTCGTAAGTCACAGGAAATTGTATAATAAAGAGAAGGGAATTTTCGTGAATCAGGAATTATTCTTACAGCGTAAAATAATAAAACTATGACCCGGTGCGGATTACATAAGATGGCAGAAACGGGCTTCTTTACTCATGCGAAATTGGATGAGGTAGAAGCGATAGCCAATATGTACAGTTATGCACCTATCAAAGCTGCACTGAATTTCGGATTTTTGACACGTAAAGTGTATGTCGATTTTTTGGAAAAAGAGAACTTCCCATTGATTGATGTACGCAATGAAGAAATGGATGATGTGTATATTCATCAATGCGATATTCAGCACCTCAATTCTTTTCTGTATATCCCTTTGCGAAAAGAAATCGATGGAACATTATTAGTTGCTGCGGCAGACCCGTTGGATGAAAAATTGCTGAACAGCCTATATGTAAAATTCAGGATGAAGATCAGATTTGTTGCTGCATCAGATCTGGATATTACTTGGCTGGCACATAAAACAAGGGGAGAATTTTATGTAAAAGAAGCAGTATTCAGTCTAATGCGTAAAGACGCTGAAAGCTCTGGGTTGGTAACATTTACCAATGCACAATTGATATTTGTTTTTGGTTTTATTGCTTTCAATCTCACGATGCTGATCCTGTATTTTTCGCCTACAATCATTATTATCAATCTTTTGTCGAGTGTATTTTTCCTTTTCTCCATCTTATTTAAATTGTATCTGGCACTAAGAGGCTCTATGTCCGAATTGCATGAAGCGGTTTCAAAGGCAGATGTAAAAAGAGTAGACGAAGCTTCATTGCCCGTTTACACGATCCTGTTGCCGGTTTATAAGGAAGATAAACTCATTCGTAAACTAATATGGAATCTGCGTAGTCTCGACTATCCAAGAGCCAAACTCGACGTTAAATTGTTGATAGAAGAAGATGATGATAAAACACTGAATGCAGTAAGAAACCTGGATTTCCCGGCTAACTTTGAAACCATTGTTGTTCCTTTTCACGCACCAAAAACAAAACCGAAAGCCTGTAATTACGGATTGTATTTTTCACGAGGAGAATTATTAACCATTTATGATGCGGAAGATGTTCCAGATTCTGATCAGTTAAAAAAGGTAGTTGTATTATTCAGGAAATTACCTGATGAATTTGTTGTTTTACAAGGAGCACTGAATTACTTTAATAAAAATGAAAACCTTTTGACAAGAATGTTCACTTTGGAATATTCTTATTGGTTTGATTATATGTTGCCCGGTTTGGAAACTTTGGATGTGCCTATTCCTTTAGGAGGAACGAGCAACCATTTCAAATTAAATAAATTAATGGAACTAGGTGCTTGGGATCCGTTTAATGTTACAGAAGATGCGGATCTTGGAGTGAGAGTATACGATAAACAATATAAGATAGGTGTTGTTAACAGCACTACATTGGAAGAGGCAAACAACGAACCATTCAACTGGATCCGTCAACGTTCACGCTGGATCAAGGGGTATATGCAAACTTATTTGGTACACATGCGTAATCCCGTTTCATTGATACGAAGAATTGGATGGCAGGGCTTCTTTGGATTCAACTTCTTTATTGGCGGAACTTCATTTACATTTTTATTGTATCCGGTATTGTTGGTATTCTTTTTATTCTACATCATTTTCAATTTTAATTTTGTTAGACAACTTTTCCCGGATTGGGTATTGTATATCGCAACATTTAATTTTATAGCAGGCAATGTACTGATGGTGTACATTAATATGCTTGCAGTGTTCAAACGTAGATTTTATGAATTGATATTATTTGCCATTCTGAATCCGGTATATTGGTTGATGCACAGCATTGCAGCTTATAAAGGCCTCTGGCAATTGATATACAAACCATTTTATTGGGAAAAGACAAATCACGGACTCACTAAAGTTTCATCTTCTGCAACTGCAAACGTAAATGCTGCTGTAGCGGCTGCAACATAAAGAATATGATTTTTTTAAAAAAATACATAGCTATATTTATTGCGCTGTTTCTGATGGTGTACTATATCCTTGTTTCCTGGGTGTTGCATCGAACAGGGTATGAACATTCTGAAGCAATGTTTATCGCAGAAAAAATAAAATTGCTTTTTGAAACCGATGATAACACATTGCTTACATTAGGTACTACTTTTCCTAGTTTGATATTTTTATCTTCTATTGTTTTTACTCCATTTGGCTATCCCTTTGCACCAATTTTGGCATCAACTGCATTCACAACTATTTTATTCTTCTTATTGCTGAATGATTTTGCAAAATCAAAATTACCTCGCAGGGTGTTTTTGCCGATGTTATTATTGGTCTTTGTTTTTCATCCGGGTATCATTTATGCCGCAACGTCTGGACGTGGTGTGGCTTCCATACTTTTATTCTTTTATTTAGTATTCAGAAGTCTTTTCAATTATTATCGAAGCCAGACTTCTTTCTATCTGTCAATGGCAAGTATTTATCTTTCCTGTCTGGTGTTTTGTGACTATAATTTTATCTGGATGCTTTTGGCATTCTTTCCTTTTATTTTCCTTGTTTCATTACAGGGTTTGAAACTTCAAAAAGACCAGCCTCCTGTTTTACAATATTTCGAATCGTTGAATAATCGTTCTCAAAGAAGAAAATTAGCAAACAGAACATTGGCTATTTATATCATCGTATTCTTATTGCCTATTGGGGCATTATACTTATTTAAGACTTTGAATTTCTATCATGCGGGCGATGCAACTTATTTTTTGACCAGTCAATACGCCAATTGGCATGTTACCGGAAACGAATCCATCGGTAATCTGATCGCATCCGGTGCCGTGGATAATGTTGGTGAACAGAATCACATCATCTTTCAGATATACATACTACTGTTAACTCCCTTATTGATACTGCTCTTTGTTTTATTTAAAGGAAACTTATACGAATTGTTTACACTGCTGGCACCATTCATACTTATTTCGATCATTCTGCTCGATAATCAAATATATATCACCATCGAATATTATCTTATTTTTCTGGTGATTGCATTATTGGGACTAAGTGTTTATGCCGGTAAGAAATACAAAACAAAATTGCTCTATCCAATCATTATGGCTGTGGCAATCGCAAATATATTCACGGGAATTTTCTATTTCATTCATTCAAGCGATGTGGAAGAAAGATTGTTTTTCGCTTCTTTAAAGAAGGTGAGTATCTGGAAAGATGAACGTCAGACTTCAGAAGAATATCAGTTGGCTTCTTACATTTCTGATATTACAGATGAAACGCATAAAATACTAATGGATGATGCAGCGGCATATAAAATAATGGCGCATTTAAGAACATTGAAAACAGTGGTTCTTCCAAATAATAATAACTTTATAACGATTGTTGAAAATCCGAAATTAGGAGCCCGTTTTGTTTGTGTGGCAAAATCGATCAATCGGCTGAGAAGCTTTACGGTATTGAATGATTATAATATTCACCAAATGGAAATACGCCAGCAATTTCGCCCGATCCTCATGTTCGAAACAAAGAATTGGGCTATTTATAAGATCATTTAGTTGTTTATAAAGCTGGCTTTGAGCATCCTGTCTTTTCCATGCATGTCTTTTCTTAATTCAGCATTGTATTTTTCTTTTTTGAAAAGAGCAATTACTTCTTCACCCAAACATTCGTTGATCTCCACAAAAATATTTCCTTCTTTAGAAAGATGATCTTTTCCGAACCTTGCTATTTTTTTATAAAAGAGTAAAGGATCTTCATCTGTTACAAATAATGCAAGATGTGGTTCAAAATCGATAACTATCTTTCGCATAGTTTCGCTTTCGGATTGTTTGACATAAGGAGGATTGCTTACGATGATGTCATAAACAGGAAATTCATTCCAGGTATTTTCATCTAAAAAATCAGAACAAATAAAATTGATACCTGCATGGAGGTCATCTGCATTTTTCGCAGCAACTTTTAATGCATCTTCACTTATGTCAAGTGCAGAAACTGAAAGTAATTCATTCTTTTTCTTTAATGATATAGGAATACATCCGCTACCTGTTCCAATATCAAGAATGCTGTTCACTTTAATTTTATTGCTTTTAATATCCTGAATGATCCAGTTGATCAATTCTTCTGTTTCTGGTCTAGGGATCAGTACTGCTTCATTCACAAAAAATTTCATCCTTGAAAACCAGGTTTCTTTCAACACATATTGTACCGGCTTGTATTGCAATAATTCTTGTGTAAGGTTCTCTAATTGCTCCTGCTGCTGAAAATTTAAAGGGATCGTTTTATGGATGATACGATCTGTCTTTCTCTGACCGGTGATAAACTCGATCACCATATCTGCAATATTAGCAGCTTCACGGTTATCGTATAATTCGTATAACTGAAACAATAATTTTTTATATGCTTCCTGAATACTCATTCTGCAATGCTACTGCTTTTTCAATTAGTTTTGACAAGTGACCAAAGATGAATCATACATGTATCGTTGCCTGGAACTGGCAAAGTTAGGGAAGGGTTATGTTGCCCCCAACCCGTTAGTAGCTGCTATTTTGGTGTATGATGATCGTATTATCGGCGAAGGCTATCATCAACAATATGGCAAAGCTCATGCGGAAGTAATTTGTATTAATGGTGTTGAAGAAAGAAACAAGACACTCATCAGTCAATCAGTATTATATGTTTCATTAGAACCCTGTGCTCATTTTGGTAAAACACCTCCTTGCACTGATCTGATCATCCAACATAAAATTCCCAGGGTGGTTATTGCCTGTAGATACCCTTTTGAAGAAGTAAATGGAAAAGGAATTGAAAAATTGCAACATGCGGGAATTGAGGTGACAATTGACATTTTAGCAAATGAGGCAAAAGAGTTGAATAAACGCTTCTTTACTTTTCATGAAAAACGCCGACCTTATATTGTTTTAAAATGGGCGCAAACTGTAGACAATAAGATTGCTGCACTTTCAAAAGAACGATTATTCATCACTAATGAATATAGTAATCGATTAGTGCATCAATGGAGGAGTGAGGAGACTGCTATTTTTATAGGTACCAATACTGCATTACTTGATGATCCTTCATTAAATAATCGATTCGCGGCAGGAAGGAGCCCAGTAAGATTGGTACTGGATAAACACTTACGACTTTCACCAACTTTGAAAATATTCGATAATAGCCTAAAGACAATTATTTTCAATAATATTAAACAGGAAGAAGATAAAAACACAATATTTTATCGCTTGGAGAAAGCTGAGAATATTATTCAACAAATAATGGATGCCTGTTATCAATTGAATATTCAAAGCATTTTGGTGGAAGGAGGGGCGAAGACCTTGCAATCTTTTATTGATGGAGATATTTGGGACGAAGTAAGGGTGATCACAAATGAATTCTTGTTGGTGGGGGATGGATTATCTGCTCCTCAGTTACGGAACGCCTTATATATGAAAGAAGAAAAGTATAGAAATGACCTGATTCAATATTATAAACATGAGTAAAACAAATATAGAACAGGACTTTTATTATACCATCAGCCAATCTTCGATCGCTGAGTTTAAAGACAGGGGAAGTAAGTTTATTGCTTATGCCTATCCTATAACTTCAGTTGACGAAGCCAAAAGTTATTTACAAACACTCAAGAAAGAACATCCTAAAGCAGTGCATCATTGTTTTGCTTATCGCATTGGAATTGATGGCAATAATTTTCGAGTGAGTGATGATGGCGAACCAAGCGGTACTGCCGGTAAACCTATTTTAAATCAAATTGACAGTAAACAATTGACAGATATTTCAGTAATAGTTGTTCGCTATTTTGGTGGGACATTATTGGGCGTCCCCGGTTTGATCAATGCTTATAAAACGTCTGCTGCATTGACTTTGCAAATGATTCCTGTTGTGCAAAAGCAGGTAGAAATAAAGTACGAACTACATTTCGATTATACAAAAATGAATGAAGTGATGACGGTTGTAAAGCAGTTTAACTGCAGTATCCTCCATCAGGAAATGCAATTATTTTGTTTGCTGAAGATCGGAATACCCAAAGCGAGATTAGAAGAAGTATTGTACAAAATAAACGATATGCATACCATAAATGCAACGAAGATCTGATCAGGCTTTACCGGTTAACTGATACACTTTCAATCCGATTATTTCATGAAAAATAATAGCCCAGTCATTCAATAGTTTTAATTCCGGAATTACAATTCCTTCCCAAGAAATGTGAGAATTAATTACATGATAATCGCAAGGAAATGGAATGACAGTCATTGCAGCTTTCTTAAAAATTTTAATTGATCTCGGCATATGCGTTGCCGAAGTAAGTAAAATATAAGGACCGCTTAATTTTAATGAATCAAGAATTCGTTTTGAAAAAATAGCATTCTCATAGGTATTGCGTGATTTGTTTTCAATGATAATGTCTTTTTCCGCTACACCACTGGCAATTAATTCGCCTTTTACAAAATCCGCTTCCTTGGCTTCATTATTAATAAGTTGGCCTGATCCACCGCTGATAATTATTTTTTGAATAAAACCCTCATGATATAATTTTTCTGCTTGAATAAAACGATCAGCGGCTTCGTTAAAATATCCTCTTTTGTCAATATCAAATCCTGTAAATCCACCTAATAAGATACCTGCAGAATACTGATTTCCTTTTATAAGAACCGATTGCTTTGGCTGCCATGCTAAAACAAATGTCCGGTATAAAAAACTATTAGAAAATAGAATGGAAATACAAATGATGATGATAGATAATCTTTTCTTTGCTTTTTTAGATTTAACAATAATCATCCAGATCAATAAGATCAGTATCCACGAAATGGGTGCCATCAAAAAATCAAATATTTTGGAGAGAATAAAAAACATGGATATTATTTTTTAAATCGATTACTTACAATTAGATCTTTATTTACAGCTGAATATGCATAAAACCCTTCGCCGGTTTTTATGCCTGTTTTACCCGCTGTTACCATATTTACCAATAATGGACAGGCTGCATATTTCGGATTGCCGAAACCGGCATGCAATACATTTAAAATACTGAGACAAACATCCAGCCCAATGAAATCTGCTAACTGTAAGGGTCCCATCGGATGCGCCATTCCCAGTTTCATTACAGTATCGATTTCTTCCACACCGGCAACACCCTCATATAAACTGTAAATGGCTTCATTGATCATTGGCATTAAGATCCTGTTGGCAATAAAGCCGGGATAATCATTCACTACGCAGGGTATCTTTCCCAATTCAATACTCAATGCAACAATATTTTCTGTTACTTCTTTTTTAGTTGCATATCCATTAATGATCTCTACCAGTTTCATTACCGGAACAGGGTTCATGAAATGCATGCCGATCACTGATTCTGGCCTTTTGGTTACTGCAGCGATCTTTGTAATGGAAATAGAAGAAGTATTGCTGGCTAAAATTGTTTTGGTAGGAGCAGCTTCATCCAGCTGTTTAAAGATCTTGAGTTTCAATTCAATATTTTCGGTGGCTGCTTCCACGATCAGATCAGCATTTTGAACACCCGCAGTTATATCCGAATAAGTACTGAGCTGAGATAAGGTTTTCTTCTTGTCTTCTTCAGTCAGCAAAGATTTAGCAATTTGTCGGTCAAGATTTTTTGAAATGGTAGCCAATGCCTTTTCTAATTGGTTGGCATTCACATCTATCAATGAAACTGTAAAACCATTTTGTGCAAATACATGAGCAATGCCGTTTCCCATTGTTCCTGCACCGATCACTGAAATATTTTTCATATTACTTTCAAAAATGATTGGCAGGTAAGGTAAGAATTATTGGCTATTCAGCGATGAAGAAGCGATCATCAGTTTCCCGAGGACTTATTCTTAAAATCACCCCGCTTCCAGGCTTTTATGAACTCAGCCCAGGCAAATGGATTAAAGATATTTTGAGGAGGTATTTGTCCGGCATAATAATATTTATTGGCATCCTGCCTTAATTGATAGTTTACAGCTTCCCTGCCATCTTGCGGAAGTGTAGCCATCAAAGCCCTTAATTTGGCCTGATCTGTGTTTTGTCTTGCAGTCTCATACATATCATCGGGAACCCTGGTATTGGCAAAATCTCTTTCAAATTGTTCTCGTGTAGGGCGAGGTTTTAAAATGGTGGCGGGTAAATAATTCGTATCTGAAACCAATAACTGAATAACACTGTACTGTGTTTCGGTCAGGTCCCTTGGTATGAAAATAGACTTGTCTTTAAATCCGATGGATGAAAATAAGATATGGTCTCCCTTTAAAACTACTATAGAAAACACACCATCGTTATTGGTGATCGTACCCCTGCCTTTTCCCATTACAATTACACTGGCTGCGGGAACAGCACGTAAACTGTCGGATGTCATCACCACTCCAAATAACTGAATTACTGAATCTCTGCGGGTTTCATTCTGCGCCCTTACCTGCTGCAAAACAAAAAATCCTGTAAGTAAAAGAATGTATCGTAGCGATCTCATCATTCGTACAAAAATAGGAATTCAATTATTTAAAAGTGATAAACATATTTGTTCATACTTTGTATTTCGTAACAAAGTAAAGTTCCTGATGGTTAACTTTGCGCCCGATCCAGCTTTTTAACAAAAACTTTCATGATGACTGAAGCCGAAATACTCAAAGCGCTGAGTAATGTACAGGAACCTGATCTGGGAAAAGATCTGGTTACATTGAATATGATCAAGGATATTGCCATTGACGGCAATACGGTAAGCTTTACGCTTGTTTTGACCACTCCTGCATGTCCTATGAAGGATATGATGCGTTCTGCCTGTGAGAATGCCATTAAAATACTGGTAAATAAAGCCGCTATTGTACAGGTGAATTTTACCGCCAATACTTCTAGCAACAGAAAAGATGGTCAACTGGTATTGAATGGCGTAAAAAATATTATAGCTGTGGTGAGTGGCAAAGGCGGCGTGGGTAAAAGTACTGTTGCAGCTAACCTGGCTTTGGCATTGGCCGAAGGAGGTGCTAGTGTGGGATTGATGGATGCGGATATTTATGGGCCCAGTGTACCCATCATGTTCGGTATTCGTGGCGAAAGGCCTTTGATGAAGGAAGTAGATGGCAAAGCTTTTATCGTTCCAATAGAAAAATTCGGTATCAAATTAATGAGTATCGGATTATTGGTGGACGAAAAAAATGCGGTGGTTTGGCGCGGGCCGATGGCCAGCAGTGCCATCCGTCAATTTGTAACGGAAGTAGATTGGGGCGAACTGGACTATTTGATCATAGATATGCCACCGGGCACAGGCGATATTCATTTAACATTGATACAAACTGTTCCGGTAACAGGTGCTGTTGTGGTTACTACTCCTCAAACTGTAGCATTGGCCGATGCAAAGAAAGCTATTGCCATGTTTGCTCAGGCGCAGATCAATGTGCCCATCATCGGATTGGTAGAAAATATGGCTTATTTCACGCCGGCAGAATTGCCCGATAATAAATATTATTTGTTCGGAAAAGAAGGCGGAAAGAATTTAGCCGAAGAATATGAATTGCCTTTCCTTGGACAAATCCCTTTGGTGCAAAGCATCCGAGAAGGAGGTGATGGCGGCGTTCCTGCCATGGTAGGTGATGATGCCGTTACGCAAAATGCTTTTAGAAATTTTGCTTCCCTGGCGGTTAGAAATATTGCTATTAGAAATGCAAATATTCCTAAGACAAAAGTGCTGGAAATAGTGAATTAACATGTGATATCTTTTTGTATAACAATCCTCCGAGGTTTTTAAAACCTCGGAGGATTTGTATTTAAGGGATAGCATCAAAACTGAATTGCCCCAAACTTAAGTTCGGGGCAATTCAATGAAAGGGCTTCCGGCTTTAGCCCCAACTAGGCTAAATTGATAGGCATTACTGATTTCTGCAATCTTGTCAGTTTTACACTCAGAGTTGAGTGTCTGATACTCAAGGATGAGGCTCTGACTGACAAATTTGTGTCTCCAATACTCATCGATGAGTGTTTTATACTCAACGGAGACACTCTGATACTCAATGTTGAGTGTTTGACACACATCGTTGACACAAAAACACTTAAGGATGAGACTCCGATACTCGGAGATGAGACTAAAATACTCGTGGTTGAGACTTCAACACTCATCGTTGAGTGTTGGACACTCTTTTGGGAAACTGAAAAATATTCAGAATGAAAAAAAGGATTCATGATAGTTTTTTTTATATAATCTAGAAGACTCCGATAAAAGGTCGCATTTAAGTAGTCGTGGAAATGAGATGAAGGGAGCGGAACTGTGTTTTATTATTGATAAATTATTTTGTTGGGTCTTATATTTCAATTGAGTTGGAACAAAATCTCACTAACTACCGTCAAGCTACAATTACTAAAATACACTGATAGTGATAGTAAAAAATTTTAATAGTTAATTTCAAACTTATTTACACTATTGATCGAAGTATTGAATATTTGTGATTTATAGCTTGTGATAATATTGTTTTTTTTAGCTGTCCAAAAAATTTGAAATGTAGTACTTTCTTGAACTTTTATTGCAATTGTCGAATTCACATCTTTGCCAATCCAAAAAAGATTTTTACCATCATTATAAGCTGGTGGTAAATATGGCTGATTTATTAACCCATAATTTATTACAGAATCAACAGGGTCATGTGATAAAGAAGAACCAGTCACAAAATATGAAATGCTTACTTGATCATTATTGTCAAATGGGATAACATTTTTCAGGTTTATTATTAGGTCTGCATATTGTCTAACATATAAATTGGTAATTGGGTTTTGCCTAAATAATAAAAAACTAAATTCAGCATTTTTAACAAGATCACCTGATTGTTTATCTGCAATTTTTTCAAACCTTATTACAGTAGAAGAGTCATTATCTATAATAATATCACTAGTGAAGTTTCCTAAACTGTCTGTTATTGTATTTTTATGATCAATCGAAGCAGTTAAAGGCATATAACCAAAATATACTGTTTTATACACTGTAATAAAAACTTTGGAATTAGGGAATGGTTTATTTGTTATTTCGCTTAGTACATGCCCTCTTACTGTTAAAGTGTTTATTGAAGCGTCCTTTTTACAGTTCAAACCAAATAAAACTATGATGAAAAGTAAAAAATTTGGTTTCATAAATCTAGGATTTATATGGAAAAGAAATATTGGTCTATAAAGTTACCCAACAATCAATGTTATTTTTTAAATTATAGCCAACACTCCAAAATTTATGCTTTAGTATGCATGAAGGTCAAAAAATAATATTTAAAATCAGTGTTATAACGTTGCGTTTTTTGTATTGTCGTTACAACAATCCTCCAAGCATTTCATTCATTTTGTTGCTATAAAACTGAACCTTGAAGTACTCCGCGGCACAAGGCTATGGAGTAAAAGTGTGCGACGCAACAACCGATGCTATAAAATTCAATAGCGACAACATAAACATCACTCTCAAGTTTAATTCTTTGTTTATCTTCATCTCATGTATAACCTTTCTTACTTTAAAGAAAATAATGCTGATGTTGTAATTGATTTTATGAAGCAACATCCATTTGCCATGCTGATAGCTGTGGATGCAGAAAATAAACCCGTTGCCACACAAGTGCCGGTACTATTAAAAGAACGAGATGGTGTGATGTATTTGCAGGCACATATCATGCGCCAAACAGATCATCACAAAGCATTGGAACAAAATAAAAATGTGCTGGTTGTTTTCAGTGGCGCGCATACTTATGTCAGTGCAAGTGTTTACGAAAACAAACAGCAGGCTTCTACCTGGAATTATATGAGCGTTCATGCAAAAGGGGAACTGACTTTCTTGGATGATGCACAATTATTGCAAATGCTGAGCGAGTTGACAGCTCATTTTGAAAATAATGCTGATTCTCCTGCATCCTACAAACATATGCCCGAAGAATATGTGCAGCGTTTAAGCAAAGCCATCGTTGCTTTTGAAATAAAAGTTGATTCTTTAGAAAATATTTTTAAGCTCAGTCAGAACAAGGATGAAAAAACCTATAATAATATTCTAAGCAGTTTGAATACAGGCGATGCCGAACAAAAAAGGGTAGCTGCAGAAATGGAAAAACGAAAAGATCAACTTTTTCGAAAATGAAAAAATTATTTACAGTATTAAGTGTACTATTAATCATTGCTTGTATGAACAGCAGAAAGCTTAATAACCCCCCTTTAGGGGTTGGGGGTTTCGACTATGAAGGTCATCGCGGTTGCAGGGGATTAATGCCCGAGAATACTATTCCTGCTTTTTTAAAGGCCATAGATCTGCATGTAAGCACTTTGGAAATGGATGCTGTGATCACAAAGGATAAACAGGTCATCATCAGTCACGAACCATTTTTCAATCATGAAATAACCACAAGGGCTGATGGTAGTTTTGTAAATGAAAAAGAGGAGAAGTCATTGAATATTTATGAAATGACTTATGCGCAAACACAAACATTCGATGTTGGATCAAAACCGCATCCTCGTTTCCCTGGTCAACAAAAATTAGCAGTGCATAAGCCAAGATTGGCTGATGTGATCGATAGTGCAGAAGCTTATACAACGCTGCATTCATTAAAGCCGATCCAATATAATATTGAAACAAAATCGCAATCTGCAACAGATGGGATCTATCATCCAAAGCCGGATCAATTTGTAGAATTAATTGTGGCTGTGATCAAAGAAAAAAGAGTAGGGGAACGTGTGATCATCCAGTCATTTGATATTCGGACGCTTCAATATTTACACGAACATTATCCGGAAATAAAAACAGCTTATTTATTTGAGCCGCCATCCGATAGGTCTTTTGCAGAAAGATTAAAAGAGCTCGGATTTATTCCAACTATTTATTCTCCCGATCATACAACGGTAACAGTATTATTGGTAAAACAATGTAAGGAGTTGGGAATTAAACTAATTCCATGGACGATCAATGATCTGATCAGGATGAAAGAATTAAAACAAATGGGAGTAGATGGCATGATCTCAGATTTTCCTGATCTCTATGCCACATTACGATCAGTAAAATAGTATTATAAAGATTTTCCGGGGACAAGAATAGGTTCTACCCAAACTTCTTTCATGCTATCTTTATCTAAGAGGCAGGCAAGCATTCTGTCGAATGCAACCATCCCTAATTTATAACCACTGGTTTCTACATAAGTGATCTTGGGATTATACATATTGGGTATAAAACCATTGCTGATACTGATAATAGATATTTCTTCCGGTACTTTTATGTTCATTTCATGAATGGCTTCCATTACACCAATCAAAATAAGGTCGCCCATGCAAAAAATCGCATCAGGCCTGTCTTTCTTTTTCA
Organism: uncultured Chitinophagaceae bacterium; assembly: GCA_903830285.1. Lineage (GTDB taxonomy): Bacteria > Bacteroidota > Bacteroidia > Chitinophagales > Chitinophagaceae > CAIQDX01. The sequence continues at coordinate 43,780 of CAIKTE010000180.1, read as the reverse complement.
AAGCAGCCAATGTTACAACCCTTGATGGTGCTGAGTTTTCTGGGAAATGAATGTCTAATTTTGTTTTAGGCGAATTTTTCTGATAAGTTTCTCTGAATGAGGATTCCCTTTTTTGGGTGATGGTTAAATTGGGATGGCCAAAGAGTGCTAAAACATGATTTTTATTTTTTTCTATTAATGCATCTGCTGCCAGTCGCGATGCATCTCTGTCGGCAAAACAGATCTTATTACAATTTTCATAATCAGGAACCCTGTCTAAGAAAATAACAGGTATTTCCAGGTCATTTAATTTTAAGAATGATTCAATGTTTTTGGTATCAATGGTAAGTGAAACAAATAAACCTGAGATGCGGTTTTGTTTTAATAGTTTAAGATTGGCAGACTCTATTTCTACAGAATCACCCGATTGCATGATCACTACAGAATAACCGAATTCTCTTGCCTTTACCTCTACAGCTGCAATAAAAGAGTCATAAAAAAAGTTAGTGATTGAAGGCAATAATATACCGATCACTTTACTTGAATTCGTGCGAAGCTGAATAGCGTATGTATTAGGCTCGTAATCCAATGCATCAGCCAGTTCCCTTACTTTCTTTTTTGTTTTCTCGGAAATATCAGGATGATCTTTTAAAGCCCTTGATACCGTAGAGATACTGAGGTTTAAAATTTCAGAAAGTTTTTTTAAAGTACTGTTTTGCTGCATTATGTTTTTTCTTTTTGATAATGAGCGTATTTAAATTCAGATAAAGTTCCGATCGATTTACGCAATAATATTTCAGAATATCCTTCCAGAATAAAATCTTTCAGTTCGCCAATTTTTTCATAGCCCAATTGCTGGTATAATTTTGCTGCTTCATGGTTGAAAGAAGAAACGCACATAAACGCATTGGGCGAAATGCTGAATATTCTTTGCTCTGCAAATTGTATCAATGCAGTGCCGATACCTTTTCCTCTTGCTTCTGGAGCAACGCAAATGGTCTGAATATAGCCTTTGAATGTTCCTGCCATCTGTAAAATAATAAATCCTGATAATTTATTATTATCCTTGGTCATATATATTTCTTTATAATTACCATGAACAGATTCTAAACAATCCGAATAATTTCTTTGCAAGGTGATCCAGGGCTCTGACTCGCACATGATTGTGGCACAGCTTTTCAGTATTTCTTCGTCAGTAGTTTGTGTGATAGAAATGGACATTGCAATTCGTATAATATCCTGTAAAGTTATAATATTTCATTGACCAATTTTAAATAAACTCCGTTGGTCCAGCCAAACCCATCCTGATTGGGATATTCACCACCTCCTGCCTGAGTGGTAGTATCCATCACGTTATATTTCTCCATCATCTTGCCTGTTTCTTTATAGACTTTTTCATTGGCAGCAACCCAGTTGTCTTTGATCTTTTTGGCAAGATCAAGATGACCATAATTCTTCAAAGCCTTAAAGGTCATCCATTGCAGGGGTGCCCAACCGTTGGGAGCGTCCCACTGTTGGCCTGTTTTATGAATTGTGGTAACAACACCCCCTGAGTGTAAGAACATCTCTTCTATTATTTGTGCTACAGATTTTGATTGCTTTTCGGTAGCGATTGAAAAGAACAATGGGTAAACTGCTGCCAAATTGTAATGGAAGGTTTGTTCGTTTTTTATATGATGATAATCGAAATAGAAGCCGGTTTCTTCATTCCAGCAATAAGTTTGAATGGCTTTTTTTCGTTGTGTGATCTTTGATTTAAATAAATGTATTTGTGAATGATCTTTTTTTAGTTCATAGATCTCTAATAAAGTTTCTTCGAGATGGAGCAATAAACAATTCAGATCAACTGGAATTAATTCCGTTGTTTGAATTGTTTCCATTTTGTCTTTCAGCTTAAACCATCGGCTGCTGAAATCCCATCCCGATTCTGCTGCTGCCCGAATATCTCTGTAAATCTTTGTTGGCGCTGCATTTGTTTGCTTTGCAAGATGCGTATCTTCTATATAAGCTTCAGGCCTGGGAATATCATGATCATCCCAGTATCTATTCATTAAGGAGCCATTGGGTAAAAGAACAACTCTTCTTTGAGCAGTATTCTCTTTTGTAAGGCTTTTTTCTCCATCCATCCAGAACTGATATTCTTTTTCTAAAGCACTTGCATATTTCAATAAAGCTGTATCACCTTTTTCTTCTCTCAATAATTTTACCATCAATGCAAAAAAAGGAGGTTGCGAACGACCGAGATAATAAGTTCGGTTACCATTTGGGATAAAACCGATCTGATGGATGAGGTAAGAAAAATTCTCGACCATGTTTTCTATGATATCCATCCTCTTTGAAATTTGTAAACCTAACATGGTAAAATAGCTGTCCCAATAGTATACTTCTCTAAATCTTCCCCCCGGAACAATATAGGAGTGCGGCAATGGAATTAAAGTACCACTTTTTTCATCGGGCATACGTTTCAACACATCCCACAATCCCTGAAGATGTTGCTGGATCGGCTTGTTGGATGATTTATAGTGTGTATCTATTTCATCAGGGAAAGTAAAATTGGTTGCAACAAATAATTTCAAACTGAAATTGTTGGCAACTTTTTCTGCTTTATATTTTTTCAATATTTCTGCAATAGGAAATTTGGGAGTACAATCCACGAAAAATTTGGAGTCAGGGAAAATTTCTTTTGATTGAACATCAACATACAGTTCTCCTAAGCTTTCTATAAAAAAATATTCTGCCATAAAATAAATAAGCTGATTATTCTGAAGATTTTAGTTTGGGTTGCAATTTCTTAAATACAGATAAACATATGATGAGAATGGTCATCGGAACCAACGAAAAATAAAATGCTGTTTTTCCGCCAAAGGCATCAAAAATATGTCCTGTAATTAATGACCCGGCACTGCCCCCGATCGCTGAAAAAACAATGATAAGCCCCGACATCAAGCCATGTTTTGCTTTCGGTAAAGAACTTAGAATTGCTGAATTAATGGAGGGATATATCGGAGCTAAAAACAGACCGATCAACGGGAAAATATATGTTGCTATCGGTGCATTGAACCAATTGGTAGCATGACTGCCATCAGCATCCTGAGCCAAAGGCATGGCAATCAAAACCATGCCTGCTGCTAAAAGCAAACAAGTAATTAATACATAGAACCATGGAATTTTTTTAAGTACTATTCCTGCAAGGAATCGTCCTAGAGCATATGATGCTGCCAGAATGCTGGCCATTTGAATACTTAGTTTACTAGGTAGTTGCAGCACTTTTTCATTAAACGTAGGCAGAAAATTCTGTATGCTTTGCTCTATTAGAACATAAAAGAATGCACAGCAAATAAAGGACAAGATCAGTGGCTGAAGCATCAGTTTGAACATGTCAAAAAAATCAGGTGCCAAGTTAGTAGCACTTATTTGAATACTCGATTCATCTAATGTTGAAGTAAGCAATAAAAGAAATGCCAGAATTGAAATTCCGCCTATTAAATAATATGACTTTAGCCAGGAAGTTGATTCGGGATGAGCATTATCTATATAAAAACTGAAAATAAAATATAAAGCGAAATTCCCAACAGTAAAAAAGGATTCGATAAAATTCATAAAGCGTATATGCTCATTTGAACTTTTTGTAATGATGCCAATCGTACTATATACACTCATTTTGATCAATGCGAAACAAGCACCCACAATTACAAACAGTATTTTTATGGCAATGAATTGAGGCACGTTAGGTATTACAAAACAACTTGCTGATACAATCCCTAATGCAATAAGCATGGCACGTTTGTAACCAATTCTTACAATAAACGATGCTACTAAAAAGGAAAGGATGGCAATGCTAAGATCTTTGCATGGGTCGATCCATGCCGCTGCCTGACTATTGACATGAAAATTGTTTTGAACTTGCTTGATGGCAATACCCGAACTGTTCAATAAAATCGCAAAAACAAAATAGTTTAGAAATAACGAAACCTTAATTCGCCAATTTTGCATAGCAATCGATTTAGTAAAAAAAGTTCATAAACCGTATTAGTTGTTTTTGATAAAACATTTTATTGCATAAATCATCCTTCTTAGTTACTACCAGGAAAATGCTAAAGCAAAAAGGTCAATTATCTCAAACAGCTCTTCCGAACTGAAAAGATAATTGATTTCTTGAGAATATTAATTCAGTAAGTACAATATATCTTATGCAGATAACTTTGTCTGCAGATTTTCTGCTTTATTGGCAAATTGCGGCCTGATCACCCAACTTCTGTTATTCCGTTTGCGGATAACCAGCCAATAGAAAAAGAAAACCGTTGTTAGAATAGGTATGATAGGAACGATCCATTCTGGAATGACATCCTTCAGACTGTATAATAATCCGTCGGGAGCGAACTTGCCAAAGCCGATCAAAGCAGGTATTCTGTACCAATAATAACAAGAAACACCAGATGCTGCAAATATGCTGATCAGTTTCCTTTCATATTTAGCATCAATAACATTTGATAATATTAAATAAGCTACAAGCGTTACAGCAAGTCCCATCAATGGAATTTCATATACCCCAAAGAATGTGGCAAATGATGTGATCTGATGTTCATCGGGTACATGAAACCAACCCCAGATAAAGCCCGGTAAACCACCAATGATCAATAAACCACTTATCTTATGATACACTGTTTTGGCATAAATTTTAGGATTTAGATTAGGCGTTGAATCAGGACATGGGATCACACAATTCATGCATTGATCACAATTGGCATTGGGTACAGACAATAAAACATTACCTCCATATAGTTTTTCAACAGGATGAACTGGACATAATCCTGAACACCAGGCACTTTTCCATTCATAAAAGAATCCCATCGTTACACCAATGGCCGCCATTGCAATGATCATTATTCCTGTAGCTACGCCATTGTTATTGAATACTGCGTGACGTAAAGGCACGATCACAAATAATGCAATTACTGCTATCAGATTAAGCTGACCTAATTGTTTAGCGCTTAGTTTTTTACTTTTAGATAAACCCAATTGTCTGGGTAATAAATTAGTAGTAGCTAACGGGCAAACATTTCTCCATACGCCAACAGCAACAACAAATAATACGGGAGCAACTGGGATCAAAATATTCCAGAATAAAATAACACCAACCGATGGAAAAAATAATAAACATGTTAAGATAATGACACCTACTAACCAAACAGCAGTTTGTACAATTCGCCAGAGCAAAATGGAACGAGGAGATAATTGGTCTCCTGATTTGAAATCATAATTTGCAGTTGACATAATAAGGGTATGAGAAATGTGTGAAGCAATCGTTTTAGCCGGCGAAAATTAGAAGAAATCGAATAGTAAAAAGATGACACTTCTCATGTTCTTTACATGCTATAAACTGCAAACGTTTGCAGTTTGAGCTACAATTTTTTGTAAAACTTGAGAATGAGTTATTTACATGAAATTATTAGTGAATGGCAGTAATATTTACTTTTTCAATACCATTTAAGTGCAGTTCAATATGCCTATCATGTGCTTTATTGCTGTATTCACTGATGATCTCAAGTATATCATAATCAATGAAGCGGCTTTCACTTCCATCTATCGTTAAAACAGAATATTCAGGTATTTGGTCCAGTGCTTCTTTTAGGTTCACTTTATTTAAAAAAGTGACCATGCTGTTCAGTTTAATGTAAAATACTTCTGTAGCATGTTCCTTTTTTTTCTGGATCTTGTATTCTGCAGTAAAATTATTTTGAATAATAAAATAAATCGAGAGTAATAAGCCTATACAAACTCCTACCAAAAGATCAGTGAGCAGTATAACTACGATGGTTAAAATGAAAGGGAGAAATTGCTTCCACCCTAAACTCCACATATTTCGATAAAGTTTCGGTTTTGTCAAATTAAAGCCTGTAACAATCAATACTGCAGCTAGTGAAGCATATGGGATCATATTCACTACAAAAGGAATTAACAACACTGCCAATAATAAAAATAAGCCGTGTGTAAATGCAGAGAGTTTTGTTCTGCCGCCTGCATCTATATTGGCAGAACCTCTTACGATCACTGCTGTCATAGGGATTGCACCAACTAAACCGCAAAGTATATTTCCTATACCCTGTGCAAACAATTCTCTGTTTACAGGTGTAATTCTGTTACGAACATCTAATTTATCTATCGCTTCGCAACATAGTAATGTTTCTAAAGTTGCCAATAAACCAATGATCAATCCGTCTTTCCATATTTCAGCAGTTGAAAATATTTTCGAAAAATCAGGGAATGTTATTTGGCCGAATAAGTTATGCGGAATATTCACCAACTGTGTTTGTTTTAATAAAAGATCGGAAGCGATCATCGAAAAGACTGAATTAATAACGATTCCCGCTGCAACTGCCAACAATGGCGCTGGTAACAAAGTATGCCTGACAGGGAAATATTTTTTTAGAATAAAAAATACAGCAAGTGATGCTGATGTAATAATGATGGCACCTCTTGTTGTATGCTTATTAAAATTATCAATAACACTCAATGAATTTCTTGGTGAGAACAAACGTAAAAATCCACTGTCCCAGAAATCAGGTTGATCATAACCCAAAGCAACGGGAATTTGTTTAGAGATCAAAATGATCCCGATTGCTGCCAGCATTCCTTTAATTACAGCTGAAGGAAAATAATTAGCGATCACCCCTAATTTTAAGAAACCAAGGAATATTTGAAATAATCCCGCAACCATCACCGATAAAAGAAATACTTTATAATCGCCCAAAGAAATAATGGAAGCTGCTACAACGGTAGATAATCCGGCACCTGGACCGGAAACGCCTAATTGAGATCCGCTTACGACAGAAACAACAATACCTCCAATAATGCCTGATAAAATGCCTGCGTATAAAGGAGCTCCGGATGCAAGTGCTATACCCAGACAAAGTGGTAGTGCAACTAAAAAAACAGATAAACCTGCGGGAAGATCGTGCTTTAGCCAGATGAGTCGATAATATTTTATCTTTCTTCTCAAAATGCGTAAAGATTTTTGCAAAGATACAATTTGCAGAGCGCATAACAAAGATCAATAAAATGGCATGTGTTAAATCAGCTTCTGATTCTTTATGCATCTGCGCTTGCGTCGTTCCAAAGGAATCCCCTCGGGGCACACTTGTACGTTCAAAACAATATTTAACTTTTTGAAAAAACTTAGTCTAATTCTATCTGATAAAAGATGCGATCAGGTCCGCAACTTTCTTGGGTGCTTCTTCCATCGGAACATGTCCAATATTCTTTAATACCTCTAGCTTGCTTCCTTTAATATTCTTTTCGAACAAATAGGCATTTTCTAAGGGAATTACTTGATCATGATCGCCCCATATGATCAATGTGGGGGCAGTTATCATATTGATCTTTTCAGGCTCTTTTTCAAACCCTTTTTTGAAAATTGTTAAAGCAGCCTTTCTGTTCCCTTCGCTGATGGCAACATCATGAAAACGCTCTACCTGGGCATCAGTTACTCTCGTCTTATCAAAATAAATTCCTTCCAGACTTTTACGCACCAACGATTTCGGGGTAATATACAATAGGAGATTATTGATAACAGGTGTTGATGCGATCTTAAAACCAATAGAACCTTTTGCGTTTTTTATTGGATAACCCGCTGCATCAATCAATATTAATTTAGAAATAGTATGATGTACTGCGGCATATTCCCATGCGATCGCACCGCCTAATGAATTACCTGCGATCATACATCTTGTAATATGCAGTTGGTTAAAAAATGAATCTAAGAATTGATTGTAATATGCAAAACTGTATGTGTTTTCAGGATTTGGCCCCGTTAATCCAAAAGCAGGCAGATCAATGCTGATCAACCTTTTTTGTCCATTCAATAAAAACAATACAACACTATCCCAGGTATTCAAAGAAGATGACATGCCATGCAGTAATATCAAAGGAACAGAATCATTTGTATTTCCTTCATCACGATAATGCACTTGCATACCCATCAATGGCATAAAATGCGAAGAAGCATTTGTGTATTTGGGTTTTAATTGTTCAACAGGAATATCTTTTTCTAATAATGTAGAGAGAAAAATAATTAAAGGTATTATTGTTGATAAAAGGAAATAGGCAAAAAATTTAATCAGCTTTTTCATGAGATCAATTTATAGCATGAAATTAAAAAGAAAATATTTTTTACCATGTTAACAAATGAATTTATGGTTTTATTTGCAGATAGATAAACAGAATTTACAACTGAATGACACAACCTTGCTAAGCTAAAGAATGACACTGATTCAAAACCCAGTAAAATAGCAGGGGTAAGATTTTCAACAATAATAAAGCGTTATAAATTTTACAACGCTTTATCATTCATCAGCTTTTTTGTTTATGATAATTAATTTTAACCTCGTTGATTTCATTGTCTCGCTCTTTTTTAAGATTTCTGATTTCTTCCCTTCTCTGTGAACCGGAAAGTGTTTTATACAAACGGACAGACTCGATCTTATCGGCATAATCATGTGTTATGTCTGCGATCTGATTATCCAATTTTGAGGGCCTGTAATTATTATTATATCCATATGGAGAATAGTATGGATTATAAAATGGGGAATACCCGTAACCAAGGCCTACGTTAAAGCTTGAATAAACCGGCGCATAAGACCTTACAACTACTACGCCATGCCTTTGTGCAGTAACTGCTGAGAATAATGATACTGATAAGATGATCATTAATAATTTTTTCATAACCTTTATTTTTATACTAGTATAGATACAAAGACTATGCAGTAGTTACTTATATAGTGCTATTATAACGCTTTGATAACAATTAATAAATAAGCTAGTAGTAATTTTTAATCAGACTTTAACTATTTACTTTTCCTGAAAGAGTCAATGACATCTAATAGGCCATTCTGAAAACTATCATCCGCCAATTGCCAAAACATGATGCCGTTAAGCCTTTTTTTCAAGGCATATTTTATTTTTAATGAAATGGAGGCGCTATCGTCAAAAGTTACCAGCCACTTTTTCTGAGGATTATATAAAGATGCTGCATTCGCCTTATTATCCCAGTGATAAATAAAGCCACTATCTTTTGATAAAGAAGAAGAAAAATTTTTGAAAGAAACACCGCTTAAAAATTGACCAGGTTGATATAAACCATTATCTACTGCAGAAACATTTTCCCAGATCCTAGCATAAAATGCAGCTCCAATTAGAAGCTTGCTTTTTGGTACACCTTTTTTAGTCAGCATTCTCACTGCATTGTCGCAGGATTCTTTTTGATGGCGCGTTGAATATAAGGCGGTGTGATGGCCGGTAATGGTATCATACCCGGTGATCAGATCGTAAGTCATTATATTAATTCGATCCACCAGCGGAGCCACTTTGTCCCATTCAACAGATTCATTAATGTATTTGGTAAAGCCGCCGGCAGCAAAGCTTATTTCTTTTCCTATTCCTAAACTATCCCTTAATGTTTTGATCAATGCCGTGAAACTTTCTTTATCACTTCGGTCGTAAGGATGTCCGAGCGGGCCTTTAATAGCCGGATATTCCCAGTCCAGATCAATACCATCGGCTTTAAAATAATCGAGTAATTGTTTTACAGAAGAAGCAAATATTTTTCTGGAACTATCAGATGAAAAAATAGCTGAACAAGTATAACATCCTGTCCAGCCACCCATTGAAATGATCACTTTTAAGTTCGGATTTCTTTTTTTTATGGCAACACAATTTAAGATTGCTAAAGTATCTCTTAAATTAGAAACAGCTATTCTATTTCCTTTCAAATGAGTGAAACTAAAACAGAGATGCGTTAATTTTTCTATCGGGAAACTGTCGATCATTGTTGGTCTTCCTGCATAATAACCAAATACACAAAAACTTTTACGTGCCTCTTTTTTTTGAGAAAGTATTGAAGCCGGGATAGATATGAAACAGATAAGTAAGACTAATATTATTTGCTTCTTGTTCATAGGACAAATCACAGTTCTTATTTGAGAAGATTTTTTATTTCATTCAACTTCATCAAAGCTTCGACTGGAGTCAGGCGGTTTATATCCATTTCTGTCAGCATCTTTCTCATCTCATCGAATGTTTGTGAATGCGCATCGAAGATGGAGAGTTGCATTTGCGGACTTCCTATTTGTTTAATTACCTGATCTAATGTTGCTTTTTGACTCTTGGATTTCGACTCCAGATTCCCGACCTCCGACTCCCGACTATCCTCTAACTGCTTCAATATCTCATTTGCCCTATCAATCAAACTGGGCGGCATTCCAGCCATTTTTGCTACATGGATACCAAAACTATGTGTACTTCCTCCTGGGGCTAATTTGCGTAGAAAAATAATTTTATTGCCAATCTCTTTATTGGTAACATGATAATTTTTTACTCTCGGCAATTTTTCCTCAAGTTCATTCAACTCATGATAATGTGTTGCAAATAAAGTTTTGGGTGCTGAAGGTGAACTATGTAAAAATTCAACAATGCTCCATGCAATGGAAATACCATCGTAAGTAGATGTGCCTCTTCCAATTTCATCGAGCAATATCAGGCTACGTGGAGAAATATTATTAATGATGCTGGCCGTTTCATTCATCTCAACCATGAAGGTACTTTCACCGCCGCTTAAATTATCGCTGGCACCAACACGTGTAAATATTTTATCTGTTAAAGGGATCTTAGCAAATACAGCAGGAACAAAGCTTCCCATATGGGCCATTAATGTAATGAGTGCTGTTTGCCTGAGTATAGCACTCTTTCCACTCATATTTGGGCCTGTCAAAATAATGATCTGTTGTGCCAATGGATCAAGAGTGATATCATTGGCAATATACGTTTCACCTGCAGTCAGATTTCTTTCGATAACGGGATGCCTGCTTTCTTTGAGCTCTAATTCCAGCCCGTCATGCAATTGCGGTTTTTTATAATTAAACCTTAATGCATTTTCTGCAAAACAGATCAGGCAATCAATGATGGCTATGATATTTCCATTGATTTGTATTGCTGTAATATAATCCTGTAATGCTATCAGCAACTGATCGTACAAATCCATTTCAATGGCTAAGATCTTATCTTCTGCACCTATGATTTTCTCTTCGTATTCTTTTAATTCAGGAGTGATATAACGCTCAGCATTGGCAAGTGTTTGTTTGCGGATCCAATCTGCCGGAACTTTATTTTTATGAAGATTCGTTACTTCCAGATAATAGCCGAATACATTATTGAAACTGATCTTTAAAGAAGAAATACCAGTATTCTCAGATTCACGTTGTTGAATATTAATGAGATAATCTTTACCACCACTTGCTATTTTTCTCAATTCATCCAATTCTTTATGAACACCTTCTTTGATCACCCCGCCTTTACTTGCAGCAACCGGTGGTGTCTCAATGAACTCATTTAATATTTTTTCTAAAATAAAATGGCAGCAATTTAATCCGTCTCCTAATCTTTTTAAATAGGCATTGGAAGAAGATTCACAAACAGTTTTGATACTTGCGGTTTGTTGGAGTCCTTTGGCAAGTTGCATCACTTCACGCGGATTGATCTTTTTCATTGGGATCTTACTCACCAACCTTTCAATATCACCGCAATGCTTAATATATTGTGCTAAATGATGCCTGGCATCAGTTTCTTTGATCAATAATTCAACCGTATCAAGTCGCTCATTTATTTTTTTAATGTCTTTCAATGGGAATACAGTCCATCGTTTCAGCAAACGTGCACCCATGGCACTTACTGTATTGTCTAACACTTTTAATAAACTGTTGCCTTCACCTGCACCGCTGTTTAATATTTCGAGATTGCGAATGGTGAAACGATCCATCCACAAAAAATCATCTCTTTCAATTCTTTGAACCGCAGAGATATGTTGTAAGTTGGGATGCTCGGTTTCTTTCAAATAATATAACACAGCTCCTGCAGCAATAATTCCGTGCTGCATATTTTCAACACCATATCCTTTCAGCGAATGTGTTTGAAAATGTTTTAGTAAAGTTTCAGTAGCAAATGCTTCATCAAAGATCCAGCTCTCTAAAGTGTAAGTATAGAATTTAGCTCCGAATGTTTCTTTAAAATGTTTTTGAAAACTGCGTTGGAAAATAACTTCAGCGGGTTTTAAACTCTGTAATAATTTATCAATGTATTCCACATCCCCTTCTGCAACAAAAAATTCACCTGTTGAAATATCCAAAAATGCCACACCTATATTTGCTTCATTGAAATGAATAGCGGCTAAAAAATTATTACTGTTATGTTCTAATAATTTATCGTTGGTGGCAATACCGGGAGTTACCAATTCTGTTACGCCGCGTTTAACGATGCCCTTCGCTTGTTTAGGATCTTCGAGTTGATCGCAGATAGCGACACGATAACCTGCTTTTACCAATTTATGCAAATAAGTATCCAATGCATGATGTGGAAAACCTGCCAGTTCTGATGAATTTGCAGCACCATTATTTCTCTTTGTTAATGTAATGCCCAATACTGCCGAAGCTTTTATGGCATCTTCCCCGAATGTTTCATAAAAATCCCCTACACGAAACAATAAAATGGCATCAGGATATCTTTGTTTAATAGCCTTGTGCTGTTGCATTAAAGGTGTATCGGATGCAGATTTCGACATGGGTGACAAATATAGCACTTGGTTGAAAGGTTAATCAGCTGAATTGTTATTTGGGGAAAATTATTTAACCATTCCAAATAGGATTTAAGTTGCTGTTGCACCGCTCGAGTAATATGTGGGATTCTTCGAGCTGTTAATATTCAGCTATTAGTGTAACGATAGAGATACCTTAACTGATTTATATTAATAAAATCAAAATTGCCCTTTTCTATTTCTTCTTAATAAAAAAGGCCTGCAAAAGCAAGCCTTTTAAAAAAATGATTTATAATAAGTTAAAATCCTCTTTGCCCGGCAGGTCTTGGTTTTGGCAACTCTTTACGCGGTAATTTTTCGGCTCTTTGTGATGCATCAAAAACGAATGTGGCCACAACAGTTGCGATTTGTTTCAAGTCATCTTCACTGAGATGATCATACACATCCATATTGCTGTGGTGTGTTCTCGTATCATATTCCATCGGATCCTGAATGAATTGGAAACCAGGAAGGCCCACCGCATCAAAAGAAAGATGGTCTGTTCCTCCTGTATTGCTGATGGTGATCGTTCCGTCGGTTATATCTTTTAAAGGAGCGAACCATTGTGCAAAAATATTCCGCTCTGCTTCATTTCCTTGTAAATAAATACCACGAACTTTCCCTGTTCCATTATCAATATTGAAATAGCTAGAGAATTTTTCATGTTCTGCTGATAATTGCATTACAGTTGGGTCAGCAAAGGTTTTCTTTACATAACCTCTTGATCCCAATAAACCTTCTTCTTCGCCGCCCCATAAACCAATACGGATGGTTCTTTTATTTTGAATGCCCAAGGTTTTGATAATGCGAATAGCTTCCATCATTACGGCACTTCCTGCTGCATTATCTGTTGCCCCTGTTCCTGTATGCCATGAATCGAGATGTGCACCGATCATTACTATTTCATCTTTTAGTTTTGGATCGGTTCCCGGAATTTCTGCTATTACATTATATCCTTGAAGATCTTTTGAATGGAATTTTGTTTTTACATCTGCATCCAATTTAACAGGAGTACCTGCTTTCACCAAACGTAGAATGGTATTGTAGTCTTCAATGCCAATGACAATATCAAGAAAATTTTCAGGGTCGCTTCCCTTATAACCACCGCCGCCTTGTGTGAATAAAGTGCCATCATGAAATCTTGTGCTGCTGCTAAGTATGGCCAATGCGCCTTCACTCTTTGCTATATCCTTTAAAGTATTCAACACACGTTGCTGTGCTCCACGCTGCTGAAATTGTTCTCTCTGTCTTCTTGCTGCAGCAGTATCATTTGGATTAGCCTGCTGTCTGGGTTCCTGTGGTTGAGCATTTGACATTTTTGTCAAATCTTCGTCGGTATAACGGGATGCGTCTGCTTTGAAACTTTGTTTGTAAGTATCTAATTTATCGATCACAATGATTTTGCCTTTCAGTTTGCCTCTGTAGGCATCTAATGCTGCAGAATCAGTTACAGTTACTGCGACCACTTCAGCATTTTTCAAACCATCGGTTCCGGCACACCATGCTTTAGGATAAGCTTCCAATGATTTATAGTAAGGAGCTGTAATGGCCAGATAACTTTTTTCCAGTTCCCATCCTTTACCAAATTCACCCCATGGATCGAGTTTTGCATTCTTCAAACCCCAATTTGCAAGTGTTTCTTTTGCGTAATTGGCCGCACGGAAATAACCGGGTGAATTGGTTAGGCGATTGCCACTCGCATCTGTAAGGTGGAAAATAATATCCATAACCTGCGAATGTTTTAATCCTTCATCTTTGATCTTTTCAATGGTTGTATTATCGATCTTTTCTGTTTGCGCGATAATATTGTTGTGAAAGCAAAAAAGCAACAAAATGCTGAAGACAGTTATTTTTCTCATGGTTTGATGTTTTGAGTAAGATAAAAATTATTAAGCCGATAAATGCAAAAATTCGGCTAAACCTTGTAAATATTCCACCAATGGTGAGTTACCTTTGCCGCCATGCGAAAATTATCAATGGATGAATTGGGGCGAAAATCTGTAGAAGAATTCAGACAGGCCGATAAAAATAAAATTATCGTTGTATTGGATAATATTCGCAGCATGCATAATGTGGGAAGCGTTTTCCGCACATCTGATGCATTTTTGATTGAAGCCATTTGTTTATGCGGGTATACGCCACAACCACCCCATAGGGATATTCACAAAACGGCTTTGGGTGCAACAGAAACAGTTGACTGGATCCATTTTGCAACGACTACAGAAGCCATTCAGCAATTAAAAGAAAGAGAGTATAAAATATTTGCAGTGGAGCAAACCGAAGGGAGTATTTCATTAGAAAAATTTCCTGCAATAAATGAACCGATGGCTGTCATTTTTGGGAATGAGGTAGAAGGAGTGGATGCGAGTTTATTGCCTTTATGCGATGGTTGTATTGAAATACCTCAATTGGGAATGAAACACTCACTCAATATTTCTGTTGCTGCAGGCATAGTGTTGTGGGAATTAGTGAGAAAATCATTGTTTATAGGTAATAGGTAATAGCCCAAAATATAATTATCAACCTTATTTTTGTTTTCGATCAACCATGAACTATCTACTATGACCGCTATCAAAAATTATTTATCCTTAGTAAAATTCTCACATACCATATTCGCAATGCCTTTTGCTCTCATTGGCTTTTTTCTGGGTATGAAGGAAAGTTTTCATACTGGAGAATGGTGGGGGAGAAATCCATTTCAAAAACCTGAAAATATATCTTCTCCTTACTGGTTTTTAGTAGCAAAATTTATCCTTGTTATTATTTGTATGGTCACAGCCCGTAGTGCGGCCATGGCTTTCAACCGATATCTGGACAGGAGTTTTGATGAAAAAAATCCTCGAACAGCCATTCGGGAAATTCCCAAAGGCATTATTTCTCCAAACAGTGCATTACGTTTCGTGATCCTTTCTTGTCTCTTGTTTCTTGTCTCTTGTTTCTTTATTAACAATATTTGTTTTTATTTATCACCTGTTGCATTATTCGTCATCTTGTTTTATAGTTTTACCAAACGCTTCACCCCACTCTGTCATCTGGTGCTGGGTATTGGTTTGTCATTAGCGCCCATCGGTGCTTATTTAGCAGTAACGGGTGTATTTGCAGTATTACCCATTTTATTTTCATTCGCTGTTGTATTTTGGGTAAGTGGTTTTGATATCATTTATGCTTTACAGGATATCGATTTCGATCAATCACAAAAATTATACTCCATCCCGTCTGCAATGGGAAAGGCAAAAGCATTGCATGTTTCGGAATTGTTGCATGTTCTAAGCGCAGGATGTGTGGTAGCGGCAGGTCTTTATGGAAATTTTCATTGGATCTATTGGATAGGAATTGCTGTTTTCGTCGGAATGTTGATCTATCAGCATTCTATCGTAAAGCCTAATGACCTAAGTAAAGTTAATATTGCATTCATGACAGCTAACGGTATCGCAAGTGTTGTGTTTGCGGTTTTTGTGATTGCGGATCTGTTTTTAAGTTAGATGTACGAAGTTATAAGTACGAACTTTTTTATACCTCGTACTTCATAAATCGTACTTCGTAAATCGTACTTCATTATGTCTCGAATTATCTGTATCGATTATGGCGGAAAAAGAACCGGATTAGCAGTAACTGATCCATTCAAGATCATTGCCACCGCTTTAACTACTGTAGAGACCAAAGACCTCTTTTCTTTCTTGAAAAAATATTTTCAGCAGGAAGATGTTGAACTAATATTGATAGGCGAACCTTTGAATCTGGACGATTCTGCCACCCATGCCACTCCTTTGGTAAAACAGGCGATCGTTCGATTGAAAAAGGAGTTCCCCACTATTCCCATTCAAACAGTAGACGAACGCTACACTTCTAAAATGGCATCAAGAGCCATGGTAGAAATGGGCATGAAAAAGAAGGATAGGCAAGTGAAAGGCAATATAGACCAGATCGCAGCCACCATCATGCTCCAGGAATACCTTCAAAACCACCCTTGATTTATGATTTGCTGATTGCGCTATTTGCAGCTATTTTTGCGGCATTCGGTCAAAAAATATGTACTATTCATGATTTTACCCATTGTAGCCTATGGTGCTCAGATATTAAGAAAAGTAGCGCAGGAAATTCCTTCAGATCATCCGGATCTAAACACGCTCATTGACGATATGTGGGAAACCATGTATGCCAGTAATGGAGTTGGTTTGGCCGCTCCCCAGATCAATAAGAATATCCGAATATTCGTGATGGACAGCTCCCAGATATTTGATGGGTTGGAAGAAGATGAACTTGGAAAATATCCTGATGAACCCGGGATTAAAAAAATATTTATCAATGCGCATATTACAGAATTGAATGGCGAAGAATGGTCGTATAATGAAGGCTGTTTAAGCATTCCTAAAATACGGGAAGATATTTTACGCCCCGAGGAAGTGGTGATCGAATATTATGATGAAGCATTTGTTCAGCATACAGAAATTTTCAACGGGATCACTGCACGAATTATTCAGCATGAATATGATCATATTGAAGGAAAGCTTTTCATTGATTATTTGAAACCGTTGAAGAAGAAATTATTGCAGCGTAAATTGAATGATATCAATAAAGGCAAGATAAAAGTCGATTATAAAATGGTTTTCCCTAAATGATCAAACTACTATTAATATTTCTTTCCCTTTTCATCACTCAATTTTCTTTTGCACAGCAAACTAAAATTGAAACTGATAAAAAAAATGACACTACAGTATTTATCGACAATAAAAAAGTAACTCTTCCCGACGTATGGGTCAGAAATAATTTTGATTATAAAAAATTATTACAACAAATAAAGGAAGACACTACATTTTACAAAGCGTTCCGCAACCTGCGCATTCTCAATTTCTCTTCTTATAACGATATTAAAATGCTGGACAAAAAAGGGGCTGTAAAAGCTTCTTTATACAGCAAGACCAAGCAGACACGCAGCAGCGGTTGCAGAACAATGGAAGTGCAGGAACAGAAGGTTACAGGTGACTTTTTTGATGAACAGGGAAATTATAATTATTTGACTCCTGAACTATATGCCGGTTTGTTCTTTACGAAAGGGAAGATCTGTGGCGAGAATAATATTGTAAAAGGAAGAAATCTTACAGTTAGCGATAAAAAAGGAATGGAAAAGTATAAAGAACAATTAAAGATGCTGTTCTTCAATCCGGGTAAAAAAATACCGGGTATACCGTTTATTGGAAATAAATTGGACCTCTATGATGATCATGCGAGAAAGATCTACGATTACAAATTAGATGTTGTTGAATATCAGGGCAAATTATGTTACCAGTTTTCAATTATACCTAAAGAAGATCTGGGACTATTTAAACGTGATGAAGTGGTGGTTGATGAAATGACAACCTGGTTCGAGATCAAATCATTGGAAGTGTTGGCAAGAAATTATTCATTGAGTTATAAAGCAGGATTCTACAGTTTTGATGTAAGTATGGAAGTAGAAATGACCAAGATAGGAGACCTGACTGTTCCTAAAGTGTTACGTTATAAAGGCAACTGGGATGCGATCTTCAAGAAACGCGAAAGGGCCATATTCACTGCTACTTTGTTTGATTTCAAAAAAGAAATGCAATAACCATTACAAATTATCAAGTACACTTATAATATTCCCAACCGAACTCTTTGCCGGTGTTACAGTGAATCGGTCGGCATTCTTTACAATTACAGATCTTGTTCCTAAATAGAATTCATTATCGATCAATGATATGGATAGAATTGTTACACTACTGTTCAGAGGAACATTCATACAATAAAAAGAACGTGTTACAAAATCTGTTGTTAGTCTCACAACAGTTCTTTTATCATTGAATACCGCAAACACCATTGTATTCTTATTTGTACTGTTTAAAGGCAGCGTAACATTCAATCTGGTAGTGCCATATGAAGTATCAATAAAACTACTGCTGCTTAGCCAATTTGTGCTTTTAGAAGTTAACTGATAACCTTTCTTATTGGCTCCTAATGAAGTGGAATCCCAAACAGTAATATAACCATCAGTAGGAGCAGGAAGCCAAGTAAACAGTGAATCTTTGTTAGGTATAGATGCACCTTCAAAAAATTTCAGGTTTGTCCTGGGATTATCATCTCTCCACCTAATATTAAATCCGGTGTTAGCTGCCATCACTACTTCTTGCCCGTATCTGGATAGCCGTACAAAAAATGAGCCTGTTGTTTCCAATAAATAATTTTTGCTGGAAGTGGGAATTAAAGATTTTATATAATCTCCCTTTTTCTGAATTGCCAATACTTCAACTTTGATAATGCCATCGGGAAGTGGACCGGGATTATTGGGAGAACTATACGAATGTGACGGGAAGGATATCTCCAAACTATCATTCAATTTAAATTTCTTTTCCTGTACAGTATTAAAAGAATCAACAAACCATACTGTATTATTGATTGCATATGAGATAGAATCCATAAAACCATTAGTTAATGGTTTATTGGTCCAAACCGTATCATTGATACCCATCGTAGGGTATGGTGTAAAACTATCCGAGAATTCTTTTTTACAGGAATTCAGAAGAACAGTAATGAATAGTATGTACAATATTTTTTTCATCTCAGGGTTAATAGTAGATATGCTTTTGTTTATAAATGCTGCTTTTTATTCAATTTCATTCTAACACCCAATGATATACCTGCAGCATTGAATTTCTGGCTGTAACCTATATTACTTGAAATGCTTGATAATCCCAATCTGAAATATGGTTCTGCAAAAACATCGATTTTTTCATTGATATTTCTGATCAGGCTTACACTCCCATACAAACTTAGCCCCGTATTTCTGCTGTAGAAACCATTATTGCCTTTAGAATTAACGGATACAACATTATAGGCTGTGTCTAAGGTTACTCCATTATACCAGGATGTTACATTCAGTATGATACCGCCATTCACTGCGACTTTCCATTTGTCTTTCACCTCTCCAAATTCATAACCGATGCCGATAGGTATTTCTAAATTCTTGTAATTGTTGATACTCTTTCTGACTGCATAACCGATCTGAGTTACTGATGTGGTATCGTTGAATGTAGTATCACCCTGCGGCCTGATTACAGTTCTGCTCACGATCACAACAGTTGTTCTTCTTTCGCTTTCAGTTTGTAGAGCAAATTTTTCATTCAGTTGAGAATATTGTAAACCGGCTTTGAGCATAAAATGATCACCTACATTTTTACTGATCTTGGCACCAATGGTAAAGCCCCCATACATTTTTTCGGCACTGTCTTTTTTCTGAATATAGACACTGTTCAAACCATTGCCTGACAAGCTTTTTATGCTGTAATCGGGTGATCCGTACACTTCAAGATACCAGTCATTTCTTTGAGTGCCGTTTGCACTCGGACAGTCATTTCCTAATCCAAATATCGTCCTTAGATTAAGCGGCGGATTATGTAAATTATTAAGACTGTAAATATTTCCTGATGATGAAAGCAATTCCCCATTCAGTTTTTTCTGAGAATAATAATGCTGCATTTCATTTCCTGCGTTCAATCCTGTTTCATTGTCGGCAATTTCTGTTGCTGGAATTGCAGCACTGCTTTGCTCGTTTTTGTTTTGCATGAAAGAGATCAATGCTTTGTTATTCCTGCTGTCATAAAAACCTGAATTGATATTGGACAGATCTTTTTTTCTTGCTGTTGTATTTGCAGATGATGCGACAGTATTGATTTCGGTATCTGTAAATGTTGATCTGTCATTGCTAACAGCATTGCTTTCAGCTTTGTTCTTATCCTGCAGTGAAAGATTGTTTTGATCAGATTGCTTTGTATTATTTAAATGAGTAGAATTATTTTTTACAATGCTTTGTTTTTGAGTATTTAAAAAATAGAAACCACTAGCTAAAAGAATGATCATACCAAGAGCAGTTAATAAACGAGCATTATTAGTCCACCAAAATCCTGTAGGACGATGGCCTTTCTCGCGTACAATTTTTTCCCATAAGCCATCCGGCACAGGTGCGGAATAATTGTTTAACTCAGTCCTGATAAAATTATCCTGTACAATTTTTTCCCATAAGCCATCCGGCACAGGGGAGGAGTAGTCGTTTAATCTGCTCCTAATAAAATTGTCGAATAATTTTTCAGGCATTACACAGCTATTTTTTGTAAGTGTACAATTTGTTGTTGCAGCATTTTGCGGGCCTTAACCAATTGGCTTCTGCTCGTGCTGGGTTGTATATTCAATAGTTTGGCAATTTCTTCATGGCTATAACCCTCAATTACATTCAGGTTAAAAACAATTTTATAGCCTTCAGGTAATTGATTGATCAGTTTCAGTATTTCTTCTTCTCCTAGATGATTATAAGCGTATGCTTGTATGGCAGGAGTATCAGCATGATTTTCTTTGATCTCACTGAATTGCAATTTCTTTTTCTGCAAATGCTTTAAAGCAACATTTACCACTATACGGCGCATCCAACCTTCAAAAGACCCTTCAAACTTAAATTGATGGATATTATTGAATATTCTGATAAACCCTTCCTGCAACATATCTTCAGCCTCCATAGAATCATTGGCATATCTTAAGCATACGGTCATGAATTTACCTGCATATTGCTCAAATAGCATACGCTGATAGCTTGTATTTTGCTTGACACAGCCTTTGATCAATTCAAATTCTGTCAATTGGGGCAGTTTTAGGTTGTTTCATTCAATAGATGCCATAGGATACTTAGTTGCTGCCTGAAAAGGCAGGTTTTCCTGAATGAAATTACAAAAAATGTATTCGGCTAAGCCTGTCTGACTTCAGATTCAGGGCTTTTTAACAGTTTTATTGTGTAAGAAATTGGTCGTGTATATAATCGACTACACTAATCATACTATTTGTTTCTTCATAGACTTTTAATTGCCTGTCGGCCCCTGTTCCCTGTTCGATCATTTTATGGAGATAGCTCATGGCATTTCTGCAGCCCAGATCATCGACAACGTCGTCCACAAAATCCAATAATTCATATAAGAGCAAACGGGTATTTACTTCGGTTTCTTTCCCGAAATCTATCATCATTCCGTCAATTCCATACCTGCTTGCTCGCCACTTATTTTCATTCAATAATGCGCGTTGATAGATGATGAAGTTCAGGTTCTTATTGCGTAGTTTATACAGTTTTGCACAAATGGCCTGGAATAAAGAAGCAATGGCAATGGTTTCATTAACGGTCATCGGGATATCACAAATGCGAAACTCAACAGTATTAAAAAAAGGATGAACCCGCAGGTCCCACCAAATCTTCTTGGCATTATCGATGCAATTTGTCTTGATCAATAACGACACATAATTATCATAGGCTTCAATGCTTTCAAAATAATCAGGGATACCGGTACGCGGAAACTTATCAAACACTTTAGTACGATAAGATTTATAGCCGGTTAATCTTCCTTCCCAAAAAGGAGAATTGGTGCTCAGCGCATACACATGCGGTAAAAAATATCTGGCACTGTTGGCAATATGGATAGCCATCTTCCTGTCTTCCATTCCAACATGCACATGTAGCCCGAAAATAAGATTGCTTCTTGCAGCATCCTGTAACTCATTTACTATTTGGTGATAGCGATCATGATCTGTTATCAATTGGCTGTTCCAATTACTGAAAGGATGTGTTCCTGATGCACCCACCCATAATCCCATACTACCGGCAATTTCAGCAATGGTTCCTCGAAGTGTAGCAACATCATTATAAGCTTCTTCAGCATCGGCACAGATATCAGTACCCACTTCTACCACGGCCTGATGCATTTCTGCTTTCACTTTATCTTTGATCACCTTATGGCCTTCGCTTACGATCTTCTGTTCATGACTTTTTAATTCACGCGTTACTGGATCAATGACCATGTATTCTTCTTCAACACCTAAAGTAAAATGCCTGAAATCAATATGTGCCATGCTTTTTATTTTAATTGGATATTACTAATACAATGCAGTTTTTACAGAGCCTCGTTTGATATATTCCCCCCATGTTAAATTATCAGCTCCGTCAACATGTGTCAATGCTTTTTCTATGGCATAATTGGCAGCAGTTTCAACCACCCATGCAAAATTTTCTTCACCAACACTTGTCTTTTCAGCATCTGGTGCAGGGTTACAGAAATCAATGGCATAAGGCACTCCATCGCGTAATGCCAATTCTACGGTATTAAAATCATATCCCAAATAATGGTTGATACGAAGTACAATATCTTCCATTTGTTTTAATCTTTCGGGCGAAGGATTAAAGTTGGCAACATAACGAAGATGATGCGGATTGCGAGGTTCATAAGGCATGATGCGAACATGCTTACCTCCAATGCAATAGCAACGATAATATTCATCAAAAACAATTTCTTCCTGCAATAGCATGACCAATTGATTGGTCTCTGCATGTTTAATAAAAAAATCTTCTTTATCAGTCAATCGATATACATTCTTCCAGCCCCCGCCTGCAAAGGGTTTCATATAAGCGGGAAAACCAACATAACTAAAAATATTCTCCCAGTCCAGCGGATAAGAAAGATTGGCAAATGATTCAGCAGAAGTATCATCAGGCAGATCATGCGAAGGAAGTATCACCGTTTTTGGTACGGGCACATCGATCTTTGTTGCCAAACAGTTATTAAAGAATTTCTCATCAGCACTCCACCAAAAGGGGTTATTGATCACTGCTGTTCCGCATAGTGCAGCATTCTTTAAATAAGCGCGATAGAAAGGAACATCCTGACTGATGCGGTCTATAATAACTGCATACTCGGTTGCAACACCTTGCATGACCTTATCGATCTTTACCGCTTCTGCAATAACACCTGGAATATTTTTACTGTTGATCCTTTCAACAAATGCATCGGGGAAACTTCTTTCCTTTCCGTGTAATATGCCGATCTTTTTCATGCGCGATCTTTTATGTTGTAAAATAAAATGGTTGATGATGCGTTTCGATTTCAATTTAAATAAACTCATTTACATTTCAGTAAAATCCTGTGTAAATCTTGAAGTTTATCTCTAAATGCTTTGCCTTACATTTGAGGCTATGCCTCAAGAAAGAACAACGGTCTTATCTAATATATTGATGGAACAACACATCATTACATCACAATATCTGGAAAGAGATATTATAGCAGATGTATATCGCCCGGCACTGTTTTCTCACCCCGAATTAATGAATCTATTGCTGATCAATGACGGGCAGGACCTAGTAAAAATGCCATTTAACGAAATACTCGACAGGTTGATCTCTGAACAGGAAATCGAACCGATCATGTGCATCGGCATTCATTGCGGTGCTGAAAGAAAACGCGAATACGGCACTGCTTACAGCGCCGATTTTAAAGGGAGGGGTGATAAAGCAGGTTTGTACGCTAAATTCATTTTTGACGAGTTACTGCCTTTTATCCGTAAAACATACAATGCGCCTTCTTTTAAAGAGAAATCGTTTGCGGGATTTTCTTTGGGTGGTTTGAGTGCTCTGGATATCGTTTATAATCATGCAGATGAATTTTCTAAGATAGGAGTCTTCAGCGGAAGCTTATGGTGGAGAAGAAAAGGATACAATGATGAATATAATGATGAAACAGATCGCCTCATGCATTTACAGATCTTGAATGGTCATTTTTATCCATGGCTTCAATTCTTTTTTGAATGCGGTGCATTGGATGAAACAGAAGACAGGAATAAGAATGGTGTGATCGACAGCATTGACGATACCCTGGATCTGATCGTTGAATTGAAAGCAAAAGGCTATACCGATCAGCATATCAAATACTTTGAACTGGAAGATGGCAAGCATGATGTAGAAACATGGGCCAGAGCATTCCCTGATTTTTTAAAATGGGGATGGGGCAAAAGATAATTTCTTCTTGTAAAACAAGCACAAAAAAACCGCTTCAAATTTGAAGCGGTTTTTTTATATGGAAAAGTTTCAAATAATTAGTTAAACAAATATCTGAGACCCAATTGCATCTGCCAGCGTGAGAAAATACTTGTTGTATTTCCGAATGCATTTGAATATGGAGTTGAACCTGTTTGGTATGGCATTGAGTATGAAGGTGTATTCAATGCAGCACCATTCGCATTTGAAGTAGAAGTAACTAAACCTTCATACTTCAGGAAATTGCTGACAATCGGTGATTGTGCCACTCCCCAATGATTGTTGATCAAATTACCAGCATTGATCAGATCAAGCGAAATTTGCAATGTATGCATGGTAGTTCCTGCCTTGAAATTGATGTTCTGTGTAACATTCACATCCAGTTTATTGAACATAGGATACACATTCGCATTTCTTTCTGCATATTCACCACGGTGTTTTTTCAGGTAAGGGCTTGTTTGAATGAAAGCATCCAATTGGCTCCAAATCTGTCCGGCAGTTCTTGCATCTGCAGGAGTAGCAGTAGTACCATTACCACCTGAACCTGCTCTTACAAGATTAATATCACCCTGAGTTTTAGGAATAAAGATCAGATCATTACCTGTATTACCATCACCGTTTAAATCGCCATTGTAAGTATAGTTACCAGTACCATTAGGAGCAATTTCGTAAACAGCACCAAAAGTAGTGTTGAACATTTTGCTCTCTACTAATTTGTAAGTGATAGCAGCAATGATACGATGTGGTTGATAATAAGAAGCAAAACCTAAATTAGCAGCATTAGGATCTTGATTTCCAACAGCAGCAGCACTCCATAAAGAAGAAGCTGTACTTCCACCTTCAGCAGTATTCAAAGCTGATTGATAAGTATAAGCCAATGATCCTGTGAAATTACGTGTACTCTTTTGAATCCTGAAAGTTCCGGTAAATACAAATCCTTGTGAATTATTACTCATTAAGATGCTGTTACCAATATTCGGATTTTTTGATGAAGTACCTGCGTAATAATATTTGTTACTGGTAGACACTGTTGTCAAATAACGAGATCTGTTATCAGCACCTGCCAAAGCATAAGCATTGGTCTCATTAAGATTGGTGTTTGAATAATAAACGGCATTCAGATCTCTTGAATAATTTGCTTCAATTGTAAAGATCCAGTCTTTTGCGAATTTCTTATCCATTGCGATAGTGGTCTTTAACACAGTAGGATATTTGAAATTGCTTGCAACCAATGCAGTACTGTAAGAAGAAAGTGCAGCACCACTTGAAGGTCTGTATTTATTAACGTCAGCACTGAAAGGATATGAACCAATATATGAACTAGGTGTAGCTGAAGTAGATCCACCTACGTTTGCAGTAAATGAACCGAACTGTACACCATTATTACTTGCTTGGTTACTAACCCATACAAATGGTGGAGCGCCTTCAAATACACCAAATCCACCACGGAATTGTAATGTTTTATCACCCAATACATCCCAGTTAAATCCAACTCTTGGAGAGATGATCAGATTAGTCATTGGGGCCTGACCAATATTATAGGAAACGCCATCTTTGAATTTTAAAGCATCAAAATCTGCATTATCGGTCATAGCTTGTTTATAAGCAGTATAGTCTGCACGGATACCATAAGTCAATGTGAAATTCTGAGACATACGCCATTTGTCTTGTAAGAACAAGCTCAACTCAGTTGAACCGGCATAAGCCCATGGGAATGCACCACCAGGTAAAGCTGAATATTGTAAATAATATCCGGTCTTATTGGTAGTAGTAGTTCCTGAAGTATTCATAGTACCGTTATTTGCGGCATTATAGAAATCAGTCAGGGAATTGAATTGATAAGCACCATTCCATCCCGGTGCAAATGCGTTCTGATATTTTTTGTAAGAGTTCTGAGTTCCGATAGTGATCTCATGAGCACCTTTATATAAAGTAAAGACGTCGTTGAATTGATATACATCGGTATTCAATACGTTATTATAAGTATAAGGCTCGTATCCGAAAGTTGTCATGATATTACCACCATTCAGGATATCCACTAATGGGAAATCAGAAGCTGTATGTGCTGAACGGAAATCTCTTAATGCAGTATAACCAACCTGGAATTTGTTTGTTGATTTATTACTGAACCTTGTATTCAATTCTGCTAAGAAGATGTTGAAGTTATTGTTGATCACATAACCGCTTCCGAAGAAAGGCATTGAAGTATTACCCGGTTGACCACCAGTAACAAATCCACTACCTGGTCTGCTGGTACTTGCAAACTGGTCAGCAAATGATTTTAAATAATTGTATTTTAAAGTCAATGTGCTGTTACCTAAGTTGAAATCTAATTTAGCAGTGATCTTATCACTGTTAGTTTGGAAAGAGAAGTTCTGAAAAGCACCGGGATTATAATTATACTTGCTCTGTAAAAAATTTGATAAAGCTGTTAAAGTATCAGCATTTGCCTGAGAAACTGAACCGGAAGCGATCGGATGCGATGCATCTGAAGCTATATAACTGGAAGAAGGTGCAGTTTGTCTTACTTGTTCTCCACTGAAGAAGAAGAAGACTTTATTCTTGATGATCGGTCCACCCAATGAAATACCCTGGATCTTATAATTAAAGTCGGTCTTAGGAACGGTTACACCACTTACATTATAACCTTGATAATTCTGATTTTTCATATAAGTATAAACAGTTCCTTTGAAAGTGTTGGTACCACTTTTACTTACTGTATTGATACCTGTACTTGCAAATCCGCCTTGTTTTACATCATAAGGAGAAACCTGAACTTGAATTTGTTCGATCGCTTCCATACTAACAGGCTGAGAACTTGTTTGTCCGCCCAAAGTAGAAGATAAACCAAAACTGTTATTGAAGTTAGCACCATCCAATGTCATGTTATTATACTGACTGGTACGACCACCTATGCTTAAACCATTTGCTGTTGGTTCCAATCTTGTAAAGTCACTGATAGAACGGTTGATCGTAGGCAATTGCTCAATTTGAGCTCTTGTAACTACTTCCTGGCTACCGGTACGGCTAGTGCTGAATATTTTATTCTGACGGGCTGTAGTGTTTACGGTAACACTTTCCAGTGTCTTAGTGTCTAATTTTAAGCCAAAATCAGCTCTGAATTCCTGACCTAAAGCAAGAATGATTCCTTCTTGTTTTTCGGTCTTGTAACCCACAAAACTGGCTGTTACTGTGTAAGGCCCACCAATTTTAAGGTTGGATAAATTGTAACGACCATCTTTACGAGTGGTAGTAACATACCTTGTACCTGTTGGAGTGTGTATGGCTGTAATTGAAGCGCCGGCAACTAAGTTTGCACCATCTGAAACGGTACCCTGAATTTCAGACGTAGTTTCTTGCGCCATTAACGTGACTGATAATGTTACAGCCAATAGTAGTGATAAAAATTTTTTACTAAGCATAATGTTAAATTTTCAGTTGCAAATAAAGCAAATAATCCCTTTACTATTGCAACATAATATTAACAAACTGTTTTTTTTATTCAGAATATGTTAGTTTCTTTTGTGTTTGCGACCCTCCTTAGATTTTGTACAGCCCAAATGCAGCTTTTTTGACCAATTTCTTACAAACTGAGGAATCAATTTGTAATCAGCAAATCTTTACTGTTGCAGGAACTGTAATTTTGCCAAGAAAAAATATCTAGAAATGCTGAATACTATAGTTGAAGGAATAGAAGCGATCAGGAATGGTAAAATGGTTATTGTAGTGGATGATGAAGACCGTGAAAATGAAGGTGACTTCATTATTGCAGCAGAATTTGCGTCCCCTGAAGTGATCAACTTTATGAGCAAAGAGGGACGGGGCTTGATTTGTGTGGCATTAACCGAGGAAAGATGCAGGCAGTTGGATCTGCAGCCCATGGTGACTTCCAATACCTCTTTACATGAAACTGCCTTTACAGTATCCATCGATCTCATCGGTCAGGGTACCACCACAGGGATATCTGCTCAGGACAGGGCCAAAACCATTGCAGCATTGATCCATCCCGAAACGAAAGCGGATGATCTGGGCAGGCCGGGGCATATTTTCCCACTAAGGGCTAAAACAGGGGGTGTTTTAAGAAGGGCAGGCCATACTGAAGCTACGATCGACCTGGCCCGATTAGCCGGTTTGGCGCATGCAGGCGTCCTGGTTGAAGTGATGAATGAAGACGGAACCATGGCTCGATTAGCCCAACTATTGACAATTGCAAAAAGATTCGATCTTACGATCATTTCTATCAAGGATCTGATCGAATACCGTTTACAAACAGATTCTCTGGTAGAAGAGATCACCCGTGTTGAAATGCCTACTAAATATGGCCATTTTAAATTAGCAGCTTTTAAAGAAAAGACATCCGGTGCTGAGCATCTTGCATTAATAAAAGGAACATGGAATGAAAGTGAACCTATTCTCACAAGGGTACACAGCAGTTGTTTTACAGGAGATATATTAGGTAGCTTCAGATGCGATTGCGGCGATCAATTGCATAAAGCCATGCAAATGGTAGAGGCCGAAGGCAAAGGTGTTATTTTATACATGAATCAGGAAGGAAGAGGCATTGGATTGATCAATAAATTAAAGGCTTATAAATTACAGGAAGAGGGAATGGATACCGTAGAAGCTAATCTGCACCTGGGTTTCGGTATGGATGAAAGAGATTACGGCGTGGGTGCACAGATGCTCAGAAAATTAGGTGTTACCAAATTAAAACTAATGAGTAACAACCCCCGTAAACGTGCCGCATTAAAAGGATATGGATTGGAGATCGTAGATATTGTTCCTATTGAGATCGCATCAAATCCTTTCAACGAAAAATATCTTACCACCAAGCGCGATAAAATGGGTCATGATATTTTGAAAGGAAAATGATCCTTATAATTTAACCGGTCATTTCAATAATTAAAAAGCCGCAGACAAATTTTATCTGCGGCTTTTTAATGATATAAGTTCGAATTAATTTTTATGGATCATCTTCTTTGTTTCTTCCAGATCTTTTTTTGTTTGATCTAATTCAGTTTTAATTTCGATCATATATTTTGTCAGTTCTTCTACTTTCTTTAACAGCAAGCCATTCATTTTTCCGAGATCAATGCCATTTTTCATTACTTCATCTGTTGTTGGCATATCCGGTAAATGATGATAGATGTTGATATAATCATTTAAACTATTTAATGATATCAATTTATAATCTTTATTAAAAACATTATCGAACCAGTCATCAGAATTCTTCACAGCTACTTTAACTTTTTCTGTCAGGATGCCTTCCTCCACAAATAATTTATAGCCATCCACATTAGAATTCACATCACCGATTTTTACTTTGCCCTGATAAGAGTCAATAGAAAAATATTCCATTTCCACATTGCTCCCTATAGGTTTATGAGAAATTTTAAAGGTCTGCGGCGTATTCAATGTTTTATCTCCTGAAACCCTGGCACCGATCGTCCAGTAACTTACATTTTCAATAGAACTGATGTCACCATTTGAAAACATGATACTGGGTTCGTTTTGCCCGTTTGCCGACCATTGATTACTGAGTTGTAATAAAACATTTTTCTTTCTGGTATCACCTGCATTTCTTTTGATCTCTAAAGCAGCTTGTGGCGCATTGGTTCCAATGCCGGCATTGCCCTGTAAGGGAAAATGATTTTCACTGTTAGGGTATAAAGTATCTATATATTGATATACAATATTTTTCGAAGAGGGATTTTGATCCGGATAAATAGCAGGTGTTGTTGTTGATGCATGTGTCGCTGTATTTGTCGATGTATTTGATGCAGGAGCGGAAGAAAATGATTTTTTAGTGCTAACAGGTTTTTTTGCAGATCGTATGGACCCTGAATATTTTAAAGCATTGGGATCATATGTACTCTTCTTAATGGGTTCGGCTCCGATTGTTTGTGCGTTGCCATTTACAGCGCATGCAAGGAGCAGAAGAAATACAAGCTTTTTCATTTTATCCTTTTTTTGTGTTAGAATAGTCATCAAAAATAACCATTTTCTTTCATGTTGATCGAATGATAGGGTTTTAACAATCCTAATGATTCTATAAAACAAAAGGCAGCCAAAGCCGCCTTCTGTTTTATCAAACAAATATTTTAACGATGTCCGTGTGCCTGTTCTTCTTTCTCGTGTTCTTTTTCATAAGCCTTGATGATCGATTTCACCAAACGGTGACGAACCACATCTTCTTCATTCAAAGCAATATGTGCAATACCATCGATATTGTCGAGAATGCGAATGGCTTTATCCAAACCGCTGCGCATATTTCTCGGCAGATCCACCTGTGTTGGATCACCTGTAATGATGGCTTTTGCATTGGCACCGATACGTGTTAGAAACATTTTCAGCTGAAGGTCATTGGTGTTTTGTGCTTCATCCAAAATGATGAAAGCATTATCCAAAGTTCTTCCGCGCATATAAGCGAGTGGTGCAATTTCAATGGTGCGTGTGGTCATATAATAACCCAATTTATCAGCGGGTATCATATCATCCAGTGCATCATATAATGGGCGTAAATAGGGGTCGATCTTTTCTTTCAGATCACCCGGTAAAAAACCTAAACTTTCTCCTGCTTCAACTGCGGGACGGGTCAAAATAATTTTCTTGACCATTTTATTTTTTAATGCGCGTACTGCCAATGCAACTGCAGTATAGGTCTTACCTGTACCGGCAGGCCCGATGGCAAATACAACATCATTGCGGTCTGCAGCCTGCACCATTTTTTTCTGGTTGGCTGTTCTGGCCCTTACTGTTTTACCATTTGGTCCGAATACTAAAATGTCGTTCGGATTTTTATCTACGAAATTGTCGATGGTCTCGGCATCATCGCCGCCGAGGATCTGCTCAAAATAATTCTCACTCAAATGACCATTGCGTTCGAGATATTGAAGGATGAGATCGATCTTCTCTTTCGCATTGTCGATTTGTTCAGGTGCGCCGCTTAATTTTATCTGCGTACCACGGGAGAGAATTTTTAATAAAGGAAATTTCTTTTTGAGCAGGTCTAATTTTCCGTTGTTTACACCGAAGAATTCAATCGGATTAACGGATTCGAGGTTAATGATTGTGTCTGTCAAATGATTGCCCGTTTAATGATGAGAATATATGGGTTCGTACTAACTAATCCTTCCAATTCAAATTTAATTTTAATCAACCCATAATACCTAACACTTCTTATCAACAGATGTGGAAAGCTATAAGATCAAAGTTCGAAAAATTAGTAGAGTGATGCTGTAAAGAAATTGTGAAATTATTTTGCTACAGGCCATTAATATTAGAACAAAAACCGTTGAGCAAAATTAGCAAGTATGATCAGTTATTATTGGAAAGAGGTATTTCTACCAGCACTTCACATCCTTTTTCTTCAACAGGATCTACCAGAGTAAATTTACCAGAGAACAATTGTGCTCTTCTGTTCATATTGGCTAATCCTATTCCTTCTTTAATTGTTTTAGTATCAATGCCAATACCATTATCTGCTATTCGCATTTGCAGTATATTATTTTTAATGGTAACGATTACTTCAATCCTTGAAGCCTTTGCATGTTTTAAAATATTCCTCAATTGTTCCTGTAATATCCTGTATAGATTCAGCTGCAGTTCACGGCTGATCGGATAGCTTTTGGCAACCGTATCAAAATGTAAGCTGATCTCGTATTTTTTTTCAATATTGAAACTGTTCAATAAATGTTTGAATGCATCATCTAATGATGTGTTATCGAAAAATGCTGGGGCCAAACGATGTGAAAGATTGCGGATCTCATTCAATGCAAGCGTTATGGATCCTTGTGTTTCTCCAAACAGATCAGCAGCTTCTTGCGAGAATTTTTTCTTTATAAATCCCAGATAGATCAGTGATGTAGCCAGTATCTGGCATACATTATCATGCAGTTCTCCTCCTATCTCATATCGTTCATCTTCCTGTGCTTTTATAGCAGCTCTTGTTAGTTTCTGTTCGTATAGATTCTTTTCTGTTACATCTAATGCGATCATCAATGTTTTCTTTTCTCCGTTTAATACGATCGACATACTGGAGGTAACAACATCCATGATCTCTCCAGATTTTTTAATATGCTTTTGCTCGCCAATAAAAATGGAATTGAGCATACTCTTTTTTGTGGAACCGTTTTCATTATTGATCTCATTGTAACCAGGGCTGATATCTTTAATGGACATATTTGCAAATTCTTCTTTGCTGTAACCATAATTGTTGATGCAGGCTTTGTTGACCTGAAGGAATGTATAATTTTGTTCATCGATCACCCACATGGAAGCCGGACTAAGATCAAACAATTGCCGATAATTGGCTTCAGATTGTTTGATATTTCTTTCTGCTATTTTTCTTTCTGTTATATCCTGCAAAGTCCCGTACAACCTGATAGGATTTTTGTTTTTATCAAATTCAAATCTCCATTCAATATACGCGTATCTCTTTGTTCCTTCCTTTCCTAAAAAGCGAAAGTCAGTAGTCGATTCTTTGTAAGTTTGAAAAGCTTCATTGATCTCTTCCTGTGCTTTCACCACATCATCAGGGTACATGAAAGAAAGCAAAGCTTCGGTAGAAGGTTCTATTTCTCCCTTCTTTACGCCGAATATCTTATAAAACTCATCCGACCAAATGTGAATATTATTCACCAAATCGATCTCCCAACTACCCAGCAATGCTATTGCCTGTGCTTCTTTTAGTCTTGCTTCACTATTTTTTATCTTTTCTTCTACTACTTTACGTTCGGTAATATCGCGAATAATGGCAATGGCTCCCGAAGCATCAGGTAGCATCGTCCTGCTTATTTCCACCTCAACGGAACTGCCATTATTCCTGAGCAATTTTGTTTCGTTTGTAAATGATTTATTTTTTCTGAGTATATCCCATAATTCCGGCACACCCTCCCGAATATGAGTTGGATATAAATTTAAAACAGACATTCCGATCAATTCCTTCTTTGTATAATTGAGTAACTGAGAAGCACTAAGGTTTACGTCAAAGATGATCCCGGAATCGTCCACCATAAAAATGGCATCCGCTGCATTGTCAACCAGGGATCGGAAACAGTCCTCACTTTTCCTTAATGCCGTTTGGGTATTCATTTGTTCTGTAACATCAATAGCAAGCGAAAGAATGGCATTGCGTTTATTGTACATTATTTTATGCGATTCAACCTCCATCAGCATTTCTTCCCCGTTCTTCTTCAAATGTGGCCATGTTCTTCTTGTGATCACTTCATTACTTTCGATCATGCTTTTTGCAAATGCTTTTATTTTCTCATGATCTTCTTTACTGCGATAATCCAATATCGTCATTTCTTCCCATTCTTCTTTATTGTACCCGTATGTATCCAATACCGTATTATTCACTTCCAGTATGCGAAGGGTTTGGGGATCCCAAATAATGATAAATGCCGGATTATTTTGAAACAGGTAACGGTATTTTTCCTCAGATTCTTTTAAAGCAAGCTCTGTTATTTTTCGTTCTGTAACGTCGCGCATGATGGATATGTATCCAATGTTTTCAAGCAATTTTATATTCACTTCTATATCTACATAAGTTCCATCTTTCTTTTTTAATTTTCTTTCCTGCAGTGATGCCCCTTCTTTTTTTATTACATCCAATCTTAATGGAAACGATTTTTGTTCAGCGGCAGTCATGATATCCGGGATTCTCATTCTTAAAAGTTCTTCGCGTGAATATCCCAGCAGCTTACCGGCACTCTCGTTTATATCAACGATAAAAAGTGATTCGTTCATGATGAAAATGGCATCACCAGCATATTTAATAAATGCCCAGAGTTTTTCCTCGCTCTTTTTTATTGTTTCATTGCTTTCTTTAAGATCTCTGATCAAATCTTTGATATTTCTGATCAAATAGTAACAAAGAGGAATGGCTAGGATCAGAGATAGTGCGATCAGGAGGATGAGTCTTTTTAAAGAGGAATGATAAACCTTATTACTGTCTTTATATACTGCAGCACCAACTGTTACCTGTAATTCGATCAATTCACTCAACTTCTCAATTACCGGATTGAATGCAGGATATAATTCCTGATTGATGATCTTATTCAATCCACTGATATCTTCTTTGTTCAAAACGGCCTTCAGCTTTTCAATTGATTGGATCGATTGATTCATTAACACAGAAGTTTGTTTGGCCAATCGATCTTCTTCGGGTGTTAGATAAGTGAGCAGATATGCTTTCCAATTTTCATGAATGTTTTTTTCAGCTTCCAGTATTTTTTTTGTTGCTTCTTTAAAACCCAGTTTGGAGGTTTGTACTTGTTCTACTGCAGAGATGATTTTAGCAGCGTATGCAAATCGTATAGTGGTTAATTGTTGTAAGGGAAACACACGATCAGCATAAAGCGTCCCGGTATTTTGATTCATTGTTTTCATTTCAATGATCCCGTATACTCCGATCGCGATGATGAAAAAAGACATGATAAATACCAACATGTATAATTTCGAGGATGCTGTTATTTTGTTGATCATGGCAGTTTATTTAATAAAATATATTACATCCGTTTCTTTTTAATCAATAGCAATAAGAGTAGAAATTTGACTGTGTACCGATGCGAAAAGTAGATTCATCAGTACTAATTGAAAGCATTCCAAATGTAAAAAGACTTATGGTTTTCTTTTTGTGATAAAGGGAAATTATTAGCGGGTTTAGGATCTTTAATTTATCATTTTGAGCGCTATGAAAATTATCCCTGATTTATTACTGCTTTCTTCGTAATTCCTTCGTGATCTCCTGCTACCTTCTAGCTGTTTTGTTGCAGGGCACTCGAAGAACGCTCGAACAAATCAGCAAAAAGATACGAAGCAGATAATACACAGGTCAGGAAGAAAGACTGGTTTTGTCCATTAAAAGGGTCTTGTAAAATAGGGAGGGTTTGTTCCGTGTCTGTTCGGCAGAGGTTCGCTCATCCTTCGTTGAAACCAAATAAATTGTTAATGTAACTCAAAAGAGGGTAGGAAGAAAACGGCAGCATTTAAAGATCCATTCAGTTATGCAATCAACAATAAATTACAAGGCTTTTAATCTTGCGATCATCGCTTTAGGATCATCGGCTTTAAAAACGGTATTGCCTGCTACTAAAATATCTGCTCCGGTATGCAGTATGGCGGGAGCGTTCTCGAGTGTAACGCCGCCATCAATTTCTATCAGTGTTTTTAATCCCCTTTCCTTGATCATATGCTTTAGGGCACGCACTTTACCTACGGTATGCGAGATGAATTTTTGTGCACCGAATCCGGGATTCACACTCATCAATAAAACAAGGTCCACTTCATGTAAAATATCAGCAAGCAACTGAACCGTAGTATGAGGATTCAATGCTACCCCTGCTTTCATGCCCAGGGCTTTAATTTGCTGAATATTGCGATGCAGATTAGGGCATGCTTCGAGATGTACGGTTAAAATATCGGCACCTGCATTCTTAAAATCTTCTGCAAATTTTCCGGGCTCTTCGATCATTAAATGAACATCCAGTGGTTTGGTTGTTGCTTTGCGGATATGTTCTATCACGGGCAAGCCAAAACTGATATTGGGAACAAACCTTCCATCCATCACATCCAGATGAAACCAATCGGCAGTGCTTTCATTCAGCATCTTGCATTCGTCTTCTAATCTTAAAAAGTTGCTGGCTAATAATGAAGGAGCGATGATGGGCATTGTTTGTAGGTTTATTAGTTTAATTGTTTACTGTTTATCGGAACGGTTTAGTTTTTCTTTTTTTAAATATTAGTTTTTGCTCTAGCAAATCTAAAACATCATATTCATACTAAACACTATTGCAAGCGTTTTAAAGCTTCTTTAGCTTCTTTGAGATCTTTGTCAAGCAGCAATGCCGTTTGATAGTTTTTAATGGCTTCCTCTTTTTTGTTCAGGGCCTCAAAACATTTTGCCTGCCAGTAATAGGCATCGGCATAAGTATTATTGACCTTGGCGGCCATCTGAAATATTTTTAAAGCGTCGGCGAATTTTCGAGCATCATAAAAAATAAATCCTTTTTCCAGATAAGCTTCCATGTAAGCGAAATTATCGTTGATGCAGGCATCGAATAATTGCTCGGCTTTTTGTTTGTTGCCGATCCTTGCAAAATAAACACCCGCAATAAAGTTGCAATGTGCCGAATAGTCCCTGCCCAGGCGAAGATCCTGTACACGCTGACAAAGCACTAGTGCATTTTCATTTTTAGATTCGGCCAATAAGTTGGCTAATTGTAATTGCCCGTCGGGTGAAGGATAGATCTTGATGGCTTTTGTATAAGATAAGATGGCATTGAGTGTGTCTTTTGCAGTTTCCAGCAATTTTGCTTTTCTGAACCAAAGACCATAATTCATACTGTCTTTTTTGATCAATGAATCCATCTGAACATTGGCTTCTTTATAACGACTTAAACTGTCTAATGCATCCACTAATTTTAATCGTAATCCGCTGCTGTCGGGGTTTTTAGTGATCTGCTGTTCTAATTGATGCAATAAAGCCGTATTTCCTTTAAGTCTTTTTTTATCTTCCGAATTTGTAGTATCATTGTTGCAAGCTTGTAGAAAAATTATCATAACAACTGCAACAGAAATAAATTGTTTCATGCAGCAAAAATAGAATGCTTTTTGATGAATGACTGTTTTTTGACAAATGCTAGGTAGCACAAACATAATTTTGACTTTTATTTTACATTTATGAAGAAACCCTTACTGATTGTTTCCGCTTTTATTTTATTGAGTATCTTATCTTCTTTCGCTGTTCAGTTCTCCGTTCAGCCAACCCCAACCGACAGTGTTCAGTATGCCAATGAAAGGCATTTTAAAAACATACAGCAATTAACTTTTGGCGGCGACAATGCCGAAGCTTATTGGAGCTACGATGGAAAGTATGTGATCTTTCAACGTACCAATCCCAAAGAAGGATTGAATTGTGATCAGTTATTCATCGGGAAAATGCCTGTGAAGTTTGGAGATCCTTTCAAATACCATATGGTGAGTTCTGGAAAAGGAAGAACAACCTGTTCTTTTTTCTTACCTGATGGGAAACATTTTATTTTCGGATCCACACATCTGGGAGCGGATACCTGTCCTCCATTGCCCGATCGTTCTAAATACGGCAATAAATATATCTGGCCTATCTACGACAGTTATGATATTTTCTTAGCCGATACAAGTGGAAAGATCATTAAACAATTGACCAAAACAAAGGGCTATGATGCAGAAGGTACTTTATCGCATGATGGCAAGAAGATGATCTTTACTTCGGTTCGTGATGGCGATATCGATCTGTATATCATGGATATGAAGACCGAGAAAGTAAAACGCATCACCAATACATTGGGATATGATGGTGGCGCTTGGTTTAGTCCGGATGATAAGAAAATTGTTTGGCGTGCCAGCAGGCCTCAAACAAAAGAAGAGATCGATGACTACAAGTCTTTGCTGAAAGAGAATTTGGTGGCACCAACCCATATGGAAGTATTTATTGCCAATGCCGATGGAACAGATCAGCACCAGATCACTTTCTTAGAACAGGCCAACTGGGCACCTAATTTTACACCCGACGGAAAGAATATCATTTTCTGCAGTAATCATGAATATAAATATGGCTTTCCTTTCAATATGTATCTGACCGATATCAATGGCAAGGGATTGGAAAAGATCAGCCGCGACAAAGGGTTTGATGCATTTCCTATGTTTAGCCCGGATGGCAAAAAAATACTGTTTTCATCCAATAGAAATAACGGAGGCGGACACGATACCAATTTATTTGTGGCCGATTGGGTAAAATAGTTACAAAATAATTGGGATATCATTTCTAGATTCTATCTTAGTGGTAGATTATATTCGTGTCCAATACCCATTGCAAAACACCCCCCGTATTTTATTGAAATTTTATTCACCCTCTAATTTTACAGTTTATGTACAATGGAATATTAGGATTGCATAGTTTATTGCGTTGGATCATTTTGTTATTGTTGATCATAAACCTTTTCAGAAGTTTGGTAAATGCAGATTCTCCTTATACGGATTATGATAAAAAATGGAACCTGCGCTTATTGGTCTTTACACATATCAATATACTGGTTGGATTGTTTCAATATTTTGCCGGGGATAAAGGATATGCTTTTTTTACACAGTTTGGTGCAGCTGTTATGAAAGACAGCTATATGCGTTTTTGGGCAGTAGAGCATATAACAGGAATGATCATTGCTGTTATCCTGATCACAATCTCTAGAACTGTAGCTAAGAAAGATATTCCGGCGCTAAAGAAAAACAGAAAATTAGCAACACTATACATCATTGCTTTGATCATCATATTGGCAAGTATTCCATGGCCATTCAGGTTTGAAGGTATTCCATGGTTCAGAGGATTGTATTAAAATGAATGGAGAAAGCCGGTATTTTATACCGGCTTTTTTTATGCAGGAAATGATCCGGGCAATTCAGGCTCAGGATGTTTTCATTTACTTAATTATGTCCCAAACATTTGCAATTACCAAAAACAGTCGTAACTTAATGACCAACAAAAAAACGATTTCCATATGATCAAATTCAACGACATAAAAGTAGGTGATCTGCTGTTTGCCGAGTATGAAGGTAAAACCAGAGAAGGGGAAGTAACAGGTTTAAACGGAGACGAGAAACAGGTACGCGTAGAAACAGAAGTGCAGGAATTCTGGTACGAAACTGAAGATCTACAGCCCATCCCCATCAATGATGAAAGCCTGGCCGCTCTTGGTTTTACAAAAGAATCATTGCCTGATGCAACCGTAAAATACAAGAAAGAATCTTTCAGGATCTTATTGCATAAAGCAAATGATTTCTCGCATTTTGATATGTGGTACCGGGAAGATAAACGGCATCATCCCGATGTACATTATATTCATCAGTTGCAAAATCATTATTTAGACATGACCAAGGTTCATTTAACAAAAGAGCATGTATGACATGTTACTTTTATCAATTAATTATGAAAGAGCAGCCACTATAATTTGGGCTGCTTTTTTACTTTCATTACATTCACTGTTCATTATTGAATCATGAAAAAAATAATTTCTTTAAGTATCGTAACAGTTCTTATCTGTATCAATTCTGTTGGTCAAACCCTGCAGAGTCCGGAACAGTTTCTTGGGTATGAAGTTGGAACAAGATTTACACGACATCATAAAATTGTGGAATACTTCAAAGCTGTGGCGCAGGCAAAACCTGATATGGTAAAAACAGAAAAGTATGGTGAAACAAATGAAGGAAGAGAATTGATGATCGCTTATATCGCATCACCCGAAAACCTGAAGAAATTAGACGGCATCAGGAAAAACAATTTACGTATTGCGGGATTAACTAAAGACAGAATGGCGCCCATCACAGAGGGAACGCCTGCGATAGTATGGTTAAGTTATAATGTACATGGCAATGAACCCGCATCGAGCGAAGCCGCCATGCTTACTTTGTATGCGCTGGTAGATCCCAATAATGCACAAACAAAAGAATGGTTAAAGAATACGATCGTGATCATTGATCCCTGTATCAATCCTGATGGAAGGGACCGTTACGTGAATTGGTATAATGTTGCTGTGGGAAAAAACTTTAATACAGATCCGCAGGCAAGAGAACATGCAGAGCCTTGGCCGCAGGGAAGGACCAATCATTATAATTTTGATCTGAACAGAGACTGGGCATGGCAAACTCAAATTGAAACACAACAACGCTTAAAAGTATACAATGAATGGATGCCACAGGTACATGTTGATTTTCATGAACAGGGATACAATCAACCCTATTATTTTGCACCCGCTGCAGAACCCTATCATGAAGTGATCACTAAATGGCAACGCGACTTTCAGGATATGATCGGTAGAAATCATGCCAAATATTTTGATGCCAAGGGTTGGTTATATTTTACCAAAGAAAGGTTCGATCTGTTTTATCCATCTTACGGAGATACTTATCCCACTTACAACGGAGCGATCGGTATGACCTTTGAACAGGGTGGTATCAGTGCAGGATTGGGCGTGAAACAAAAAAGCGGTGATACTTTGACCTTGGTGGATCGTGCCATGCACCATTTTACAACAAGTCTTTCCACCATTGAAGTGTCTTCAAAGAATGCACAAAAATTGATCGATGAGTACAAGAAGTTCTTTGATGATAACCGCAATGCAAAAAATGCGGATTATAAAACTTATATCGTTAGCAGTAAAGATGCAAACAAAATTGCGGCGATAAAAACACTACTCGACAGAAACGGGATAGAATACGGTAATGTAAGCGGTAAGATAAAAGGCTATCGCTATTTTTCAAACAAAGAAGAAGAAGTACAACTCGATGATAATGCCATCGCAGTTTCCATGTATCAACCCAAAAGCGCATTGGCAAAAGTTTTATTTGAACAGAAAAGCAAACTGACCGATAGTGCCACTTATGATATCACTGCATGGAGTATTCCTTATGCTTATGGCGTGGAAGGCTATGCATTGAAAGAAAAGAAAGAAACAACGGCATCTGCTTCCAAAGAGATAGTGATCACTAATTCTGCTTATGGTTATTTGATCCCCTACACCTCGATGAACAGTGTTCAGGTATTGGCTTATTTATTAAAGAACAATGTAAAGGTCCGTTATGCGGATAAACCATTTACTTACAATAATAAGAATTATGATCGCGGAACATTGATCATTTTAAAAACAGGAAATGCTTTTGTTTATTGGGATGCACTGGTAATGGGTGCTTCTAAGAAATACAATGTTCAGGCTGATCCGGTAAGTACAGGTTATATGGACAAGGGTGCAGATTTCGGTAGTCCCGATGTTCATTTGATCCGTACACCTAAAGTGGCATTGGTAACAGGAGAACAAGTGGCAGCAGGCGATGCTGGCGAAGTGTGGAATTTATTTGATCAAACTTTGGATTATCCCATCACTCAGATCTTAGCAAGTGATCTGGGAAGATTGAACTTGAAAAATTATACCGTACTGATCATTCCTGATGGTAATTATCGTAACCTGAATGATAAAGCCATTACTGAAAAATTAAAAGACTTTGAAAAAAGTGGCGGGAAGATCATTGCAGTGCAGGGTGCCATAACTGCTTTGGCAAGTGCTGATTTTGGAATTAAAAGCAAAGAAGAAAAATCAGATGCAAAGGATAACAAGGATGAGTACAATAATGTAAAAGCATTTGCAGATCGTGAAAAAGATTTTCTCTCCGACTTTATTCCGGGTGCGGTATATAAAGTGGATATTGATAACACACATCCTTTGGGTTATGGTTATCCCAATTATTATTATACTTTAAAACAGGATCCATCTGAGTATGAATTTTTAAAGGAAGGATGGAATGTAGGTGTTTTGAAAAAAGATGGATATGTAACAGGTTTCAGCGGATTTAAAGTAAAGAATAAATTGAAGGATGCAGTGTTGTTTGGCGTAACAGAAAGTGGCAGCGGCAGTTTTATATTCTTTGCCGATAATCCATTGTTCAGGATGTTCTGGGAGAATGGTAAAATGATGTTCAGTAATGCAGTATTCTTAGTGGGAGAATAAAAGTAATTGATCTTATAAAATAAAAAAGGAGTTGAATGTTCAACTCCTTTTTTATTTTAATGATTCCTGTAAACATAATTTATTTATCGAGCCATTCTACTTTACCGGTTTCCAAATGATATACGGCACCTACTACTTTTAATTCATGTTTTTGAATCAAATTACTTAAAGTTGGATGTGTATTTCGCAAAATAGCGGTATTGTATTTAATGTTAGAGACCAATGCATTCCTGGTTGGGTCGGGATCTTTTTCATTTGCAAAAAGAACAGCTTGTTGAATTTTATCAGTCAGTGTTCTGATCATATTATTAATGTCTGCGGTATGTACGTCTTTGTCATCTTGATCACTTACTGCAGCAGCAATAGCACCGCAGTTGGTATGCCCCATCACAACGATCAAAGGTGTATGTAAATGCTCGGCTGAGTATTCGATACTACCCAACACCGCATCATCGGTAACATTACCCGCAACACGCACTACAAATAGATCACCCAGACCCTTATTAAAGATTAGCTCCGGAGAAACCCTGGAATCGGAACAGGTTAAAATGATCGCCTGTGGGTTCTGACCTTTTGCTAATTCCATTCTTAATTTGGGATCGATGGCATGTTTGATATTTTCATTCTTCTCAAATTCAGTATTCCCTTTTTTGAGCCAAGAGATCACTGAATCCGGATCAAGACCTTTTACTGTTGCTTCATGATGTTCCTGCGCCATCAAAATATTATTTACAAACAATAATGATAGAGCAGTAAAAAGAAAAGATAATTTTAAAAGTTTCATATGACTTGAGTTAAAGGGGTTTACAGATTTAATGTTTGGGTGTAACAGCCATCATAGCAAAATATTCATAACTGTTCAATCCGTTAGCAGGATCATTGGCAATAAAGGTTTTTACATCTTCTTCGTTTTCCACTTCAACAATGCCAATACCATAACCGCCATTTGGGTCGAATACAGGACCAAATACTATGACAGTACTATTTGCCATTTGGTTGTTCCAATAATCTACATGTTGCTGCATGATGCTGCGTTCTTCATCCGACATGTCTTGTATAAATGTTGGCCGCGGCGGATTAAGGTATAACACAAAATGTTTTTTCATGGTCTAGCTTGTATGAGGAATTAAAAATAAGAATTTATTGCAATTATGCATATAGCATTGCTTATTGCAATAATTCAGGGAATTCTAGGAGTGCTGTTCTGCCAGTAACAGTAAAATATTATTGAGTAGCGTAGGGAGTTAAAACTATTTACTCAATTCCATCTTGCGCAAAATATATTTTCCGATGATATCAAACTCTATGTTTACAATACTTCCTGCTGTAACATGTTTGATATTGGTATGGTCATAAGTATAGGGAATGATAGCAACGGTAAAACTGGTTTCAGAGACATTGTAACAGGTAAGGCTGGTGCCGTTGATACTGATACTGCCTTTTTCAATGACCAGCTGTGCAAACTGTTTGTCGAAGGCGAAACTAAATTCCCAACTGCCATCCAATTGTTTCTTATGGCTGCATGTGGCGGTGCAATCCACATGACCCTGAACGATATGGCCATCCAGCCTGCCATTCATGAGCATACATCTTTCTAAATTTATTTCCGAACCGGGTTGAAGAGTATGGAGATTGGTTTTACGCAGTGTTTCTTCTATGGCTGTAACGCGGTGGCCGGAATTGGATATTTCTTCCACGGTTAGGCAAACCCCGTTATGGGAAAGGCTTTGGTCAACTTTCAACT
This sequence comes from uncultured Chitinophagaceae bacterium, assembly GCA_903830285.1. Taxonomy (GTDB): domain Bacteria; phylum Bacteroidota; class Bacteroidia; order Chitinophagales; family Chitinophagaceae; genus CAIQDX01. Next base: position 53 of record CAIKTE010000180.1, on the reverse strand, counting down.
CATGACTGATGGGCGATTTGATCCAAAAAGTCTTGTTAGAACCCTTAGATTCT